>NZ_CAXSNO010000003.1:0-543391 GCF_964238835.1 Parabacteroides sp. 20_3 | reverse complement strand
ATGTGGGGAAAAATCAGATAATTAAAAAGGCTAAGTGACTGACAATTAATCACTTAGCCTTTTAATCTGTACCCAGAGCCGGGATCGAACCGGCATGGAAGTGAATCCACTGGTGTTTGAGACCAGCGCGTCTACCAATTCCGCCATCTGGGCATTTTTGATTAACCTTTAGCAGTAGGTTTGTTTCTCAAATGCGTTGCAAAGGTACAGCTTTTTTTTAAACCCGCAAGCGTTTGGGTGAAAATTTTCAAATATTTTTTTCACAGTGGGAATATGTATGGGATTGTTTCGCATAGAAAGATTATTTCGTTACATTTGTAAACGTATAATCATAATAACAGCCAATATCATGAAAGATAATTATTGCGTCATCATGGGAGGCGGAATCGGTAGCCGTTTCTGGCCTTTCAGTAGAGAAAGTTACCCAAAGCAATTCCTTGATTTTTTTGGGAGCGGACGGTCTTTACTGCAAATGACATTTGATCGCTTCGCAAAAATCATCCCTACTGAAAATATATACATCGTTACCAACGAATCTTATGCGGACTTAATCAAGGAGCAGTTGCCGGAATTAGCGGAAGAACAAATACTTCTGGAACCGGCTCGTCGCAATACAGCTCCTTGTATCGCTTATGCGGCTTATCATATTAAGGCATGCAATCCGGAAGCCAATATTGTCGTAGCCCCTTCCGACCATCTGATCTTAAAAGAGGATGTTTTCTTGAGGGACGTTCAAAAGGCGTTGGATTTCGTGAAGAGAAACCGTGCGTTGGTCACCTTGGGCATCAAGCCTAGCCGCCCGGAAACAGGATACGGATATATCCAAAGCAGTGATACGGTAGTAGATGATTTCACCAAGGTGAAGACCTTTACGGAAAAACCGGACCTCGAGTTGGCAAAGGTATTTATGGAAAGTGGAGAATTCTTCTGGAATTCCGGCTTGTTCGTCTGGAACGTGAATACGATCTTGGAAGCGTTCTCTAAATATCTCCCGGATATCAGCAGCCGTTTCGATCTAGGTAAGGATAAATTTAATACCTCGGAAGAAAAAGCGTTTATCCAAGAGAATTTCCCTTATTGCCTAAATATATCCATCGACTACGGTATCATGGAGAAAGCGCACAACGTATATATGCTATGTGTAGATTTCGGTTGGGCCGACCTCGGTAGCTGGGGATCTTTGTTCGACCTAGCGAATAAAGACGAAAATGAGAACGCAGTATTGAAAAATAACGAGGCAATGCTATACGAATGCTCCGGCAATGTGATCGCATTAAATAACCCGAAACGTCTAGCCGTTATCCAAGGGCTAAAAGATTGCATCGTGGCCGAGTCCGGAAACGTATTATTGATTTGTAAGAAGGATGACGAACAACGTATCAAACAATTCGTAGCCGACGCTAAAATCAAATACGGAAAAGAATACAACTAATTAAGAATTGAGAATTGAGAATTATCGGCAAGCGGTATTCATTCTCAATTCTCAATTTTCAACTTCTTAGCAAGATATCGTACAGGATACCACGCAGCCAAAAAGCCTATCGTTAATACCGTCACAAAGACTGTTATTATATCCACCGGGACTACACGTACCGGATAAGCCTCTATAATAAACGCTCCGGCAGCTTCCCCTAGTTTTATAAAGCCAAACTCTTGTTGTAGCAAGCAAAGTACAACCCCGATCAAGACTCCGATCAAAGCTCCAAAACCGGAGATCATCCAGCCTTCAAACAAGAAAATCCGACGGATCAGACTGTCATCAGCCCCCATATTACGCAGTGTACTTACATCCTCCTGTTTCTCGATCATCAACATGGATAAAGAACCCACCACGTTGAATAAGGCGATCGCCAATATAAAAGTAAGGATCAAGAAGGTCATCCATTTCTCGACTTGCATCATCTTGAAAGAAGCCTCTTGTTGCTCAAAACGGTCTTGCACGATATATTGATCACCTAGGATACGTTGAATCTCTTTCTTTACCGGAGCGATATCCCCGCTATCTTTCACCTTCAATTCCACCGCTGTCACTTCTTTATCATAATTAAATAAAGAACGGGCCAATGACAAAGGCACGATCATATATGAATCATCGTAAACCTGTTGGTCCGTACGAAAGACAGCACCGATATAAGCATATTCCAAATTGAAAGAAGAAGCCGGATTCGCCATGTTCACCTTCTCCTCCCGCTTCGGAGCGTAGATCTCTAGCGGAGAGACAAAGCCTGCGTTTATTCCTAGCGAGAAAGCCAATCCGATCCCCATATTCGCATAATTCGCCACCTCGTCATTCAGAAGGAACTTTCCATCGATCAAGATACTATCGATCTGCGCCAGCTTCTCATATTGCTCGTCTACACCTTTCAAGGTAGCTACACCCTGACGATCTCGATAACGGACCAAGGCATTGTCCTGCAATACCTCACTAAAACAAACAATGCCGGGCAATTCCCTCACCTTACGTATCTCTTCCGAGGTCGGGTCGAAAACCTTCCCTTTCCGAGGCATGATCTTCAACTCCGGATCAAAATTGCTGAAGAGAGAAGATACCAAATCGTTGAAACCATTATAGACCGACAAGGCGCATACTAAGGCGATCGTGGCGACAACAACCCCGCATACCGATACCATCGATATGATATTTATGGCATTGTGCGACTTCTTCGAAAAGAGATACCGCCGGGCTATATAGAATGGAAAATTCAAGGCTCCTCTTGATTACTTATGCAAAAGATTGTCGATATTCTCGATATAATCCAATGAATCATCTATAAAGAAGCTTAATTCAGGGATCTTACGAACCTGCAAACGAATGCGTTGCCCCAAATCAAAACGGATCGCTTTCGTATTGCTCCGTATAGCCTCCAATAGCTCTTGCGATTTATCCGACGGGAAAATGCTTAAATAAGCTCTCGCCACACTTAAATCCGGACTTACACGAACTACGCTGACAGAGACCAATACGCCATGCATCCCTTGCGTCTGCTTCTGAAATATATCACTCAACTCCTTCTGAAGAAGGCGTTCGATCTTTTGTAATCTAGTACTTTCCATACGCTTTATTATTTACTTTTTCCAGATCATCGTCAAGCCATCACGTAAAGGGAGGATCACCTTCTCTACCCGATCGTCTTGCTTAACCTTTTCATTAAAAACCAGTATTCCCTTCGTTTGTTTATCGGAAGGATGCACTTCTTCTACCACTTTACCGTCCCAAAGCGTATTATCCGCGAGAATCAAGCCGCCCGGACGGACCATCGGGAATACCAAATCATAATACTCGGAATACAGGCGTTTGTCGGCATCGATAAAAACCATATCGAACGTCTCATCCAAACGGGGGATGATCTCCATCGCATCCCCGAAATGGACTTTTATCTTGTCCTTATGTGGCGAGCGGGAAAGATATTTCATGATAAAATCCTCCATCTCGTCATTGATCTCAATCGTATGAACCAACGCCCCCTCGTCCATGCCTTCCGCCATACACAAAGTGGCATAAGACGTATAAGTCCCGATCTCCAAGACTTTTCTCGGACGAATCATCCGGCAAAACATCTTCAATATCCTACCCTGCAAATGCCCGGATAGCATACGCGGACGGAGAAGGTTCACATTGGCGTCGCGATTCAACGCCGACAGCAAATCCCCTTCTTCATCTATATGAGAAAGAATATACGCATCAATCTCGCCCGTAAACATGCCTCTTACTCTTTAAAAGTTGGCAACTGATATTGCGTGCCTGCATCCAGCACTTTTCCCACGTTGTTAATCTCCAAAAAGCTGGTACCGCCACCTTCGCCGAAGCTACCGCTCAAATACGCTACCATATCGTTACGAGTGATACGTCCACTATGGATCAGCTGGTTCAACGCGTCATAGAAATATCCCCTACGACTGTCGTTGTATGGCTGATGAACCGCCCATACCCCATAAGAAAGACCCAACATACGCATCACACGAGGATTATAGCATATAGCGAACACAGTAGAGGTTCCGCGGAAAGCAGCCAGATAACGTGCCGTACGACCCGTGTAACTATCCGTGATAATCGCCTTCACATGTAATTTAGAAGAAGACTTAACGGCTTGTTTCGCCAAGAAAGAAGTTACGTCTAAATCATTCCCCTCGATCGGCACACGGATATCATTCGCTGCCAGCTTAGTCTTCTCGGCCTCACGAGCCACTTTTGTCATGGTCTGTACCGCCTCAACCGGATATTTTCCATAAGCCGTCTCACCGCTTAGCATCAAAGCATCCGTACGATAATAAATAGCGTTGGCGATATCCGTAACCTCGGCACGAGTAGGACGAGGATTATTAATCATGGAATGAAGCATTTGCGTAGCCACGATAACCGGCTTCTTCACTTCCACGCATTTACGGATCAGCATACGCTGGATACCCGGGATCTTCTCGGCCGGAACCTCGATACCCAAGTCACCACGAGCGATCATGACGCCATAAGCCACTTCCAAGATCTCCTCGATATTGTCTACACCCTCTTGATTCTCGATCTTAGCGATAATCTTGATGGGGCTGTTACGCTCGTCCAAGATACGTTGGATATCCAACACGTCCTGTTTGTTGCGAACAAATGAGTGAGCGATAAAATCGAGATCATGATCGATCGCCCAAAGGATATTATTACGGTCTTTCTCAGTCAACGAAGGCAAATTGATACGTACACCCGGCACATTCACGCTCTTGCGGCTACCTAGCGTAGCGTCATTCTGGATCTCGCAAAGCAAACAATCGCCGGATTTCCCGGTAACCTTCATTTCCAGATCACCATCATCGATAAGGATGTCGCTGCCAATCGCCAAGTCGTTCACGAAATTCTTATATGACACACAAATACAATCATGCGAAGTTTCCTGATCGGGATTACCGATTACCTTCACGATCTCTCCAGTCTTGAAAGGGATCGGTTCCTTGTTTACCGTCGTCGTGGTACGTACTTCCGGCCCCTTCGTATCCATCAAGATACCGATACGGTCGGATACGGTACGGACGTTATTTACCACACGGGTCAACCCCTCTTCCATCATGTGAGCCGTATTCAGGCGCACCACATTCATTCCCGCTTTATATAACGCCTCAACGAACGCAACGTCGCAGCGCTGGTCGGAAACTGTAGCAACAATCTTCGTATGCTTTAACATATACCTTAAATTATTATAACCTAATTATTAATTCTATTTGATAACCTTCTAAACCTTCTATCACATAAACGATTCGATCGCCAACCGATACGAATCCAGCCCAAACCCAAGAATCACTCCCCTGCATGCCGCCGATATCATCGACACATGACGAAACGATTCACGGGCATGCACATTCGAGATATGCACCTCCACGACTGGCGTAGTAACCGCCTTGATAGCATCGTACAACGCAATGGAAGTATGCGTATAAGCGCCGGCGTTCAACACGATACCGTCATATTCAAAACCCACCTCATGGATCTTGTTAATTATCTCTCCTTCCACATTACTTTGATAATAAGATATCTCACACTGAGGAAAGTGGGCACGTAACTCGCTCAAATAGTCCTCGAACGAGGCATTTCCGTATACTGTCGGTTCTCGCTTGCCCAACAGATTCAAATTAGGGCCATTGATGATCTGAATCTTCTTCATTCTTAATTGTAAGTTTATTACCTTTGTACCGCCCGTTGAGGCCGGAATTATCCGGCAAAGGTAAGGATTTTATTTGACACATTCATAACGACATACCGACAATGCGACAAGGAAAAGATATAATAAACCGATATAACACCTATTTACGATTAGAAAAATCGCTCTCAGCCAACTCCATCGACGCCTATTTGACAGATCTTGACAAATTGCTACGTTTCGCAGAGGATGAGAAAAAGGACGTTAAGGAGATCAGCTACGACGACTTGCAACAGTTCATCGCCCAATTACGTGACATCGGTATCCATCCCCGATCGCAAGCACGCATCATCTCGGGTATCAAATCGTTCTATCGTTTCTTATTGCTTGACAATTATATAACAAATGATCCGACCGAATTGTTAGAGTCTCCCAAGATCGGATTGAAGCTGCCGGAAGTATTAACCGTCAACGAGATAAATAGCATTCTCGACACGATAGACCTCACGCTTCCCGAGGGACAGCGGAACCGTGCGATGCTGGAGGTTTTATATAGTTGTGGACTGCGCGTATCGGAGCTTACTGGCCTGCGTTATTCGGATATATATCCCAAGGAAGGTTTCATCCGGGTAGAGGGTAAAGGAAGCAAACAACGGCTTGTTCCTATCTCCGAAGTTGCTTTGCGGGAAATTAAAAACTATCTGTATGACCGGAATTCGGTCGTGGTTAAAAAAGGCTTCGAGGATATTTTATTTCTAAGCCGGCGAGGAACGGCCCTCTCCCGTATCATGGTATTTCATATCATCAAGCAACAGACGGAGGCCGCCGGTATCCATAAAAACGTAAGTCCCCATACCTTCCGTCATTCTTTCGCCACCCACTTGCTGGAAGGAGGCGCCAACTTACGCGCTATCCAAGAGATGCTGGGGCATGAGAAAATCACCACCACCGAGATATATACACATATCGACCGGGAATTCCTTCGCAAAGAGATACTGGAACATCATCCGAGGAGCAGGCCAAGAACTTAAAAGAACCGATCCTGCTCCGCTAGCAAAGCCCCAAGATATCATAATTTATTTATTTCCTCCTCTGACAAACCAGTATAACGCACGACCATTTCCATCGAAAGCCCATCAGACCGCATACGCCGAGCTGTTTCTAGACGTTCTTCCACACGGCCTTCTTCTCGACCTTCTATTAGTCCTTCTTCTCTGCCTTCTGCTAATCCTTCTGCTAATCCTTCTTCCCGTCCTTCAAACTTAGCAGTGCTCAACACGTCATTCTGGATCATAATCGCATTCAGATGTTCGTCATAAGCATAACGTTCCTCGGGAGACATTGAGTAATAGCGTAATTTCTCTCGTGCCTCTTCCAAGCCGGGGGCTGTCGTTCCGGAAGTTATGATCCCATCTTTCAAGTATCGTACCCATTCCTCCAAGGGGGTCACGGCCACCTTATCAAACTCATTCACCCGGACCAATATATACTCCGGAAAGATCTCCGAGGGAAGACGCTTGACGATCGCACCCCTCTCCTTGGTATTTACCTGTAAATGATCATGGGTATGCACGCCGACAAATTGGTTCTGCCCGTGATACAGATAATCGGTTCCTACGCCTATATCAAAATAAAGGATACTGATTGAATAGACCTTTTTCACCCCGGAATAGTCCTGTCCCAAATGAAGATGCTCGGTGACGGCCTTCGCCACGCCATAAAGCACACGTTCCAAATAATAAAGCTCGCGGGTATTCTGGATCTCGATAAGGATGATATCTCCCTTTGTGTTCTTAGCCTTGATATCCACCCGATTGAATTTATCATCGGCCATTTGCTGGTTTCCCTCACTCTCCAATATCTCCTCAATCTTGATCTGCTCGCCCAAGAACACGGTAAGAAAGCCTTCTAGCACTCCGAAATTCGCTTTTTGCCGGAGTAGGCGTTTGATGGCCCAGTCGAAACGGATATATCGATCTTGTAATTCCTTCATATACTTCTCCTCTTTTTCTGTTTTCTTTTCCATAGTCATATCATGTTTTAGTTACCCCACTATTGGGTGGCTTCAAATGTACATAAAAAGATCTGGAATACAAGCCTATCCCATCTAAAAAGAAATGTCCTTCTTTTTGGATCCGTAAGTGAATAGCCAACGAACGGGATCGTAAGCGGTCGCAAATGGGTATTCGTGTACCGTTATTACTCTATTTTAATCTCATATTTTATCGATTTAAACTATTTACTTAAAGACAAAAAACATGGATGTGGACAAATGATCACACATCCATATCTAATTATCAACAAATTAAAAGCTATCAGGTTCTCCTAAAATGAACAAATGTAAATACAGCTCAATTCTTAGAAATGAGGGTTCTGTACCAAATGGCCATCCGACTTATCAATCTCCGACTGAGGGATCGGTAAGTATTTCTTTGTATCATCCCAACCTTTGATAAAATCTTTTGCTTGGTTCGTACGTACTAAATCCCAATAACGAATACCTTCCATCGCAAACTCATAACGGCGTTCCTTATAGATATTATCCAATGAAACCACCGGAACCTTATAATCATCCCCCATCGCACGTTTAACGACTCTCGCATAATAATCCTGTGCCTCGCCTACGCTACCTCCACTTCTCAACAAAGCTTCCGATGCCATCAATAATACGTCGGAGAAACGAATTACACGGTAATTGTTCTTATAATTCAGCGCTTCCGTGCCAACCGTAGAAGAATACCCCGCACGAGGATGATATTTGCGTACGCTATATCCTGTATATTGATTCACATCCGAGCTAACCGTCCCGCCTTCCGCTCTAAACTCCTCATGATCTATGATTGTTGTCCACTTTCTAGGATCATTTGGTAAAAACGCATCATTCAATGCTTTTGTTACAGGCGCAAAACCCCAACCTTCCACATATACATTATTAGGATATTTCAAACCTCTGGCTCCTAGCATTATTATATCGGAGTTACCTTGATTAGCCTTGCCTGCCCAATCATTCGAGTTCCCGATTTCCGTATAATTGACTTCAAAAACAGATTCTTTGCACCATTCATACTCATCATCAAAAAGAACTTTATAATCCGGGATCAAATCATATTGATAGGCAGGATCGGTAATTAGTTCTTTCAATTGGCTGGCGATCTCCTTCATTTTAGTATCATCATTCTGATATAGAACGATACGTGCTTTCATCGCGATAGCGGCACCATTCGTAGCTCGTCCTTTCTCATTAGCCGGGACTATCTTAGGTAACTTCCCAATAACATTATTATCTAAATCCTCGATTAATTTCGCATAGACCTCATCCGGCTGTAACTGAGGGACAGTTGTTATATCATCCAACCCCAAATTCGTCTCGTAATACGGTATGTATCCAAAGAAACGCCACAACTGGAAATAATAAAATACACGCAAGAAATGAGCCTCAGCCACATAACGATCACGAAGCTCCTCCGACATCGTCCCCTCCGGAAGAAGAGGGCATTTCTCTATCACGATATTCGCACGGTTCACACCCTCATACGAACGCCCCCATAAACCCTCGGGTAAGTTTGTCGGTGTCACCCAATTGGTAAAATCATTCACTCGCTGCAACTGCGGTTGATCCGAGACCGTCGATCCACCGGTCTCCGCATCATCCGACATGATATTACTTACCAGTTCATAAGAGCTATACGCATTATAAGCGTTCCATTTCAACGGGTCATAGGCAGCGACCAATGCCTCGGTCAAATCCTCCTGTGTCTTGTAATAATCCGTTTCGATAACCTTATTCGTCGGAGACAACTCTAAAAAATCATTGCAGCCACTTAGTCCGAATACAACGGCTAGCAGATAAATATATTTATTCATAACACTAATTTTAATGATTAAAATGTCAAATTCAATCCAAATGTATAAACCCGGGCTTGAGGATATACACCCTTATCTATACCCATTGTTGAACCAATTTCCGGGTCCATCCCTTTATATCCCGTAATAGTCAACAAATTATCGAACGACGCATAAAATCTCAAGCGTTGTATATAAGCTTTCCGGGTCAACTGAGCCGGTAGCGTATAACCTACCTGTAAATTACGTAAGCGCAAGAAAGAAGCATCGTGAACCAACAAAGTAGACGGACGGAAGTTCTTAGGCGTATCACCTAACACAATCCTTGGCATCGAATTGGAGGTACCCGGTCCAGTCCATCGCTCCAAAGCATCCGACGTATAATTGACTGCCGCCAACTCATAACGGCGTAACGCATCGAAAACATCCGCTCCAAAAGAACCTTGGAAAAAGGCACTTAAATCAAAGCCATTCCAATCAGCCGCAACGGTAAGTCCAACCATCCAATCCGGATTAGGCTTGCCTATCATCGTACGGTCCTCGTTATCATCGCTGATCACTCCGTCTCCGTTCAAATCCTCAAATTTCGTATCACCGGGTGCCGCATTCGGTTGTATAGGCTTACCGGTAGCAGGACTGATATAGCTATCGATCTCCTCTTGTGTCTGGAAAACCCCAATTGCCTTGTATCCGAAGAAATAACCGATTGGATAACCATTTTCGTTCCTTGATACCGTACCTAAAGTTGGTAAACTCTCTTTATCAATATATCCCGTCTGATTTCCCAGATTCTTGATCTCATTCTTCACATAAGAAGCATTCGCCAAGAAAGATAGATTCACTTTATCTACACTTAATTTATAACCGACTTCAAGCTCGATACCTTGGTTTGTCAATGTCCCGACATTCGATAAAGGCGAGCCACTTCCCACATATAGGGGTATCGGACGCTCCATCAACATGTCTTTTGTATCTTTCTTGAACCAATCAAAACTAAAAGAAAGGGAGTTATTAAAGAAGCGAGAATCAAATCCAAAGTCCAATTGCTCCGATGTTTCCCAACGCAAATCAGGATTAGCCAAAGAAGTAGGCTTTGTTCCGCTATGAATGACACCGTTCGAGCTTGCCCCGAAACTATAGTTATTTCCTCCGGTCATTGTCGTAGTATATCCAAACGATCCGATTTTCTCATTTCCGTTCTGTCCCCAGCTTCCGCGCACTTTCAAGAAGTCGAACCATCCCGGTTTATTTTCCATGAAAGGCTCGTTAGTCAACGTCCAGCCCGCAGAGACGGACGGGAAATAGGCATATTGATTATTCCGGCCGAAGTTAGAGGAACCGTCCCGACGAAGGGTTAACTCAAGCATATACCTTTCGTCATAATTATAGTTCAATCGTCCGAAAACGGAGGCCATCCGATGCTCCGTCGCCCCACCTTCCGAATGCTGATCGCCGGGAGAGGCACTATTGGTGAAATCGATCCACGCTTTATGATCATCTTCCGCTCGTAAGTTCAAGGCCGTTCCCTTTACCTTTTTACTATCATACCGTTCCATAGAGGTTCCCAGTAAAACCGCGAAATTATGTTTATCGATCGAACGTTTATAACTCAACGTATTCTCCCAAAGAAGTTTCATGCCACGATTCATCGTTTGCTCCACCCTCGATTTCTCATTCTTGACCATATAACACAAATAACTAACAGGGAACCAATTCCTTTCGCCCCAAAAAGCCATATCCGTAAAGAGAGAGGTCTTAAACGTAAGATTCTCGAATACTTCCAATTCACCCCAAACAGATCCTACAAATTTATCCCAGTCCTTGTTATTGTTTAAGGTCTGCATCATAGCGACCGGATTCACGATCTCTTGATTTTCGATCACGTTATAAATACGGCCTTCGTCATCCTTGACATAACCGGGATAATTTTTTTCGTAATAAGCGAGATCTTCCGCCGAAGGATTCTCCAGATAGACCGATTCGTTCGGTGGAGTCATCACCGCACTTGCTAACGGACCGGAGAAGTTGTCATTCTCCGAAATACCTTTGGATATGATCCGTGTATATCCTAGGTTCGTTCCGACCTTGAAACTACGGAAAAATTTATTCGCCTTATTCTCAAACACATTATAGGTATTGTTGAAACGTAAGCTATATCGTTTATAATCCGACTTATCTTTTCCTCCAACAATTCCTTCTTGATCTAAATAACCAAAAGAGAGGAAATAGCTTCCCTTATCACCACCCCCACTGATGCTCGCTTGATGATTCATGATCGGGGCATTCTCGTTATAAATCTCATTCTGCCAGTTCGTCCCTACACCTGCTTTCGAAGGATCATCGTAAATAGGGTCCATCCCGGCATTCACGTAAGCCTCATTCATTATTGTCTCATATTCGGTGGCATTCAAGACCGACATTTTTCGCCAAGGATTTTGCCAACCGATAGAGAAATCATAATTGACAACCGCTTTTCCTTTTTTCCCGCTCTTTGTCGTAACCAGAATAACACCATTAGCCGCACGTGAACCGTAGATAGCGGCTGAAGCGGCATCTTTTAAGACCTCGATAGATTGTATATCCTGCGGATTCAGATAATCGACACCTCCTTCAAGTGGCATTCCGTCCACAATATACAAAGGGTTACTATCATTGATAGTTCCTGTACCACGGATACGGACTCTCGACTCGGCTCCCGGTTGTCCGGAATTCTGCATAATGCTTACTCCCGAGACTTTTCCTCGTAACACATCCTCTACCCGGGTCGGCGTCAGCTTCTCCAAATCATCGGAGGTGACACGACTGATGGCCGCTGTCATCACGCTCTTCTTCTGAACGCCATAACCAACCACTACCACCTCATCCAAGGCTTGCGTGTCCTCTTTCAAGACAATCTGTAAATCAGTCTGCGTACCGACCTTAACCGTATGGGAGAGATAGCCTATAAACGAGATTTCTAATACATCGCCATTTTTCACATCTAGCGTAAATACGCCATTCATGTCAGAGATCGTACCGGTAGTAGTTCCTTTTACGGAAATACTCGCACCGATAACCGGAGTTCCATTTGTATCCAAGATCGTTCCTCTCAATTTTCTTGTCGCTTGAGAAACTTCCACCGGATTTACATCAGGATGGGAAAGGCCGCTTGCCTCCAGATTGCCATTTAAGGAAGCGAGCAATAATGACCCGACACATATCCAACGCCATCGCTGATCCTTACTTTTCTTTTTCATAAACTATTCGAATTTAAAGGTTTAAACAATATTCCTAACATTACTTTTTGGTTAGTCGGACTCTGAGTATTTTCAAAAAAGGGGTAGCATTCCCCTCGACAGCACTCACGAGGAGTGCCGCCGTAGGAAATTGGATATAAAAGCTAACCTAACTAATTTAATGTATACTCGAAGTAATCTTTGAAAGAGGTTACCGCATCGCCTACTTTTAGATAACGGCGACTAAGTACTGGTTTCGCCCCCCCCTTCTCATGATACTCGGCTATCAAAAGATAACCTCCTGCTTTTGAGGGCAATTTCAGAAGGCAAGGCTGAAGCCGCTTGCCAAAAGGTTCAATCACAATAGACTCTTCTTGTGTCGAAATAATAGTTCCTTTCTCGTCTAGTAGTTTCAAGAGAACTTTTCCAGACGACTCCTTATTCAAGTCGTTCACCCCTACCAAGTTGAATACTAAATCACTACCCGGTTTCAAAGGCTCGAGATGTTTGGTATAACGACGATCCGCTAAATCGATAAAGACTGCCGAGGGGGCGAAACAATGCTTGAACCAGCGGAAAGCCGGTGAAGGTTCCAAATCCTTGATATCATTGATGAACCAATCTCCCGTGAAACCATAATTATTTGTCAAATGACAAAAAGCCAAGATTCCGCCTACCGAACGTTCCGAACGCAGCCATTCCGTCTCAAGTTCCAACCAATATGCCTGCAATTCACGACATTGTTCCGGAGTGGCATTCTCGCCAAGATAGTAATTGTAATTGTTAAGTGTCAATTTCGAGGGCCGTCCATCACGCCATAACCAAATCCATCCGTACTCATTCACCAACTGAGGAACGCCCGCATCTAGTATAGAAGAGAAACCTACCCAATTCTCATGCAATGCACCTAAGTTATAGGGATTGTTTTTGAAGTAATCGTTCAGTTCGCTGGAATGCATCAACGTAAGCGCACGATAAGGGTGTGGTTCATCCATCTCATCGTTCGTCCCCATCTGATCTGATGTCATGTAACCGGCATCCCAGATCCGGGTCGGGTCTAATTCCTTTAGTTCGGGAATCAGCGTATTTCCTATATAATTGTCCCAGTTCTCATTGATCGCATCCCAGATCACGATACTGGGATGATTCCCATCGCTCCATACCCAATTCGTATACTCCTTACGTACCTGTTCATCCCATCCATGATTTTGCCAATATAGCCACTCATTCTGTAATACGATACCATACTCGTCGCAAAGGTCATACCAGAAGTCAGGTACAATTCCTACACATATTCGCATAGCGTTCCAACCGATTGACTTTGGCAGGTCTACCATCAGCTTCTTCACCCATTCCCGATCCCAAGCCAACGCTTGACAATCCGGGTCCTCAAAGAAACGTTGAAGCGTAATATTGGAACCTCGTAAGTAGAATTTATCCCCATTAAGCGTAAAGAATTTACCTTTTAGAAAAAAATCACGCATACCGAAGTTCACGGAATAACGATCTACAAGCTCATCTTGGTCATACACCGAGACCTCACCTTCGTACAAGAAAGGGGAATCAGGAGTCCAAGCCTTCGGATTATCCAAAGAGATACTCGTTTCGAAATAAGTCCTATTATCCCGCTTAGCCTCACCTTCAATCATTTTCTTTCCTACTATCCTCCCCGTAGTCTTCTCCTTGACACAGAACTCAATCTTACAAGAATCCTTCATTTTATCCCCATACAACATTTGGGGTGGATACAAACTTCTCACCAAGGTCTTAACTGTCACCAATCCTTTAGCCAGAGAAGGCAGGAACAAAACTTTATCGACCCGCATCTTACCGGTAGCCGTAATGAACACATCATCCCAGATTCCGGGTAGGTAATGGACTTTCTCCTTATCCGTTCCGCCGGCGGCCTCGCTAGGCAACCACGCCCGGTCGCCCACCTGAATCAATATCTCATTGTCCGAGCCATATTTTACGGCACTCGTAATATTAAAATCCATTGGAGTATAGCATTCCATAGAAGCCCCCACTTCATGCCCATTCACGAAGACTCGTGTAACATATTGGCTTTTCTTTATCGTAAGGAATAATTGCTCATCCTTAAATTTCTCATCGATAAATACTTTCCGCTTATACCAATTATACATCGGCGTATAATCTCTCTCTAAGAAATTAAACTGTTCCACCAGCTCCACGCCGTCAGGTTTCTTAAAGAATTTCTCGTATTGAGAGATTTTAGGCCTTGCTAAATGCACCAATCCCGGAACCGGTATCTTACGGGTATATTTCCGTGGAGGAAAAGCCAGTTCCGTTTGATCGAAATCCCATTCCCCATTTAATGAGATCGTTGTCCTCCCATCATCGGCCCAAGCGAATACAGATAGGAAACAACACATAATTAAAATTATTCTTTTCATGACATCCAATTTATTTAACTCTTTTACGAAGGCAAGTTACAATTATTAAAGACATAAACTTTATAGAAAGTTACCTCCTGCTTTTAGAATCTTATCAAAATATAAGAATGATCGTAATACATACCATCCCAAGATTAAAGCCGTTTCAACAATTTGGCCGCTACCTCATTATTCTTCATGAGAGACGCATCAATCGGAGAAGAACGGATAATAGAGGTCAATCGTTTATGCCATTCCACATCCCGCCACATTCCAACAAACTGAGGCCCACAAAAATTACTGGTTGCTACACCGACCCACATACCCGTACGGGCAGCCGTAATAGCTCCTAACTCGCAAAGATCCTTTATCCAATCCCATTTCAATAAAGGCCAATCCTTATAATCCACCAATCCCCAACATTCTGTCGTAACGAGAGGACGGCGATTCTTCCGGGCCACGGAAGCCATAAGCTCGATCTTATCAGTCAACAATTTCTGCCAATATTCAGGTCTTTCCCGATAAACCCGTTCCGCGTTTTTCACCACATTCTTATAATCATCCGGTGAAAAACGATTGTAGCCATATCCCACCAGCTTATAAAATTCTCCACCATTCTGTTGGGCCATCCAAATATGATGCTCATACAAATCAAGAAAAGAGCAATCCACCTCTTCATATTTCTTGACATCCCCATGATCAAAAGAATATAAGAATGGCATATCCGGATATGCTTGTCGCATCTTCTCCAACGAGGTTTTCATCCATCGTAAGGATTCCTCCTTATACCAATTCCCCCAACCGACATTCGGATAGGTTTTAGCGAAAAAAGGAGCCCACGAATCACCGGGCCACTCATTGCAAAGATCTACATAAAGGATCGTATCCAATAACCCATCCTCCTCGACCGAACGAAGGGTTGTCAGCCAGCAATCCGCCAATTTCTCCGGTGTATCCAATTTCAGGCAAACCTCATCCACATCGAGACGATACCAAGAAGAAAGCCCGACCTTAATATCCCGCTCCTTACATTTCGACAAGAACAAGTTCAAATTCGGTTGAACTTGTACCTCATTCATATCCGGACTTCCCCAATCTTGCTGATTCCAAACTTCTTTAAGTAACCATTTCTTCATTGGATTCTCCGCCATTAAATGAGGATAAGCATCAATACGTATCGCATTATACCCCCGTTCCGAGAGCTCGTCCAATACTTGGTCCCAGTCCTCATAACCGGCTCCGGACCAACGCCTCTCCAACCAAGAAAAATCCCACATAGTGATTGCCCGGGGCGAGATTTCTCCTTTCCCGGCAAAAGCCATTTCTCTTTTAGTTGATGCCTTTGATAAATCAAAAGCCACTAAGCCGCCTAATGCCGCAACTGCTGTTTGTCTAATAAATACTCTTCTATCCATATTATATTATTTTATCTTTCGGGTGTCCTCCTTTTCTCCAAAAAGCCTCGATCTTCTCCAATGAAACTCCTTTCGTTTCCGGTACATAGAAATATCCCCAAATAATCGCCACAATTCCAATGAACGCATAAAATAAGAACGCTCCCGCCGGATTCCCTTGGCTTTCGCCATTGATCGTTAAATCGGTTCCCGGTATTGAGAATACCTTCAGTATCTTGAAAAAAGTAAATGATACGATCGCATTGAAAAACCATACGGACAACGAGCCGAGAGAAGTCCCCAGCCCTCTTAACTTTTGTGGAAACACTTCCGACACAATCAACCAACCTAGCGGCCCGATGCTGATAGCGAAAAATCCCACATATAAGAAAATAAGGACAATGGAAAGCCATTTCCCGGAATCCCCTAATTGAGCGGCGAATATAAAAGAGGTAGCGAGTAGCGACAAGGAAATCACGATACCACTCAACCCCAGAAAATAAAGTTTACGCCTTCCCAGCCGATCTACGAAGTAGACAGACAACAACGTGAATAATAAATTGACAACACCTACCCCGACAGAGGCTCCAATCGCAGAGACCGCACCATCGAAACCGGCCATCAAAAAGATTTTAGGGCTATAATAAATCACGGTATTGATACCTACAAATTGCTGGAAAAACATAATACCGATAGCGATAACTAACGTATTCCGTAACCAAGGCTGGGCCAGATCCTCAAAACATCCTTGTCGCTCATCATTCTTTCGCATCTCATTCCGCATCTGCTCAAATGAGGCATTTACCAAATCCGGATGCTCGACCATCTTTAAGACGGATAGGCTCTCTTCCTCCCGGCCAACAGACATCAACCACCTTGGAGATGGTGGAACCAGCAACATACCCACGAACAAAATAATAGCGGGAATCACCCCCACATAAAACATTGGCCTCCAACATGAAACAGACGTCTCATCCGCAAAATACAAATCCGAAAGATAAGATACCAGAAGCCCGATCGTAATCATCAATTGGAACATGGCGACAAACATCCCCCGTGACTTCGCCGGGGAAACTTCCGCAATATAAAGAGGTACAGCAAAAGAAGAGATCCCGATAGCCACTCCCAAGAATAAACGGGCGGCAATCAAGTGGTAAATGTCCGGAGCCCAACCCGATCCTAACGCACCGAAAGCGAAAATAACAGCCGAAGTCAAAATGACTTTCCTACGTCCTATGCGATCCGTCAATTTACCACAACACAGCGCTCCCAGAATAGCTCCCAGCAAACCGGAGGAAGTAACTACCTCCACCATACTATCGTCTATACCAAAATCTTTCTGGAAAAAAGGAATCGCCCCGGAAATCACGCCGGTATCAAAGCCAAACAATAGTCCTCCCATAGCGGCGACAATCGCTATTACATAAATCATCCAATATCTATAGCTCGTGTTTTTCATGTTTTTCTTGTGTATTTAATCCATCTATAAACTCAAGGCTCGAAATCACGCCATACCTCCGCCTTCAACGCCGGATTAGGCACATATAAGAAAATCTCCGGATTTTCCTCGAATTGTCTGTAAATAGATACCCCTTTCCGAATATCTAAAGAAATATAATCCGAAGGAGATTTACAAATCAAATGAGAGGAATCGTACATCGAATTTGCGATCCATTCTAATTCATCGCTTCCATTAAATACAGGAAACCAAGCGATTCCCCTGTGTTTACGAACCCCCTCATACACAAAACCATAATCTCTATCGCACCACGCTCCGAAAGTCAAAGGCAATCTCGGATTCGCGCTAATCGTCGCATGTACCCAATAGGGAGGAACGATCACTACATCCCCCGGAAAGGCATGTACCGCATAACATCGACCGGGCTGATCCTCCGCATACTCCTGCATATAAATAATCGCCTCTCCCGACCAAATCTCATAGATCTCCGGCGTAGACCAACCGCTATAAGGAGATATCTTATGAATATGCCCTTGACTTCTGACTGGCTCCTGCCCCAATTTACCAGCACTATATGTCACTACCCCGAATAACAAATGTAACTTATTCAGCAACGCACGATGTTCTTCTTTGCCGACATCCATAGCGATCGAGTAAACCTGCTCCGGTCCCTTGCATTGAGGATCACGCAAACTAGCCCGTATATCTTCCAGCCGGCGAATCTCGACCTCCGGACCAAATACACCCGCCCCATAGGTAAACCCCATAGGCGATTGAACCGGTGTTATATCAATTCCTTTATCAAATACAAATCCGTTCATTTTGCTGTTGTTTTACCATGAAATACTCCAAACCGAATAAAGCGGCGTCATCGCCCAAGATTGCCGGCACAATCGGGACTTTCCCGGAAGGACACCAAGCCAACTCATCCACTCGTTTGCTGATATAAGGGATAATCACCTCTTGGCTTTTTAAAATCCCCCCACCTAGAATCACGACTTCCGGATCATAAGCATGTATATAGGTTATTATCGCCGACGCCCAGATATCCATACATTCATTCCTAATTAATAAAGCATCTTCATCCCCCTCCTGCGCTAACCTAAAAATGCGCTTGAAATCATAGACATCCGCATCTCGTTTAAACGATTCCGATAAAAGGGCATGCTCCCTGACAATGGTCGGTAAGAAGAAAGAGGAAGACAGAGCTTCTACACAGCCGTTATTCCCGCATGAACACCGACGGCCCTTATAATCCAGCACAAAATGCCCACCCAAAGAACCCGCTTGAAAATGCTGTCCATACAGGAGCCGTCCATCAATCACGACTCCCGTACCGATACCGGTTCCGATTGTCATCATGACTACATTGTTCTTTCCCCGGGCCGCACCCTGCCACCATTCTCCGGCTACGGCCAAACGAGCGTCATTATCCATGCAGAAAGGAACTTCCCAATTCTCCCATGCCCATTTATCCAGACTGATCGAACAGGCATCATCATACTTCTCATTCGTAGAGATTACCCGGTTATGAATTGGATCTACCAGCCCGGGAAAAGCCAGGCCGATACAACGAAGCGCAGCCACATCAATACGCCAAGCGGCCAACAACCGATCAATCGCCTCCTTTATCTTAGGTAAGTTCGGAGCTAATCCCAGAGCCAGACGGGAAGGTAATCTCACACAGTCTACGATCTCACCATCAGACAATAGTCCGATCTTTACGACCGTCCCCCCTAAATCTATCGCTATCGTATACATAAGCTATCGCAATTTAGGGGTACCGTCCACTTCTACCAATCGGGCCGAGAAGCCCTTATTCGCGATCTCTTCATAATTATGCCCGGCATCCGAAGGCCAGCACGCAGCAAATGACAAGACGCTATTTCCAGTATTAGCTACCCGGTGCGCTACACCGCCCGGTATATAATGCAGGCTACCCGGCATCATCCTTTCCGCCCACGTATTCCGTTCTCGGTCCATCAAGATCAACATACCTTCGCCTTCCAATCCCCAATAATACTCCGAACGATCCTCTTGTTGATGAAAATGGCCTTTCGTCATGAAATACTCATCTCCCACCTTTCCCGGATATAATTGAGTAATACCAAAATAAAGCCCTCCCGGAGTGCCTTCCCGCTCCGGTAAATAACTATATACCTCGTATGCTAATTGATCTAATGGTAATTGGGAATAAGCATCTTGATTCTCAAAAATTCCGGCAAGCTCGCCTAAAGTTCTCCGGCTCTTTACCACACCTTCCCCCTTTAGCTCATCTTGAAAAAATGACAAGGATGGGATTACAATCTTTTTATGTTCCATGATATTCTATTTTACGATACAACTTATATCGCAAAAATAGATCGAATACCTTGGGCTTTATTTTAGTATTTTTCCAAACAACTATGAAATCCTGCCCTTATTCTCCATCCAGGCGCTCCTTATATTTTTTCTGGTACTCGGATGGAAGCATATTCGTGGTTTTCTTAAATTGGCCGATGAAGTTGGATAGATTATTGAATCCGGCCTCGGAGCTAATCGTGGATATCTTCAGATTTCCCTCTATCAATAGTTTTTTCGCGTGTCCTATGCGCATGTCATTCAAGTACTCCACGAAAGTCTTCTTGGTCCGTTTCTTGAAATAACGACAAAAAGCGGTCGGAGTCAAGCCTACCAAAGCGGCGACTTCCTCCAGCTTCACTGGAGACGTGAAGTTCTTCACCAGATATTTATAGACCTTATTGAAACGCTCGAAATCGTCCGAGTTGACCGTTTCCGTAAACCCCGTACTGGCTAATATCTCATATTCTTCGGAAGTCGCCATTAATTCCAGTAAAGCAATCAATTTGATCACCCTACTCGCTCCCGTCTCATTGGCGGATTGGCTGATCAGCTCGGCAATCTTCTTCCGGGACTTACCCACAAACTTAATCCCTCTACGGGAACGCTCTATCAATTCCCGGATATTATTCATCTCCGGAAGACGGATTAAATTAGGTTCAAAAATCTGACGCTTGAAGAACAAGCAAATACAAGTAGCCCGCAAGCCGGAACTCTTATCGAAATAAACAGGGTCGTTTCTCCACTCATGTG
Source organism: Parabacteroides sp. 20_3 (assembly GCF_964238835.1). Classification (NCBI taxonomy): domain Bacteria; kingdom Pseudomonadati; phylum Bacteroidota; class Bacteroidia; order Bacteroidales; family Tannerellaceae; genus Parabacteroides; species Parabacteroides sp. 20_3. The sequence goes on along the minus strand of NZ_CAXSNO010000003.1, from coordinate 522,376 downwards.
GCAGTTGAGGGCCGATCATACAAACATCGCCCTCGAAATATCCTTCCACATGATCCCCGACAAAGCGAGTACCCGTACCACTTGTGATATACATTATCTCAATAGCCGGATGGTAGTGCCAAGGCACTATAAAATGCGGTAGATCCTCCACATAGAAATGAATGTGACTATCTATCGGGAATGGCAGTTCTTGAAATAATGGTTTCATAAGCTTTATACTAAAGGTTTCAACCTCTCGATCAGTTCATCCCCAAGTGCCCGTTTATTCACGATATGTTCCTGCACGGCGGTAACAAACGGGTTATTCACGAAATCTCCTCGAACACCCTCGAAATCCTGTTGTTTTTCCTTGTTGGAACCATCCACACCGAAACCGATCATAGAAGTCAAAGAGAATTCCTTACGGGCATCCTCATAAAGCATCTCATCCAAGCGGATCACACATTCTTGCCAACGACGAACCAGATCAATAATCTCCGCGGCGGAAATCGAACGGAGATCCACCCCATAATAACGTTCGATCATCTCGTAGGCCCATGTCCATTCCAAGGAATAATAACGTCCATGAACCAAACGGAAAAAGCATTCCACATCCTCTAAGGAAGCGATTTCCCCCTGTTCGATATCTTGCAACAAGGCATCTAGCGGTTCCCTCGGGAGGATCAAGCCCGCCAAGTCCAGCCATTCTCCGGAGCCTTTGGATTCCGTAGGACGCAATTGCTCCCAGACCTCTTCCATAGAATAATAGGTCGTACCTTCCAAACGCTTGATTAACGAGTTACCAAAGAACTTATTAATTGCCATGCCATAAAAGTTCAACGCATTCCGGAGGGAGGAACCTTTTATACGAGTATTCTGATAATAATAAATCTCGGAAGTCTCTCCAACCAATGCTTGTAGGTTTTTCAAGATATCTACTGCTTTCAGCATCTTCTGGATCGTATAGGGACTCAATAGATTATAGTTAATCATATCCAAGCGATCCGGGTCCGTACGTTTATCACGCTTCGGCCATTTCTGGGCATCACGGATCGTACCTACGCTGCGAAGATTAATTCCCGGGACTAAGTAAGTCTCATCATCCTTCTCTATTAAATAGGAGAATGGAATATCGGAAGTATCGCTATGATGATGATGGCGGCCCATTACCAAAGAGAAAGCGCCGATACGGGCCGGCCAAAGAATATACGAGTCGCTGGTAGTCTTGGAACCACGTTCCACGATCCCTTGATGGATCGGTCCCAGCTTATACATATGATTACTCTGGTTGGAGCCACTTCCCGCGTTCAAGAACGAATACATTCCCGCTATCAGCAAACTGCTCTTATGCATAGACACCGTAAACGGACCGGCGAATATAGCGCAAGCCTCCCCATTCTCGAAAGCGCAGTTGCTGAACAACAAGGAATCATGGGCCGAGAAGTTATGCGTCACTTGGCAAGCCTGTCCGATAAAGCAACGGATAATCTTAGCGGCATCCGCGATCTTGGCTCCCGAAGAGACAATGAAATCTTGCGCAATCACACTATCCCCGATAAATACCGGGGCCTCTCTCTTACTATTTACGGAACCATTTTCCAGACGTGCGCTATTCTCTATGGTCGCATAATCACCAATCTTCACGTTACGGATCGTACCGGTATTGACAATCTTGACCTTATCGCCAACCGTTCCCTCCGTAGAGGCGATACCCTCCGTATAAGCGGTAATCATATCCCGCAAGCGTTCGATCAAGGCCGGACGATGGCGGTACAAAGCGATAATATAAGCCAATGAAGCCGACAGGCCATCGTAAATCGGAACCTCACGCCCGCCGGTCTCATTCAAGACCGACACCTCGACATTATTCCCGAACGTAGCCTTGCCTTCCACCAACATAACATTTATATTCTGGATAAAGCAGTCATCACCGATCCGGTAATTAGCGATATAATTCTGTACGTTTTCAATCAACACATTATCTCCCAACGTACAATTATGTAGGGTAACATGACGAAGCCCGCTATGCTTTACCAATCCTCCCGATAGAGTAAACGCTTTACGAAAGGCTCCTAACTTAACCACTCCCGAAAAACGCACGTGGTTCACATATTCAATATCAAACACCTCTGGAACCCAAACTTGATTCCAATCATCGGCCCGGCAAGCCTGAGATCGCAAGGTGGCGATCTCATCCGGCCGCAAATTTCTCAAATGATTCATTGGTACTAATTTTGTAAGACTCTACTCTTCATCGTATTGCTGAAAGAGGAAGTCATTGTAAGGGAAACGGGTGATATGGATTTGTTTGACCCGTTCATACAACATCTCTTTCAACGCCTCTATATTCGTACGTTCCTTGGCGGAGATAAAGATGCAATTATCTTGCAATTTTCCCATCCACGTACGTTTCAGTTCATCCAGATCGATATTCTCACGACCACGAGGGGTCAAATCATCTTCCTCTTTCGGGACAAAGGTAAATGCGTCCACCTTATTGAAAACCATGATCATCGGTTTCTCGGTCTTATCGATCTCCGCCAACGTACGGTTCACGACCTCTATTTGCTCCTCAAAAGTCGGGTGTGAGATATCCACGATATGTACCAGCAAATCCGCCTCCCGTACCTCATCCAAGGTAGATTTAAAAGATTCCACCAGCTCGGTCGGTAACTTGCGGATAAATCCGACCGTATCAGACAGCAAGAACGGCAAGTTCTCGATAATGACCTTGCGTACGGTCGTATCCAACGTAGCGAACAACTTATTCTCGGCAAAGACCTCACTCTTGCTCAATAAGTTCATCAAGGTAGATTTACCTACGTTCGTATATCCGACCAACGCTACACGTACCATCTTACCCCGGTTTTTCCGTTGTACGCTTTTTTGCTTGTCAATATCCACCAGCTCTTTCTTCAATCGTGCGATCTTATCCAAGATAATACGTTTATCAGTCTCCAACTGTGTCTCACCCGGACCACGCATACCTACGCCGCCTCGCTGACGCTCCAAGTGTGTCCACAGACGAGTCAAGCGGGGTAACATATATTTATATTGTGCAAGCTCCACCTGTGTCTTCGCATGGGCGGTCTGTGCACGGCTAGCGAAGATATCCAAGATCAAGCTCGTACGATCCAAGATTTTCACCTGCAATTCTTTCTCAATATTACGGAGTTGCTTCGGACTCAGCTCATCATCAAAGATCACCAAACCGATCTCATTCTCTACCACATACTCCTTAATTTCCTGCAATTTACCGGTCCCGACAAAAGTGACGGAATTCGGGTAATCCATTTTCTGGGTAAAACGCTTTACCGCATCCACCCCTGCCGTATCGGCCAAGAAAGCCAATTCGTCCAGATATTCCTTAACTTTTTGCTCATTTTGCTCAGGGGTAACCAAACCCACCAAAACGGCCTTCTCGGTCTGTGCCTCAGATATGATAAATTCTTTCATGCCACAAAGATATATTATTTCAATTATTTACGTATATTTGCGAACATATTTACAAATATAAATCAACTTAGCTATGAAAAAGAGAATTTGGCATCTATCCAGATGCGTTGTCGCTTGTACGGCATTCCTATTCGTACAACAATTTATCCAGTCACAAGTTTCAAATCCGTCTACATGGGAAAGCTTTGTGCAAAGTAACGCAAATATATCTATCCGGGATACGTTTCGGATGCAGACATTTGAGGGACTTCCTACTGATAATTGGGATTATGCCATTACAGGTGAAGCCCTTATTGAAGATATCTCCGGCGTGAAAGATATTCCTAACAGCCACGGTAACTACGGGTTACGAATGCCAATGAATACGCAAGTGGCTTTTGAGCATTTCACGTTAACAGATCATCAAGATATAAAAATCAGTATACGGAAAGGGGGCATCCTTCTAGTAGAAGGAGAAGGCATGAGAGCCAGAACCTATCGAAAAGGGGAAACAAGTTATCCCTCCTTAGTTCCAACCATAGGAGAGAGTGGCATCAATCCTTTCAAAACCACAGATATAAAAAACAATCCTCCGGGCTTAGATCTTATCGTCCCCACACCGGCCGCCAATACCAAAAACGGCTATTATTATGTAGACAGTGTTTATGCTCATGGAATCATTCCTACCTATTCCCTATTTACCGGAAACAGCGATTGGAACCATGAGGATCGCTGGAGCCACCTACCCGCCTACCGTCACCGCAACGCCTTGATTAACGGCAATATCTCCATAAATACAAATATCAGCTGTAAAGATATCTTTATTGGCAATGGAAATATCCATATTTTACCAACCGGAAATCTATCCGCAAATAACCTTACCATCTATCCTAATGATGGTATCTTGGCGTCTTCCTCCACCTTGCGATCGTCTGGAACTATTAACATCTCCGGCAAAATAACAATCGAGAAGACCTTCGCTCAAAAAGGCAAATGGTATTTTATCTCCTTCCCCTTCGATGTATTCGCTTCCGGCATAGACCCGGATTTCCAACTGGGTGATGACAAAAGCGATACAAACGGTAATTACTTTTACGTACAAACCTATAACGGAGAAAAGCGAGCTAATTCACAAAGCCCTTCCAACAACTGGGAAGTCATACCACAAACAATAATCAATACATCCCAGCCCATCTTCAAGAAGAACAAGGGGTACCTGATCGCTATTGACGCTTCCGCCGATCGCCAGAACCTTCGTTTCTCCTCGAAAGCAAAAGATATCCCTATAGATTTCGGAAAAAACGGTCAAGCCTCTATTCCGGTAAGCATTAACAACCAAAGCCAGAACCAGAATCACAACGGCTGGTATCTATGCGGTAATCCTCTGCCGGCTCCTTTATCTCTTAGTCAAATAGAATCAAACTTGGCCTTAGACGGATACATTTATATATATGACGGTTCCACCTACCAACCCTACGTGATCGGTAGCGATTTCGCCATCCCTCCATTCTCCGCTTTCTTTGTCAAAGCGAATAAAAGTACCAGCCTATCTGTATATAATACATCCGAACCAGCCAATTATAAATTATTATCAACGAACGCACCCATATCTTTCCCGACATCGGAACCTCAAGCCCGACAAGATTCCCCTGTTTCCAATCAAGTATTTTCATTTCCGGAATTAAGCTATCAGCTAGAGAACAAGACTTTATTCATTACTAATCTTCCATCCCCCGGTAAAGTCGAACTGTTTACTCCGGCAGGCATATTAGTATTCACGCAAGCGGTACAGGCAGGGAACCCTATCCTCCCGATTCCCCTCCCACAAGGTTTATATATCTTAATTATTCAAACAGAACATTATCGGGCACAGTACAAATGCGTTTTAACCTCCTAAAGCCCGAAACAATCTTATATCTTTGCCCTGTTTTTAGAATAAAACGAATATGAAGAAGATCAATATCACAACAATTGCCTTACTTGTTTACTTAATCGTAATGAGTATCATCGGCTGGCCGGGAAACAATCCCGGAAACAATTATACCGAATATTTCTTGATGATCGGCGCTACGCTCGTCATCATCATCCTTCTACGCTATCTGCAAGTCAAACGTCTGAGAATGCGAGATAAGTGGAATAAAGACGATGATCCTGCCAAGCAATAAAAACACAGCCTGTTTTTCTTCACAGAAGAACAGGCTGAATGAACTTTATTTTATTACACTAGTATTAATATTACTGCTTTTTCGCCTTCACAGGCTACTTGAATGTCTCGTAAAGACTACGCACAGTATAAATTATTCGATTATAAATAAGTACAATCTTAACAGGACACACACACCACTTGTTTCGCTTACTTTCTTAAAATGAGTTACTTTCATAATTCTTACATTTTATTCACTAGTACTAAAACGTCATTAACCAATACGCAAAAGACAGCCAATATCATTTTTGTAATCGTAGCCTAATCGTCATATCCCTGAAAGGCAATACAATCGTGAACATATTTTTAATAACATAGACATATCATCGTAATATAATCACACGTCCTTTGCGTTCTGAAAAAATAGATTAATTCTAATATATTTTAAGGACAAAAGGATGGACAACAGAAATTACTTTACGATGGCGATTCCCGCTCTTTTGCTAGGCGTAGCATACTTACAGCCAATCAATGCGGCACCGGCGGAGGATCTGCCAAACGTTACTGGACGAATGACGATCACTCAACAGACATTCACGGTAAGTGGCGTAGTCACCGATACGAACGGAGAACCAATTATCGGGGCTAACGTGATTGAGAAAGGGACTACAAATGGAGCCGTAACCGATTTTGACGGCAAATTTTCTCTCTCGCTGCAAAACAAGCAAAGCATATTGGTCGTTACTTATATCGGTTATAACACCAAGGAGATTCCAGCCGGGAATGGTTCTCCCCTCACGATCCAATTGCAGGATGACACCCAGAACCTAGACGAGGTTATCGTGGTAGGTTATAGTGTACAGAAGAAAAAAGACCTTACCGGTGCTGTTTCCGTACTGGAGGTAGGCGACCTGAAAGATACCCCGGTATCCAGTGTAGATCAAATGATGCAAGGTAAATTGTCCGGCGTAAACGTAATCCCGGATAATATGCCCGGCGGAGGCGTAGCGGTACGTGTACGCGGTTTCAGCACGATCCGTAACAATGATCCGCTTTATATCATCGATGGCGTGCCAGTAGAGGGCGGCATCAATTTTCTCAACCCGAATGATATCGAAAGTATGCAGGTATTGAAAGATGCTTCTTCTGCTTCCATCTATGGCGCACGTGCGGCAAACGGCGTGGTTATCATCAGTACAAAAAAAGGGAAGGAAGGTACTTTCCGGGTAAACCTAGACGCTTACGTGGGTGTACAAACCTCGGCAAAACAGATGCGTATGCTAAACGCCCAAGAATATGGCGACTTATTATGGCAGGCACAGCGTAACGACGGGAAATCACCAGTAAGCGACGTGTATGGCTCCGGCGAGACCGCCGTAATTCCGGAATTCCTTGACGCAGATCACCGCCTTCCCTCGGGAGACGTGGATTGGGTTGACGAGATCATGCAAAAAGCCATGGTCCAGTCCTATAACCTCTCTCTGGCGAAAGCAGATAAAGTTAGCAGCCACTTGTTCTCCCTAGGCTATTTCAACCAAGACGGTCTTATGAAATATACTGGTTTCGAACGTATATCCGGACGTTTCAACAATGAGTTCAAGCTCTTCAACGATCGTTTGAAAATCGGTGAGAACGCCACATTATCACATGCGTGGGGAACCTCGGTCACCAATAACGCCGCACTGGGAGGTATGTTATACAACGCCTATAAGACCGTATCCATTACCCCTGTTTACGATCTGGACGGGAATTTCGGCAGCAACCCGATCGCCGACATCTCCAACCCGTTAGGCGAATTATACCGTAATAAGGATAATAAAGATCGTACCACCCGTCTATTCGGTAATCTATTCGCCGAACTGAATATCCTAGAGGGACTTTATTTCAAGACCAACTTCGGAGCGGATTACAAAAACCTGTATAAACGAAGCTTCAAGGCCAAATACAACGAATTGAACACCCAGCAACCCTTGAGTACGTTGAGCACGCAAAACCGTTGGAACTTCAATTGGGTATTCACGAACACGTTAAACTATTTACGGACATTCGATAAACATACGATCGGAGCCTTATTAGGTATCGAGACAAACCGTTATCAAGAGGAATATTTCTCCGCCTCCCGTGAAGGCTTTGCCTCGGATGACGATAACTTCCATTTCCTCGATGCGGGCGATAGCGGCTCCCAGAAGAACGCAGGTTCTGCCTTTACTTCCAAGATGATGTCTTATTTCGGTAAAATTGATTATAATTTCGACAACCGCTACTTATTCGCAGCCACGTTCCGACGTGACGGATCTTCTAAACTTGGTAACAATAAATGGGGTAATTTCCCGGCTGTCTCCGCAGGCTGGCGTATCAGTAGCGAACCGTTTTATGATATTCCGGCTATCAGCAACATGAAAGTCCGCATAGGTTGGGGACAAAACGGCAACTCTGATATCCCGGCTTATTCCACGATCGATTCTTACATGAGTAATCCGAACCACTCCAACTATCCGATCGACGGTAGCCAAAGTTCCGTGACAACCGGATACACCCAAACCCGTTACGGTAACGCAAACTTGAAATGGGAGACCACCACGCAAACTAATGTCGGGCTGGATCTAGGCTTCCTAGATAACAGCCTAACCGTTGTGCTGGATTGGTTTAACAAAGATACCAAGGACTTATTATGGGAGCGTCCCTTGATCGGTACCGTGGGGGGTACAAACCAAACGGTATGGGACAATGTCGGGAAAATGCGTAACCGGGGTTTCGAAGCTGAGGTCAGCTACAATAAGAGCATCAATAAAGATTTCGGGTTCAATGTCGCCTTCAATATGTCCGCTATCAAGAACAAGATGACGGAATTAGACGGTGATGTCTCCTATATCGGACTGCCTACCAGTGTGATTCACTCCCTCAACTTCGATCAAGAGGTTTCTCGTTCCGCCATCGGTCAACCAATCGGCTCTTTCTACGCTTATAAAGAAGACGGTTTATTCCAGAGCGAGGCGGAGATCAAATCATATACCAATAATAAAGGCGAACTACTCCAACCTAACGCAAAACCGGGTGATATCAAGTTCGTAGACGTAAACGGAGATGGCGTAATAGACGGTAACGACCGTGACTATATCGGTAACCCGCTCCCCGATGTCACAGCAGGCCTTACATTAGGAGTCAACTTCCATAATTTTGACCTCAGTCTATTCTTTCAGGGAATGTTCGGAAACGATGTATACGACTTGACCCGTTATGTGGGTGATTTCTACAATCAATCGCAATACAACAAAAACAGCCGTGTCGTTAATGCATGGACACCAACCAACACGAATACGGACATACCCCGTGTCACCATGGACGATCCGAACAATAACATCCGGCCCTCGTCTTACTATGTGCAAGACGCTTCTTTCGTTCGCTTAAAGAACATGAAAATCGGTTATTCCGTACCTCAGTCCATCCTATCCAAGATTAAGTTCAATAGCTTGTATATCTATGCGCAAGCAACTAACTTATTCACGATCACAGGATACGACGGTATCGATCCGGAAGTGGGATTACAAAGTTACTCCAGTGACTACCGTAACCTAGATATGGGTGTGGACCGCGGCATCTATCCGTTATCCCGCACCTTCACCTTTGGAGTAAACGTAAGTTTTTAATCATCAAACAACAACAAACTAGAATATGAAGAAAATGATTATAGCGGCCTGTGCCGTATTCGCATTGACATCATGCAGCGATTTTCTGGAAGAGACACCTGTAGGCGAACTGACTCCCGAACAAGCACAAGATCCCAATAACATCGAGGGATTGATTATCTCCGCCTATTCCATCCTAGACGGCCAGATGGACGATGCCAGCTCCGGCTTGAATTCAGGATGCTCCAACTGGCAATTTGGCGATGTGATCTCAGACGATACCTACAAAGGCGGAGGTGGTACGGGAGACCAGAACCCGGTTCACTTGATGGAAATCTTCCATATCGACCCGACTATCCAAGATTACAATCGGAAATGGCTAGCCTTATACGAGGGCGTGAACCGCTGTAACCAAGCGATCCGTATCCTCAAAGGCAGCGATTATGATAAAAAGGAGACCCGTATCGCCGAGATGCGTTTCCTGCGTGCCCATTTCTATTTCAACTTAAAGATCATCTATAACCAGATCCCATATTTCGACGAGAGTGTCAGCGATCCTTCTGCGTTCGCCTCTATCTCGAATAAGGAGTATACATCCGATCAATTATGGGAGAAGATACTGAATGATTTTAAGGCCGCCTACGAAGGTCTCCCGGATTCCCAGCCGGATGTGGCACGTCCATGCAAGATGACGGCCCGGGCTTATATGGCTAAAGTTTACTTGTTCCAAGGCAAATGGCAGGAATGCGCTACAGCGACGGATGAGGTGATCAATTCCGGCAAATACCAGCTACTCCCCGACTTCCGGAATATCTTCTTGCCGGAAAATGACAACTGCCCTGAAATTTTATTTTCAGTCCAAGCCTCTATCAACGATGGCTCCCCGAACAACTACAACGGAAATCCGGGCGACCGTTTGTTACCTCCGGGAGGCCCTTATCCCAACTATGGTTTCCTTCGTCCTTCCCAAAACCTAGTAAACGCTTATAAGACCGACTCCAACGGCTTGCCTTTGGAAGACGGCATAGACGTTTCGGAAAATGATTATGTAGACACCCGCCTAGACCACACGGTAGCCCGCCCCGGAATCATGTTCCTAGATGTCCAACTCTATGACTGGACTCCTCGTGAGGCTACGGTTTACGGTCCGTATAGCCCGAAAAAACGTATTGTCTCCAAGAACTCAAGTTACTATTTGGCTATCTGGCCATACGTAAACGCATTGAATGTTTATATTATTCGATATGCGGACGTGTTATTGTGGCGTGCCGAAGCTGCTATCGAACTAGGCGATTTGGCTACCGGATTGAAATACATCAACCAAGTTCGCGAGCGTGCCATGAACAGCCAGACCGTAAAAACCGCTGACGGGACAGCGGATGCCGCCAAATACCGGATCGGATTATATCCGTCATTTTCCGACAAAGAGGAGGCGATCCGAGCCTTACGTACCGAACGACGTCTGGAATTCGCCTTAGAAGGTGAACGTTTCTTTGATCTAGTCCGTTGGGGAATCGCCTCAGACGTGATGAACACTTATTTCGAGCATGAGAAGACATTCCGCTCTCATCTCCAAAATGCCCGTTTCATCAAAGGGACCCACGAATACGGCCCGATACCGCAAGCGGTTATAGACCTTGCGAAAAATGGAATCATCGAGCAAAACCCAGGATATTAATGGGAATGCTCCCATTCTTCTTAAAAGAAATAGCTCCTATCCGAATATTCGGGCAGGAGCTATTTACATTTGTCTTTATATCGTCTCTTTATAACTTATCCCTTAAAAACCTACCGGTATAGGATGCCTCGCAAGCCGCTATCTCCTCCGGTGTGCCGGCACAAACCAGCTGTCCGCCGGCCTTTCCGCCTTCCGGTCCTAAATCGATCACATAATCCGCACATTTGATCACATCCATATTATGCTCGATAATTACCACGGAGTGACCTTTCTCGATCAAGGCATTGAAAGCTTTCAACAAAGTCTTGATATCATGAAAATGTAAACCGGTCGTAGGCTCGTCGAAAACGAACAAGGTAGGTTGCTGCTTCTCTTGGCCTAAGTAATAAGCCAGTTTCACACGTTGGTTCTCACCACCGGATAAAGTGGAGGAAGTCTGTCCCAGCTTGATATAGCCCAAGCCCACGTCTTGCAGCGGTTTCAAGCGTTTCACGATCTTCTTTTCTTGGGAGCCGGAACCTTTCTCGAAGAACTCGATCGCTTGATTCACGGTCATTTCCAACACATCGTATATGTTAGCGCCTTGATACTCTACATCCAATACATCCTGCTTGAAGCGTTTACCGTGGCAAGCCTCGCATTCCAAGGTGATATCCGCCATAAACTGCATCTCTACCGTGATCTTGCCCTCGCCCTTACATTCCTCGCAGCGACCTCCTTCTTTATTAAAGGAGAAATAGGCGGCGTTATATCCCATCTGTTTCGCTAGGGGCTGCTCGCCGAATAGTTTACGGATCTCGTCGTAAGCACCGATATACGTCACGGGGTTCGAGCGAGAACTCTTTCCGATCGAGTTCTGGTCTACGAACTCGATCGCCTGAATCATATTCAAATCTCCACTGATACCGGAGCAATCCACGGTCAGGCGGGCGGCATCATCCAAATGACGTTTCACGCCCTCGTAGAAGATATCACGAACCAAGGAGCTTTTACCCGAACCGCTCACACCGGTAACCACCGTCATCACGTTCAAAGGAAACTTCACGTCCACACCCTTTAAGTTATTCTTCCGAGCCCCTGTCACTTCTATATAATTATTCCACGGACGCCGATAAGGCGGGATCTCGATCTGATCCTCTCCCGTCAAATAACGTACCGTGTGGCTATCGGTACATTTCCGGAGGTTATTCACATCGCCTTGATAAACGACCTCGCCCCCCAAACGCCCTGCTTTCGGACCGATATCGATGATATAATCCGCCGCACGGATAATCTCCTCATCATGCTCCACCACGACCACGGTATTCCCCAAGGCTTGCAACTGTCGCAATACCTTGATCAACAAATCCGTATCCCGGGAATGCAGACCGATACTCGGCTCATCCAAAATATACAACGAACCCACCAAGCTACTACCCAACGAGGTAGCCAGATTGATACGTTGGCTCTCTCCTCCGGATAAAGAGGCCGAGAGGCGATCTAAAGCCAGATAACCCAACCCCACATCCAACAGGAATTGCAAGCGATTATTGATTTCCGTGAGCAAACGTTTAGCGATCGCCGCATCCGTCTCGTCTAGTTCCAGTTGATCAAAGAAAGCCTTTGCCTCCGAAACCGGCATCGTTACCAGCTCGGCGATATTCTTACCACCCACTTGCACATACAGCGCTTCCGGCCTCAAGCGACTCCCCTTACAAACCGGGCAAGTCGTCTTTCCCCGATAGCGGGCTTGCATCACCCTGTATTGTATCTTATAAAGATTCTCTTCCACGAACTTAAAAAAATCGTCGATGCCGTGTAAACCTCTCGCCCCATGCCACAACAAATCTTTCTCTTTCTGTGTCAAGTCGTAATACGGGCGGTGGATCGGGAAGTTATATTTCTCGCTCTTCACGATAAAGTCTTTCAGCCATTCCCCCATCACCTCACCTTTCCAGCAAACCACGGCTCCTTGGTAGACAGACAAACTTTTATCGGGCACCACCAGATTCTCATCGATGCCCAGCACCTTACCGAACCCCTCACAAGTCGGACAAGCGCCCAACGGATTATTAAAGCTAAACATCATATCGGTAGGCTCCTCGAATATCATGCCATCCGCCTCAAACTTCTTCGAGAATTCCTTCACGACTACCCCTTCCTCCGTATAAATACGGATCAAACAGGTACCATGGCCCTCAAAGAAAGCGGTCTCGGCCGAATCCGCCAAACGGCTTTTCAAGGTCTTATCGTCCGATACCGTCAGGCGGTCCACCAACAACTCGATCGGGTAAGACAGTAACTCCTCGCTGGCCAGTACCTCCGAGATACGATATACCGTATCATTCACCGACAGACGGGCATATCCTTCTTTCCGCAAGATCTCCAGCTGTTCCTTCATATCCCGGCCTTCCGGCAAGACAACCGGGGCGAATACGGCAAAACGAGTCCCCTCGGGGTATCGCATGACCTCCTTGACAATATCGCTCACCTGATGTTTTTTCACCTCGGTGCCGGAAACCGGCGATATCGTCTTCCCGACGCGAGCATATAACAAGCGTAAATACTCATAAATCTCGGTAGATGTACCGACCGTGGAACGCGGATTACGGGTATTCACCTTCTGCTCGATAGCGATAGCCGGCGGTATTCCCTTAATATAGTCGCATTCCGGCTTACTCATCCTCCCCAAGAACTGGCGGGCGTAAGCGGATAAACTCTCTACATACCGACGCTGTCCCTCCGCATAAAGGGTATCGAACGCCAACGATGATTTTCCACTCCCCGACAGCCCGGTTATCACCACCAGCTTGTCCCTCGGAATCTCTACATCTATATTTTTCAAGTTGTTGACACGTGCCCCCTTGATGAAAATCGAATTGCTCTCAGACATATTACCTTTATCTTTTTCTTTAACGCAAAGATAGCCAAAACTAACCGATTCTGCCTTATCTTCATCGAACTAATTCACACAGTTAGACAGGGTGTGCCTCGTCTCTACTGCCAAGTAAATAAAATAACAAGGGTGAAATATTTCATATTTACAGGGAATCTTCTACATTTGTTGAAAATTTCATAGACAAACACAGCAAGGCACCCATGTATATTAAATATTTTCGCTTCTTAGTAGCGATTCTCTTTTGTGCGATAACCTCATGTTCTACGGTTCGCGAGAAGCCTCGTCCGGCTACGAGTACGGGCAAGGAGGCCAAGCGAGAGTTTAGGGGAGCATGGATACAGACCGCTTTTCAAGGCGAATACAAGGATATGACTCCCGCCCGGATGAAAAAAGACTTCATCCGCAAGCTTAATTACCTGCAAGCATGCGGCATCAACGCCATCATCTTTCAGGTGCGCCCCGAGGCGGACGCTTTCTATAAATCCGATATCGAGCCGTGGAGCCGCTTCTTCACCGGAGAGCAAGGCGTAGCCCCGGCAGGTGAGTTCGACCCGATGGCCTTCCTGATCCAAGAATGCCATAAACGGAACATGGAGTTTCACGCTTGGTTGAATCCTTACCGGGCGAGCACGGCGGGAAACACCCGTTTCGCCGATTCCCACATCTATCATAAGCATCCCGAATGGTTTGTCACCTATAATAAACAAATCCTTTTCGACCCGGGATTGCCGGAAAGCCGTCAGTTTATCTGCCGGGTAGTGCGTGATATCGTCGGCCGTTACGACGTGGACGCTATCCATATGGACGATTATTTCTATCCCTATCCCGCAGCGGGTATGCCTTTCCCGGATGATAACAGCTTCCGGAAATACGGCTTGCGAAAAGGATACAGCGAGGCGCAAAGGAACGATTGGCGCCGGGAGAACGTGAATACCCTGATCCGGGAATTGAAACGTACCATCCTGCTCACCAAGCCTTGGGTACGCTTCGGTATCAGTCCCTTCGGCATCTACCGCAACAAGAAAAGCACCGCAGACGGATCGGGTAGCAATACCAACGGTCTGCAAAACTACGACGACCTCTACGCCGATATCACCTATTGGGTACAGCAAGGTTGGATCGATTATAACATCCCCCAGATCTATTGGGAGATCGGACACCCGGCAGCAGATTACATCACGCTTATCAAATGGTGGGACAAAAACGCCAACGGAGGTCATTTATATATCGGGCAAGACGTGGCCCGCACCATGAAAGCGGACCAATTAACCCGCAAGATGCGTTACGAGCGTGCCTTGCCTCACGTGAGCGGCAATTGTTTCTGGCCCGCCAATGAGATTCTATGGAACAACAAGGGCGTAGCCGACAGCCTGAAACGGAACTACCACCGTTACCCGGCCCTTATCCCGGCCTATACCCATATGCATAACCGTCCGCCAAAAGACGTAAGCAAGCTAAAGACCGAATGGACACCTAAAGGCTTCTTGTTACATTGGCAAGCGGAGCAAAGCCCCACGAATCCGGAGCTAGCCTCCTATTTCGTGGTCTATCGCTTTAACGACAAGGAGCCGATAGACACGAGCGATCCCTCGAAGATCGTGGCTATCACCCGGGAAACCGGCTACTTGATGCCTTACGAGAAAGGTAAGGTAAAATATCGCTATGTAGTGACCGCCGTAGATCGCTTTCACAACGAGAGCGAGGGCAAGACAAAGAAAGTAAAATTATAAAGACACCAATTATGTTAACCGACCATCGCTGCACCAAATATACCGACTGTTCCTCTTGTAGTTTCTACCAGAGGGACATATTCAAGTATCGTCTTTATCCGAAAGGGTACGTGATCCCTCAGACAAGATGCATGCAGAACATGGTCTTTTTCCTAGTCAAGGGAGAGATCTGGCTGAACAGCGAGGAGCACCCGGACACCACGTTCCGGGGCGGACAGTTCGTATTGCAACCGATCGGCTCGAAAGTGGAGTGCAAGGTACTCGACTACACCGAATGTATCATCTATCTCTTCGAGCGTCCGCAAAACATATGCGACAATCGTTTCAACAAAGGCATCTCCATCGTGGAGAACGAACGCCAGCAGCCCATCGTAATGACGATGGTCCCGCCGATACAACTCTTCATCGAGGGCATGAAGCTTTACCTCAACGATGATTTAAGATGCTCCGGACTGATGCAAGCCAAACGCTCGGAGATGGTCTACTTGCTGAACTGCTACTACCCCATCAAGGAGCTAGCCGCCTTTTACGCCCCGATTTACCGGTATAGCCACAGTTTCCAGTATTTCGTGATGCAGAACTACCAGAAGGCGAAAGACGTGGAGACCTTCGCCCAATTGGGAGGCTACAGCGTACCCACCTTCCGCCGTATCTTCAAGGATACGTTTGGAGAGCCCGCTTATCAATGGATGCTGAAACGCAAATGCCAAGACATTCATAACGACCTTATCATGACAGAGCTTTCCATATCCGAGATTTGCTACAAGTATGGCTTTGAATCGCTTTCTAACTTCTCGCACTTCTGCAGGGCTAATTTCGGCCAATCTCCCCGCTCTGTCCGTTCTCTAAAGGATGAAAATACATAATATTCAATGATTTTTTTTAAATCTCTCAACTTTTGCAACTCTTTGGACAAAAATAACAATTCTCCCCTTTAGCATTCCCTATACATTTGCGTCCAGAAGATCAATCATAATTGATTTTCAAAGATAAATAAAATGTATAGGTACAATAAGACAAGTATTATCTTAAAGATCTCTATCGCAGTTTTATTCATTATCGGCATGGTGCTGGAATGTAGTTGCGAGAGATCCGAGGAACCGGAGAAAAGAGGCACGGGCTACATCACTTGCACCCTTCGTTGGGATAGCGTGGTAGCAGGTTCCCCGGTACCGGAGAAACTTCGCTATTGTATCTACCCGTCGGAGGGCGGGCCGATGATACAGACGGATGGGAACGCCAATGGCATCACCCTGTTCTTACCACCGGATAAATATAATGTATTGGTTTTCAATTACGACGCGAAAAACATAGGTTTTCGTAATATGTCGAAGTTCGAGGAAGCGGAAGCATATATCTCCTCTCTAGAGGATCTGGAGGCATGTCAAGACGAGGTGATCCCGTTATATGTCGCCACGATCCGTTCGGTAGAGGTTGAGGGGGACACGGAGAAGCATAAGGAATTGACCTTGTCGCCGTTTTTCCTATCGAAGGACAGTTCCTTGAATCTAAGCAATGAAAGGAAAGGGATCGCAAACAATATCAACGGGCTAAAGAAAACGAGTATCCGATGAGAGAGAGCCGGTTATTTATCATCTTGATCTCGCTTGTCATGGGATTGGCGGGATGCTCGAAAGAGACTATGATCGGCGAGTATGTAGACCGTTGCGCGGTGCGCCTCGACATAGATTGGGGTCCTTGCGGTATCGACCCGGATGGTATGACCGCGCTCTTTTACCCGGTCGATGGAGGGGAGCCAAGCCGTTTCCTTACCAACACGGTGACGGGCGACGAGGTGCGATTGAGGAAAGGGATCTATAACGTAGTGGTATTTAACCAAGCGGCCGAAGAATACAGTTATCTCACGATCGAAGGTCAAGATCAATACAGCACCCTGCGGATCGTGATGAAGACGACGGATAGCGATTGGTACACGCCCACCGAGGGAGAGCGGCTGATCTACGATCCGGAACCTTTAGCGGTAGCTACATTGGAGGGTTTTGAGGTGACGCAAGAGATGGTACGGGCGAACCTTAAGGAGGGAAAGGAGTTTTCCTTGGCTTGCCGGCCCGAGAAGGTAATCTTTACGGCTCATCTGTCTTTAGAGATAAAAGGATTGCATAATGTACGGACAGCGAGGGGATCGATTAAAGGGATGGCGGATACATATTGGATAGCGGATAGAAAGACCGGGAGTAGCGTAGCGACGCAACTCGTGGACTTCTCGGAAAAGACCTTTCACGAGAACTCAACGACCGACGGTATCTTATCCGGCTCTTACTTGACACTCGGCAGGCCGAACGTCACATCGAAGGCCACGGACGAGACCAGCAATTTGCTTACGCTCTCCATCTTATTGGTCGATAACAAAACGGTCATTACGAAGCAATATGATATAGCTCCACGTGCCGCGATCAATAATGAGACGAAAGAGGTGAAAGTGGTGCTGGGTACGAAAATTGATCCCGATAAGGAAGAAGTTCCCGAGGATATTCCTTTGGAGCTGCCAAACGTGGAGCCGGAAAAGAATGGCGGCGAAGGGGGATTCGACGCAACAGTAGACAATTGGGGAGATGAGACGAATATCGTAATCCCCGCATAACTATAGAATGATAAATAGTAACAACATAAAACAACATTAAAAGACTAAACATTATGAAGACAAATTTATTCATCGCAGCATTAAGCCTAGTAGTATTGGCGGGCTGCTCAAGCGAAGACGAGGTTGGCACATTAGTAGCTAAGAGTGATAATGCGATTAATTTCACTACTTATGTAGGGAAACAGACAAAAGCCGCAGTAGAAGAAAATACTTTAACTGCCAATACTAAATTCGGAGTTTTTGCCTATCACACTAAAGATGCAACATGGGAGAGTTCCAAAGCTACTGCCACGCCAAACTTTATGTTTAATCAAGAAGTAACCTTTGATGGAACAAATTACACCTATTCTCCTGTTAAATACTGGCCTAATGCTGAAAAAGTTTCATTCATTGGATATTACCCATTTCCTACAGAAACTAATGGAGTATCTGTAAGTTCTGACTTCACAAACCAATCAACAGGTTTACCTAAAATAGAGTTTACTATACCTTCTTCAGAGAATGGAGTTACAGATCTTTTAGTGTCAACCGTAGCTAATGATAAAAGTAAAGAGACAGTTTCTCTTACCTTTCAACACGTCCTATCTAAAGTCAAATTCTCAGCCCAAACAATTGCAGAGGGAAGTACTGTGACTATCAATACTATCACGTTAACCGGCATCAAGAACGGTGGAACATATGATTGTGCAGCAGGAACATGGACTTCTTCAACTACAGATTTAAATAATACTATTACTGCTGATCAAGCATATTTAATGGTACCTCAATCAATAGAAAATGCAAAGGTAGCTATTACATATACTGTTACAACTACAGATAGTAATCTTAATGAATCTGTCACATTTAATGGCGAAGCAAAAGACATAGCTCTTAAATATGGTTCCGTTACACAGTGGGACAAAAATAAAGTATATAATTACACTATAGATGTTAGCTTAAGCGATGTTCAACTAAGCGCAACTGTTAGTCCTTGGGATACTACAGAGGAAAAACCAGAAATTAATAAGTAATAAATAAATCAATGAGGCTGCATCAAATATAACTATCATATTGTATTATTTGATACAGCCTCATAATAGAAACAACTTAAGCAGTTTCTTTTACTCTTACAACAAGATAATCACAAAGACTTTTTATCAGCAAAACAAGTTCCATTCCATCTTTTTGCTCAATATAAGCCATATATCGTAACAATCCCTTCCCCCCACAATCACGAAACAACACCAAAGGCATCCCCATAAACCGCCTTTTACCTCTCAAAAGTACCCCTTTTCACACACAATAGGTCGCGTTAGGCAACACATATAGTCGCGTTAGGCATCGTAAGCGGCCAAGAATAGGGTTATAACCTATTAAGAACGGCGTCGTAACCCAATGATTTCCCTATCGTAACCCTATGGAATCGCCCAAACATCCGGCAAAACAGGAATTATGATGAATTAATTTCGCTAGAATAAAAGTCCATTTTTCGATAAGTAGCTATAAGGCAAACCTTTGCTGTTTTTTTCTTGCGTATTTGGAAGCGAGACGTACATCCGCCCGAAATAATCGACTCTCACGGACTTCCGTTTACATTTTGTCAAAATGTCAATCTGCGAGGAAACTTCTCCCCACATAGCATACGGATATCAATTATTCTTCCTATATTTGCGATAATCCCTCATATCTAAGCGTAGGTCACTGAAGGAGGACATAAGTTAACGAAGAGCGTTTAAAGATATTATCCCGTATTGAAATCTGGACAATTTCATATCCATGGATAATAGACAATAAACGCTCACGTCGGTGCTATATTTACCAGTAATCGCTCTGGACGATATAACAGCATGGCGTGGGCTATTGTTTATTACATGGATAGGGCCGTCCAGAGCCTCAATACGGTAATATCAATAGTTTCCACGCTTCTGTATTTTTAGCCCGGCAACCGATGGAGACAGGTTGCCCTTATCCATTAAATGAAGACGATCCTCCTGTTACCCGTCTTGTCGCTATGGCTCCTGCTTGCCACGCAAGCCCATGCCCAAGTCTATCACCTACATTTATCCGACAACACTTGCCGGATAACAGAATGCGTTGATACTCCACAAGGCGTCAAGCCCTTGGGTCAGACATGGAAAGGAAACACCTTCCATGATCGTTTCACGCTAGATTTCGATCGCGCTATCTTCACGTGGGAAAAGGAAGGAAAAGAGACGTATGCCAACAAGATCATCAACCACACTGCCAAATACGCTCACCACTCATTCTCCACGGAGCAGATTACCGCCAACCTCACCATCAACAGCCATCGGGCCGTCCTTCAACTTATCCACTTTCAGAATGGCCAATGGATACAAGTCACTTATTTTTGCGAGATAGGGAATTAACGGCTCATGCGAACATCTACAACATCTACCACTTATACTTGATATTTGTACTTTTTATTTGTGAGTGAAAATTCCAGCCTTAAAAAAGGAGGCCTTAAAGTTTACGATAAACATCTTCAAAAGGTACTCTGCAACGTTCTCCCCAAATGCCTTTATTTCCATCCCGTATCCCACAAGGAATAGCCATGTTTATTTCAGCACCATGAGGTAGTTTCAATGTCCTTTTTAGCCGACGGCTGTCCAGCCCTTCTAAGGGACACGTGTCATAGCCTTCGTTTGCCATCGCAATCATAAACGTTTGTGCGGCAAGCGCACAGGATTTATGGGCTGTCACACGTATGTCATTCTCGGAAACTTCAAGCATCATAGGACGGAAAATACTGATTATATTAGCCAACAATTTCCTGAGCAATCCGAGAATACCGAAGAACCGGGCATAAACAAAGGGCATCAATATACCGTAATATATTTCCCGATCCTTAATACGTTTGTCCTGACGTTCTTTAGGACTGTAATGACGAATGTTCTCCCGTTCAAAATTGAGTACGAATCGCGCATGTTTCTTGTACCAGTCACGCCGAACCACAAAAATGACAATTTGTGAAGCGGTAGAAGCCGCTTTCTGACCAAGGCAGTCCCTTGAAATTTTTGCCAATAATTCAGGTTCTGTAATATGGTAAAATTCCCATAATTGCATATCAGAACTGTTAGGAGCCAATGTAGCCAGTTCCAAACAATGTTTTACCTTTTCCGTATCTATTGGTTTTTCTTTATCATACACCCGTACAGAACGACGATGATGAAGGACTTCATCTAAATTCATAATGATACTGATTTGAATTAAACATTTATTCCCAGCTGATTACTTCAGCCATTTATTATTGTGCTTTATTTAATTGCCGCATAACGACCTTCGCCATTTCTTTAGAACTGAACGGGTCCTGCCCAGTAATCAGATTATTATCTACAACTATTTTTGAAGTCATAGGTATCAATGCTTTTTCATAATCCGCTCCTCTCTCTTTCAACAACGCTTCAAGATCAAAAGGCACGTCTTCTTTTCTTCTGGCAAGACTTTCCTCAAACCAACTGAATCCCGTCAGCTTTTTGCCTTTAATCATATATTCGCCATTGGATAGTTTGACATTCAACAACCCACTGACCCCGTGGCAGATGGCCGACACTATCCTCCCACTTTCATCCTGTTTCCTTACGATAGTCTTTAAAGCTTCATTGTCAGGAAAGTCATACATCGCACCGTGTCCGCCGGCTAAATAGACACAATCAAACTGTTGTTCCAACAGGTTATCCAAACTGTTTGCATGATCCAACAGCTTTTTGAATTCTGGCTTTTCCCAATACTTTTCGGACATTTCATCTAAAAAAATTGGTTTTAAACTTTCGGGATCAATGGGAGTATAACCTCCTTTCGGATTGGCTACCGTTATGTCATAGCCGCTTTCTTTTGCACTATGATAGATATGAGTAAACTCACTAAGCCATAATCCGGTCGTGAGTTTCCCATTGGCAAAAGTCCC
This sequence comes from Parabacteroides sp. 20_3, assembly GCF_964238835.1. Lineage (NCBI taxonomy): Bacteria > Pseudomonadati > Bacteroidota > Bacteroidia > Bacteroidales > Tannerellaceae > Parabacteroides > Parabacteroides sp. 20_3. Next base: position 500,401 of record NZ_CAXSNO010000003.1, on the reverse strand, counting down.
TGTGCTAGTAACTATTATTAAAATCTTCATGATAATCAAATTATTGATTCATATTCTTTAAAAGAAAACATACACATGGATAGATTGTTTTTCAGAATATGGAATCTTTAACATAATCCGAAAATATGAAAACCTGCAAATCCTTTCAAATGCTATCTCTATCCACCAGCATTCGATAAGGAGAAATTACCGATCCCTTTCCTATTACCTCCGGGAGGAAGCAATTTGATGAATATCGTTTCCATGATGCCCAAGTTGAAAGAAGAATTAAGAGCTATTTTCAACGACTATGGCTTGAAATATGTCTTCGATACCAATAGCCAGGAGATTAAAGTAATGAAAGAAAAGAAACCGGGAGAGATATTTTTAATTCCATTTCATTCCATAGCCGATACCCTGCAGCGTATGATTTTCTACAAAGCGGCTATTGAAAGTAACAGTGAGTCCGCATTAGTTTTTGAAGAACCGGAAGCCCACTCATACCCTCCTTTCATATCAAAGGTAACGCAGGATATTATCCAATCGGACAGAAACTAGTTTTTTATAACGACACACAGTCCTTATGTGGTTAACGACTTTCTGGAATTACCGAGTGACAAACTTGCCATTTACCTAGTTGACTTCAGGAATGGGGAAACTTTCGTGAAAAGAGCCAGTGACACAGAAGTACAAGAAATGTACGAATATGGCATCGAGCTATTTTTCAACACCGAAACATAGCGAAAGATACAGAACACATTGCAGGCGCAAGCCCATACCCAAGTCTAACGCCTACGCTTATTCGACAGTACTTGCAGGATAACGGAATGCGTTAAAAACTATTTTACGGAATGTCCAAATGTTCTGTCAATACGTTTACGAATGTTCGTAATGGCGCACCTTCATAATTATCCAACTCCCCAACCAAGATCAGAGCGGCGTTCTTCATCCATGGGTGGTATGGAATGGATAGTTCATAGGGGATTTCCCTGATCAGTTCCGGGGTGTTCTTGATTACCGTATAAGCGTCGCCATCGGCGGCTTTCTTGCCTTCGAAAACTAAGGTACGGTCGTACATTTTTTGCTTGTTTGCCCCGTTTAGTACTACCGGGGCCATGACTACGGAATCTCTGTCGCTACGCAACATCGGCATCAAGGACAGGGTTTGATATCGTCCCACGGAGAGTCCGCAGACACTGATCGTTAGGTCTAGACGCAAGGAGTTGCCCTCCCGCTCGATGCGGTTTTGCTTCACGGAGACTTGCCCCCGGTAAGATTGTATAGGCACCTGCGCTCCTGCCGGAAGAACAAGGCCGATCACAAGCAAGCATATATAAATGAATGTCTTCATAGATTTATCTCTTTATTTGATGATGTAAACGATACTGATACCCGCCTTTGTTAATCCCCAATACTCGTTGCGGAACTTGCCGATAGGCGCATCTCCTCTAGGAAAAGCGTACTTATCATATTCGAAATGCAAGTATCCGAAACCCGCCGTGAACTCCACGTTCCAACGGGGCGACACGTATAACTGATAACCATAAGAGATACCGCCGCCATAAGCGTTACCGTTATAACTATTCTTTTTCTCCATCCCATACAGGAGCTTCAAACCGGCGAAATCGTAATCCATATACTGGGCATGAACCCCGAAGAAATGTCCGTTGAAACGCTCGTGTATCCAGTAGCGCGCCTCTGGTTGTATCATCCAATGCTTAAAGGACTTATCGCTCGAGAATGTCCAACCGTTATAATACCCCGATGCCTCAACCGACCAATGCTTGTTGAACGCGACCTCCGCCCCTACGTTCGGCGTAGTGATCGCATCATAAAGCACATTGGTCTTCACGGCCACGACCTGTCCTTGAATATCCATAAAGGTTGACAAAAGAAATACTAACAGTAAATATAGTTTATTCATATCTCCCGGTTCATTAGGTTTGTTTATTTAAGAGACAAAACCGTACAAATATAAATATTATTTATCAGTTCATTTGTACGTTAACTTATATAATATCCATGATTTACGGATGAAAAACGTTATCTTTGTAAAATAAATCCAGAATATGACTCATGAAGGCTAAATATATCGTGATTTTTTTCCTGTCACTCCTTTCGTTTGTCGCTTGCGATAAAGAGGAGGTCGTTATCCCTACTACCGCCCCTCGTACGGTTCTTATCTATTTCGCGGGGGATAATAGCTTGAGTGGATACGTGAGCCAAAACCTGAGGGCGATAAAGGAAGGGATTGAGCGAGATGGATTGAACAACGGCAATTTGTTGATCTATACGGATAAGCAGAACGAGGCTCCCCAGCTTTTTCAATTAAAGCTGGAAGCGGATACCATCCGGCAGATCGTGCTCGAGACCTACGACTCGAACCAGAACTCGGCCTCTACCGAGACGCTGACGCAAATAATCGACAAGGTACAAAAGGAATATCCGGCGGATAGTTACGGGTTGGTGCTGTGGAGTCACGGAACAGGATGGCTGCCTTCTGATATCTATAGTTATTTGCGTTCCTTCGGGCAAGACGGGAAAAATAATTTCATGGAGATCAATGATCTGGCCTCCGCTTTATCGAAGTATCATTTTGATTTTATTTTGTTCGACGCTTGTTATATGTCGTGTGCCGAGGTAGCTTACGCTTTCCGGGGATGTGCGGATTATATTATCGGCTCGCCAACGGAGATATTGGCGAACGGCTTCCCTTATCAATCGATAATGGGGGATATGTTCAAGAAAGAAGCTGATGTGGTGGGGATAGCGACAAAGTTTTATACGTATTATCAAAGTGAGGCAGGAACGATCTCGGTCATGAAAAGCGATGAGTTGGATGAATTGGCTGCTACTTGCCGTACCCTATTCCATGATAAGACGGAAAGAGATCTTTTCGCCGTACCCGTTAGCGAATTGCAGATCATGGAGTATTTGACGCCGAATTATCATGCCTTATATGATTTTGATGATTACGTGAGCCGTCTGGCCACGGAAGAGCAATATAACGCATTCAAGCGGAGCATGGAAAAGGCGGTTATTTACAAGGCTACTACACCCAAGGCGGTTTACGCTTATCCGTATCCGTATGGAAGCTATCTGCCGGTCAATAAATATAGCGGCTTATCTATCTACATCCCCCAAGAAGCCTTGCCCAAACTAAATGAGTGGTACAAGGATCTTGAGTGGTATAAAGCGGTCTATTAATCACCTCTTATCCAACGCTTTCCGCGAGGAGTGTGAAGAAATAGTAAGATACTCCCTGCTATTGCAGCAACAATTGTAAAAAACACAGCCACTACTATCATACTAATCTATTTTAAGTATTAAACTTCCAATATATGCGAACCATACGGTAGCAACTAAGCCAACTCCAAAAATATACCAAATGATCAAAGGTATAGTATCAACATATGATAACCTTTCCCAATTACCTATATTAAAGAAAGCTCCACCTAATCCCAACACTAAAGCCGCAAATGTCAACTTTGACAGGTCAAAGAAATACTTCGCGATATTCTCCCTCCGTATCTTCACTAACTCTCGTGCCTCTTTATTCTTTTCTCTCCTTCTTTCAAAATCACTCATGACAAAAATAGTATTTATATTTCACATCCCATTCTATTTCACTAGGAAAACTTCTTTATAACGTTCAATTTTTCCTTGAGGATGAACGAGTTCCGCATAGAAAATATAGACTCCTGTTCTCACCTTGGAACCATTCACCGCAAGGCCGTTCCAAGCCAATTCACCTTCTATCCCTAATAAGTCATGATTTACCACCTCACTGATACGCCTTCCGGAGATATCAAATATCCAGGCCCTACAGGTATAGCCGGATTCATCAAGATGGTAGGAGATCGTATATTCCTTCGTTGCCTCAGAATAAACGGGAGACTCTATGCCCGTGACCTCGCCTTCATCTTGCTTTCCATATTGGGAATTCCGATAGCCGGGCGTACCGTATCCCGCCGTGGCCGAAGCCGAAGTCCAATTCATCTCATCCTGCGTATCGCTATCAGGATTAATCCGCTCCAAGGCAATCCCCTTCTCATTTTTCACGGATGGGGCATGCCATTTAGAGGAATAACGAATCTCATCGATCATAACCTCATCTTCCGTACGAAACAGGACTAGCGTAGCGGAGGTATTTGCCAAGACCGGAAGTTTTAATTCATGCAAAGCATCCGGCGAAGATATCAGATAAAAATCGCTCACTCCTTCTATACTTTTAGTCAGCAACGCATAATCTTGTGGTTCTACCAGAGAGACTATAGAAGATAAAGGATAATGCGTACTCAATGTACCATCGGATTTGCGGGTAGCAACAGACAGTCCAGCCAAAGACAATGTCCGGTCCGAACGATTATAAAGCTCGATATACTCACTCCCTTCCGGGTAAGGATTCGGCAACAACTCATTAAAAACGATCTCATTGGGTAAGACTATAATGTCCGTGGGGATACCCGGTTTATGGGGAGTGTCCGGACGATCCGGATCTTCTGGTTCATCGTCAGGAGAAGAGTTTGCGGAACCCGGCGTGCCTCCTCGCTCATCCGTTGATAAATAAAAACCGATTTCAGAACGTTCCCAAGCGATACCGGCTTTCGCTTTCTCATAGGCAATCCGGTCGATCTCCTTACCGGAAGGATCTAATAACGCAAGCTCCTTCCCCGTGTTCGCCAAAGACGCCGGGAATTTATCCAAGGGTATATCTTGTCCCGAATCGTCAATATGTATATCCCTACCGGACCGATAAAGCACGATATATCCATCCGCATCCAAAAGCAAAGCTGTTAATACCGTAGGCTTACTACCATATAAGAATGACCAACCATTTAACTCTATAGCCTTATCCGTCGTATTATAAAGTTCCACATACTCCGTTTCCGGAAAAGCCTTTTGTCCTTTCGGATCAGCCATCACCTCATTAATACGGATACTACCGGCGGGGAAAGAAGGAGTATCCGGCACTTCTGGTTCCTCCGGAGCGTCGGGCTCTTCTTCATATTCTAACCGAATCTCGGTAGAACTCTCCGGAATCTTATTTCCCTCAAGATCCATTAACCCCGAGCACAACAAATCATAACCCATACCAACCTTCAACTCCTTATCAAAGCTGATATTCACATGGATCCGCATATCATCCGCATAGGTCATACGAGAGGCATTACCGATACCCGATATAGAGAATATCGCCTCACGGATATCCACCGGAAGATTATATTGTAATTGGAAAACAGACTCGGTGATCGGTTGGATAGCAAGAAGCCGCGGAAGAACCAACGGCTCATCGGGCTCATTGGGTTCTTCTGGCTCTTCGGGAGTATCCGGCTTCTCTGGTTCGATCGATATATTATCGGATATAATGATGTAGTTACACGCAAAATCATTTACTCGAGTTTTAGAATAGCGGCATTCAAAACGTAGTTGTCCCCCTTTACATGAAGAAGAAACTTCAGACTCACAACTCCCTATCAAGACAAACCTACCCTTCTCTAGCACATATAAGTTCCATATCTTATGATTTTCTAAAGTAAGTTTCACTTTCAAATCCACGGCTCCCAACAAGACATCGAGCGCTTTCTCTATTAAGATCTTTGGATTCTTCTCCGTTGCGGTATATTTCCGAAAAGTTATCGTTTTCTTATTACTGCCGATTTGGACATAATAATCGTTTTTTAATCCAAGCATCCTCTGATCATCTAAATAAACATGTAGCCGGATATGGTTTTGATCGCTTGGTTTGAAATCCATCCGAATCTCAAATTCCCATTCCATTGTAGCGGAATAAACGAGAGGAGTTTCTATGGAAACACTTTTCCGGGTAGGATCCGCACGTGAGACCAGCCATCCGGTCTCAATCACAAAGCAATCTAAATCACCCGTCCAAGGGTTATCCGATGTAATCTCCGGTCCATTAAACGGTTCTTTTAACTGGGGATAAGCGCAAAGCGGAAGTAAAAACGCAAGAATTAATAATAATTGTTTCATAGCTATATCGTTTTAGTTATAAATTTCTCTATCTTTGCACCCTAATAAGTTACAACTGTAAATAATAGGGCGCAAAAGGCAAAAATATGAAAGCCCTTTACAGACAGCAAAGTTATAACTATTTTACATTATTCAAATTAAATCAGTGCTCAAAATGAAAGTAGCAATTGTTGGTGTAAGTGGAGCCGTAGGACAGGAGTTCCTGCGTGTACTCGACCAGAGAAACTTCCCGATGGATGAGCTGGTACTTTTTGGCTCATCTCGTAGTGCCGGACGTGTTTATACCTTCCGTGGTAAACAGTATACCGTTAAGGAACTGAAGCATAACGACGACTTTAAGGGAATCGATGTTGCTTTTGTTTCAGCCGGAGGTGGTACTTCCAAGGAATTTGAGAAGACGATCACGAAACATGGTACGGTGATGATCGATAACTCCAGCGCGTTCCGTATGGACGAGGATGTTCCATTGGTCGTACCGGAAGTAAACCCGGAGGATGCCTTGAATCGTCCTCGTGGCGTGATCGCTAACCCGAATTGTACCACGATCCAGATGGTTGTAGCGTTGAAGGCGATCGAGAACTTATCTCATATCAAGCGTGTTCACGTATCTACTTATCAAGCTGCCAGTGGAGCGGGCGCTACCGCTATGGCTGAGTTGGTAAAACAATATGAGCAATTATTAAAGGGCGAGGAGCCTACAGTAGAGAAATTCGCTTATCAATTGGCATATAACGTAATCCCTCACGTAGACGTATTCACGGAAAATGGCTATACGAAAGAGGAGATGAAGATGTATAACGAGACCCGTAAGATCATGCACTCGGATATCGAGGTGAGCGCTACTTGTGTTCGCGTACCGGTTATGCGCGCGCATAGCGAATCTACTTGGGTAGAGACAGAGCGTCCGATCAGCGTGGAAGAGGCTCGCAAGGCTTTCGCCGAGGCTGAGGGTGTGGTATTGCAGGATGAACCGGCAAACAAGGATTATCCGATGCCGTTGTTCGTAGCGGATCACGATCCGGTTTACGTAGGCCGTATCCGTAAGGATATCAGCAACCCGAATGGTTTGACATTCTGGACCGTGAGCGACCAGATCAAGAAAGGCGCCGCTTTGAACGCCGTACAAATCGCCGAGTACTTGCTAAAGGTGGGTAATATCAAATAACAGACAACTTTGTAAATTCTATATACGTGGAAGCGGGATCAAGAGAATACTCTTATCCCGCTTTTTTATGCTTAGCGTAATTCCTTCATGCCTTCTCAAAACGTATAAATCAATACGCCCAATACCCGATGGTTGGTTATCGAATGTGTGTCATGAATCCGTCCGCCATCTTGCAAATCCACATTGCCATACCATGCGATGGAAGGGCTATATTCAACACCTAATTTCCAGTGCGGAAGATTATACGAAAGCTGCAGGTTGGTCGTAAATACCTGATCTACGTCCAGACCTACGCCATAGGTTTTGCCTACCAGTGCCTCGTTCGCTCCCAAGTTCTTCAAATAGCCTAAGAACAAACCCGGTTTCCATTTCTTTCCGTACACGATATTCAGCCAAGAAGTAGAGAAAAGATACGGTGAATATTCCTGTTCGCCGGTACGTGGGTCGATAGAGGTGACGCCGTAACCACCCAACATACAAGTCTGCGTCAAGTTAGAAGCCAGCAATGTTTTCGCCATCACCAACCAATTCGCATCCTGATATTTCACGTGCGCCTCGCCGGATACGGAAGTAACCCGCTCGCTGACTTTATAAATCTTGCCATCCACCTCGTTCTGCGTTCTCGGCACTAACGACAAGATTTCCATACCGGCTCCTACCTGCCAACCGGGTTTCTTATAATCCACCCCGAGATAGACTTCCGGTACGCAACTATTCTTGATATATTCCTCACTCTTTCCATTCGGGCCGGCCGATAGATATTGCAACTGCCATAGAACCGACCCGGTCAATTGCCATCCATTGTCCGTATAACGATAACGAATTTGCGGGCTGCGGTTAAAGGGCTGGAACGGGGCGCCGGTAGAAAGATTCAACATCTGTGGAAAGACCTCGCCAAATAGCGGATGCCACGTCTGTCCGATCAAGACAGCGGACTTGCCCCAATCCAGATTCACATAGGCATGACGGATACGAAGCACCGCCCAATTGCTACCCGAACCCCGGAAATCGGCCTCCAGTTTCAAGGAAGTCTTGGCCGAACCAACCTTCGGTCCTTGTACATCGATTCCCAAACGGGAGTAAAGCAGGTAAAAACTACCGTTCGGACTAGCGTTCAAGTCCTTGCCATCCGCATCCAACGCCACGTCCTTCGGATATAGGTGGAACAAACCATCCACGATCTCGGCGTTCGCACGGGAATTATAGAACAAGTCTCCACGTACCTGTCCGTAAAATTTGTAAGAGAAGTTTTTCTTTTGCGCCTGTACGCATACCGCCATACATAGGCCGATCAAAAGAAGCAAGTTGCGTTTCATTTCCATTCCGGTCAATCTATCTTTAAAAATAATACATCATCAAACCTAATATACGATGATTCGTTATCGCATGTGTTTGCTCGATACGTCCGCTCTCTAAGTCGGTCGTGCCATAATAAGCTGTCGCCGGACAATACTCGAAACCGAACTTCCAATGCGGTAAATTATACGATACGTTTAAGCTGACGGTTATTAATTGATCGATATCCAATCCCATACCATAGACCTTATCCGCTGAGACCAAGGACTTCCCGGTTCCCAAATTCTTCGTATATCCGACGAAAACTCCCGGTCTCCATTTCGTTCCGTAGGCGAAATTCACCCATGTCGTAGAATGGCGAAAAGGCGTATATCCCTGCTCGCCCGTACGGGAGTCCACCGAGCTCACCCCGTAACCGCCCAATAAAGCGGTATGATCCAAGGCTGAGGCCATCAAGGTTTTCGCCGCAAAGGTATAGTTTCTTCCGCTATACTTCAAATGTGCCTCGTAAGAGAATGCGGTCATTCGCTCGTTCACCTTAAAAGTTTGCTCCTTCCATTCCGTGGAAGTACGGGGTTTCAAGGAGATCATATGAGCGCCGAGCCCCATCAACCAACCATCCGCAGGGGTAAAATCCGCCCCCACGAACATCTCCGGAATGCAGCTATTCTTAATATAATCCTCGCTCATGCCTTTCGGTCCGCTGGAAAGGTATTGTAATTGCCACAACACGGAAGCCGTCAATTGTACCCGGCTATTCGCCTTATACTGGTAACGGATCTGAGGGCTACGGTTGAAAGGCTGGAACGGCGCTCCGGTGGAAAGATTCAAGACATCCGGCATCACGGCGCCAAACAAGGGATGCCACGTGATCCCTACTAATACCGCCGATTTTCCCCAATCCAAGTTTACGTATGCCTGCCGGATACGTAACATCGTATTACTACCGGAAAAACCGCCAAAGTCCGTCTCTATCTTAGCGGAGGAACGAGCCTTGCCGATATCGGGACCCGTCACGTCCAAGCCCAAGCGGGAAGTGAACGTATAGAAACTGCCATTCGGCGTGGCGTTCAAATCCTTGCCATCCGCATCAAAACTCTTATCCAAAGGATAGAGATAAAAGTTCCCATCGATCGGAGCCATATTAGCCCGGGAATTGTAGAAAAGATCTCCACGGACGAAGCCGTAGAATTTGTAAGTGAAGTTTTTTCTTTGCGCTGTCGTAGAAAATAAGGCTAGCATCCCCACGAGCAACAGGGTAATCCGTCTCATTATAATTCAGTTTGTTATTTTTCTTACCTTATAAGCCGCGAATGTATATATTTTTATGGATTCAATTTGAAGAAACGAAATATTATTTGTTCCTTTGCTTCCAAGTTGTAAGCCTTAAAGGTCAAATTAGATTAATATTGTAAACACCAGATAAAGAAAATGAGTACTAAAAAGTTTTTGCTAGAAGAAAAAGATATACCTACGGCATGGTATAATATCGTAGCGGATATGAAGAACAAACCGCTGCCGATCTTAAATCCACAAACTAAACAGCCCTTAAAGGAGGAAGATTTATATCCTCTATTCTCGAAAGGCGTCTCTCATCAAGAAATGAACACGACAGACACATGGATCGAGATCCCCGATGAAGTACGCGAGCTTTATAAGGTATGGCGACCGACTCCGTTGGTTCGTGCCACTGGATTGGAAAAAGCGCTGGATACGCCCGCCCATATCTATTTCAAGAACGAGAGTGTAAGCCCGATCGGTTCACATAAGTTGAATTCGGCCTTGGCTCAGGCTTATTATTGTAAACAAGAGGGTACGACAAATATCACGACCGAGACAGGCGCTGGACAATGGGGTGCCGCTCTTTCTTACGCGGCAAAAGCTTTCGGCTTGGAACTTGCCGTTTATATGGTAAAGGTTAGTTACCACCAGAAGCCCTACCGTCGTTCGATCATGCAGACTTTCGGAGCACAAGTTGTTGCCTCCCCAAGTATGAGTACGAAAGCCGGACGCAAGATCTTGACAGACCATCCTAATTATCAAGGTAGCCTAGGTACCGCTATCTCCGAGGCGGTAGAGTTGGCCATGCAGACACCGAACTGTAAATATACATTAGGTAGCGTATTAAACCACGTTATGCTGCATCAGACCGTTATCGGACTGGAAGCTGAGAAACAAATGGAAATGGCTGGCGAGTACCCTGATGTCGTTATCGGTTGTTTCGGGGGTGGTTCCAACTTCTCCGGTATCACATTCCCATTCCTGCGCCATAAACTAACGGAAGGTAAGGATATCCGGGTTATAGCAGCGGAACCGGCATCTTGCCCGAAACTTACAAGAGGGCAATTCCAATATGACTTCGGAGATGAGGCTGGCTATACCCCGCTAATCCCGATGTTTACGTTGGGACATAATTTCTCTCCAGCGAATATCCATGCGGGAGGTTTGCGTTATCATGGCGCCGGCTCCATCGTCAGCCAGTTGATGAAAGACGAATTGATGAGCGCCGTGGATATCAAGCAATTGGATACCTTCAAGGCCGCTACTTTATTCGCGCAAGCGGAAGGAATCATACCGGCCCCGGAATCATCCCACGCTATCGCCGCGGCTATCCATGAGGCAGAGCAAGCCAAGATCGAAGGTAAACCTCGTACGATCTTGTTCAACTTATCGGGCCACGGCTTGATCGATATGGCCGCTTACGACCAATATCTATCCGGTGATCTAACAAACTATGAGGTAACGGATGAGGAAGTAGCTAACAATTTGAAAGATTTGGAGAAAATCATCTGATAAAAACAAGAAAAGGGGCGATACCAAATCGCCCCTTTCCCTTATTTGTCTATGAAAGTCTTAATTTAAAGTATGTATTATGAGAAAATTTCTTCGTAATTAGTACTCGGGATAATCATGTTCTGGACATTTAAGCTAAAGTTTTTCTTCTTCTTATCCCACATACCGTAATTTGTCTTTATCTCTCCACTTCGATCATCATATTGATAAGTGATCTGATAGAATGGAACCCATTCGTCGTTTGTCCGATCCCAACGAAACGCTTTCTTCTCGGAAACCTTGCCGTTCTCGTTGTACTGGAACTCATATCTTACCTGTTTGTTCAACAGTCCGTTTTCCTGTAAGAATACCACTTTAGAGATAATCTTACCATTCTCCTCTTTTGTATCATATAGATAATCTTTAGGAGACGCTGCGCTTATCGCTAAACTACACATGAAAGTAAAAACTAGCGCAAGAATACTTTTACCCCAAACTGATGTCTTCATACTATTTTAATTTATAAGGTTACTATCATTTTGTACCGCGAAGTAAGGAAGTTTCCCGACAATCACCAAAAGCAAAGTGACAAATCGTTAGCAATATCACAATATTTAACACATTCAAGACCTTCATTCCCTTCGATTCCCCCATGTTTACTGACATATTGTAAACCAAATCGTAAGTTCCCCCGATTTTTAAATATCTATTATTTACCACCAGCCGGATGTAACTTTCAAAAGAAAACTTTAGACACCGCTTTTTTAATAAATTAAAAATCTATTGATTAATAAATATATTCTTACCTTTGCAAAGGCAGAATGCAAATTGATTTCTTGACATGCGACAAATAATGAAACTATTTATCACATCCTTTCTTTTTATCCTATTCTCAGGATGTACAAAGGATGTATATGATCCTTCCGATAAAATTCCGGGAGAAGGTACTAATCCATTCTCAAAGGTAACAATTTCCTCTAATTTCGATTGGTCGATGATACAAATATCCCACCTTACCGTACAATCTTTCGACCCCTATGATGGCACCTATAATTATCTGGTAGAAGTATTTGATAAAAGTCCGGAAGATCAAGATGCGAATCTTCTCGCTACCGGGGTTTGCTCAAAGAAAACGCTTTTCGATAAGAAAATTATCTATCCAAAGGGAGAGTCGGATCAAGTTTACATACAATTGACGACCCCTACCGGATATCAAGTTACCGCTCCTGTCACCTTAACACCGGGTAATGATAATGTCTGTGCTTTCGATTCGTTAGCCGTATCGCAGGAAACAACCGCTACTCCGGTTAGCCGTACCCCGACCCGAAGCGTGTCTTCCACCTATACATTTATAATAGAAGACTCTTTCCCTAATTATGGAGATTATGATTTTAATGATGCCGTGATAAAAGTCCAGATGAAAACTTCCATGAAAGACGATTATGTACAATTCGCCAATATAAAACTGACTTTCCGTGCATTAGGTGGAACTAAGCGGGCCGGAGCTTTCATCCATCTCCCCTGCATAAAGTCCAAAGACATCCAAAAAGCCGAGTTAAATGGCTGGACCACGACTCCAGAATCGGAAACCGAGACTCCGGTTTATGCCCTATCGGATGATATACATGGATTATTCTCTTTTCATGAAATGATTAATACAGATAATGACCTTCCATATAGGGGAAAGCAAGAACGTTTGATCACCTTTTCGTTCGCAGCCGGTGCCTTAAAAGATTTGACCATTGATGACATCGATCTTTTCACGACCGTATTAAAGCGGGAAGGAGAGGTCTTACGCACGGAAATCCACCAACGTAATTATAGCTATACCCCCAAAGGGGTCAGATACCGTTATTACTCAAATGATAATTGCATATGGGCCTTAATGATACCGGATGATTTCAAATACCCTGTGGAACATGCTTTTATTGGTGATGCCTATCCGGATCTATTGAAATGGGTAAGTGGAGATAGCAAACATGTACAATGGTATAAAAGTAAGAATACGGTTGATAAGTGGATTTATACCCGAGAACAATAACAACCTAAAATCCTCCGTAAAATGAAAACGACCGCCATCTTATTTCTTGCCTATCTGGCTTTATGCGTTCAGTGCTCAGTGCCGGAAAACAAGAGCACGAAAAAAGAGATTAGTACTCAGCCGATAAAGGTGGGTGTATTCGATGGGCATGGAGGAGCACAGACCTGTATTTGGGAAACTGTCGCCGCTATCCGGCTAGACCCGGAAATGGAGGTATGTACCATTACTACAGCAGATATAGCTAATAATGTGCTCGATTCGATCGACGCTATTATTATCCCGGGAGGAAGTGGCAAAAGTCAGTACTTAAACCTAGGGACCTTAAATCAACAACGTATCAAGGACTTCATCGCTAAAGGTAAAGGGGCTGTCGGGATCTGTGCCGGAGCCTATCTATTCTCGAATACTCCTGATTACACCTGTATACAGCTAAATGGACAGCAAGCGATCGACATCGAGCATGACAACCGAGGGCATGGATTAGCGAAATTCACCTTATGCGAGGAGGGTAAGAAGATATTCCCCGAATTAGCCGACCGCGATACGAGTTTCGTCATTTACTATGAGGGACCGGTATTTATAAACAATCCGGCTGATACGATCCAAAGCAACACGCTTGCCATCATGGAAAGCGATGTGCATGAGGAAGGAAACGCCCCGGCTAATATGACAAACGGTAAGCCATTCTTCGTAGCCAATAACTACGGGAAAGGGCGTGTTTTTAGTTCCATCGCCCACCCCGAAGGTACTCCCGGCATGATGTGGATGATCCCCCGGATGGTACGTTGGACCTTGAATAAGCCTTTTATCCCTTATCAATCCTCCGCCGTACGTCCAGACCTGTTCAATCATGAATCATTAATGGCTACCGATGATTTAAAGCAGGAAGAAAAAGCCTTTCAAATCCTTTTAAGCGGAGAAAGCGAGCAAAAGGTTGCCGCCTTGGATTGGCTGGAAGCACATCATTCATGGGACGCCAAACGATGGGTACAAGGATTGCTTTATGACGCTTCACCCGCCGTCCGTATCCGGGCAGCCCGATATATAGCGGATACCCATTACTTACCTTTCTTACCCAACTTACAGGCGGCTTACCGGACAGAAACCGATAAGGCGACCCAAGAAGAGTTAAAGACGCAGCTGGAGAAACTAACAGCCCTACTTCCTTAGGCTAGGGAGATTTAAACTCTCCCTAGATATTCATCTACCGTATAGTTTAAGAAACGATTGAATGGTAATAACAATTTAAAGTCATCCACCGCCTTATCCATCCAATCCGTAGCGTAAAAGAAATTATCCGGCTTATAAGACACCACGCTGAAATCCTTATGCTTCATGATATAACCATAAGGGGAATCCATTGGATAGCCGGCAGGCATGCGTTTCAGCATCTCCCCCTCTAACACCGGGAATGTTTTCTTAAATGTAGGTTCCTCGATAATAGCCGTAAATTCCTCGATATGATCGTATATATCCTGACGAAGTTTCTTTAATAGCGCAGGTGGCGGGCACCATACACCTCCGGAAAGCAAGCAACCTCCCGGCTCCAGATGGATATAATAACCACCCCGTTCGCTGGCACGACCACCTAGGGAGATGTAAGCGGCGAAATGACATTTATAAGGAGTCTTATCCGGAGAGAAACGGATATCCCGGTATATCCGGAACAAACAATCTTTCGCCTCCAACCCGGCTACCTCGGGATCGAATAAGGAGATACGACCTATTAAATCTTGTACCTCATCGATAAACCCCTTACGTAGCGCATCGTAACGATTTTTATTGTCTTGGAACCATTCCCGATTGTTATGGCTCCTCAACTCTGTCAAGAACTCTATGATCTGTTCATTCATAACTTTCTATTTTTAATCCTTACAAATGTAAGAAATATTAGAAACTGTAACCCAGATTCAGATAAAATTGCAGGTTATTATTCCGGTTCGACAAGCCGAAGTTCGTATTCATCGGACCGAACATACTATTATAGGCATAACCGATGCTGCCTCCCCATACACTTTCTCCCTTGAGCAGGTCGAAGAAATTATCCTCATGGATCGCATAGTTGGCTATCAATGAGATATAGTGCCGCTGCCCGATACGCTGACGTAAGTTCAAACGGACGATCGCCACGGAATTATCGAATATCTCCATCCGATTGATCCCCGCGAACGGTAACTGCTGGGGAAGGTACCTTTCCGGCATATCGCCTCCCACCACATTCAAAAAGGGATAAGCCGGATCTTTCCCGATCAACACGCGACCATCGATAGACGGCAACAGACTCAAATGGGAAGTCAGC
Organism: Parabacteroides sp. 20_3; assembly: GCF_964238835.1. Taxonomy (NCBI): domain Bacteria; kingdom Pseudomonadati; phylum Bacteroidota; class Bacteroidia; order Bacteroidales; family Tannerellaceae; genus Parabacteroides; species Parabacteroides sp. 20_3. Next base: position 484,855 of record NZ_CAXSNO010000003.1, on the reverse strand, counting down.
GGCAATACTGAAAGGAAACTGAGTTTCAAAGCGGAGAAGAAGGTATGTCCCTTATAAGTCACGAAGTTATCCGTATAAATGGAATAATCCGCTTGCAGAGAAACGCCTTTACTCGGGAAGTAACGGCGGTCCAAGGTTTCCAGATGGGCCTGAGCGAAGTAACTGATAAAGCCTTCCGGTTTTACTTGATACTTTTGGTTTTCCGCCGTATAAAGGAATGAGTTATAATCGAAATACTCATAACGGGCTCCTAGCTTCAACTTGAAATTCAGCCAGTTCATGTCCGAATATCCGAGTTCCACGAAATGGTGGCGATACGTCGTATTTACGATTTTATCCCCCCGGTTATAGACGTCGAGATCATGGTACGTGAACATGTAAGACAGATTGATGTTACGCAAGGGATTACGCTCTATCGCATAGTCCACTCGCCCATACATACGTTTCCCGATCCTTCCCGTTACGGAGAACTTCGAATGGTAACGAGCCCGATTGTCAAAAGTAGCGTTCAGCAACAGGGCGACGATATCCTCACTATTAAAATTCAAGCCCACATTAATCGCACTATTTGATTTTTCCTGTACCGTAAGCACCAAATCCTCCTGCCTCTCGCCGACCAATTTATAGCTTACATTCGAGTAAAGGTTTGTACCGATCACGATAGACATGGCTTCCTGCAATTTCTTCACGGTAAGCAAGCTGTTCTCTTTCAAGCCGCTGATTTGCGTCAACCATTTCTCATCACGAGGATCTATACCTTCAAACAAGACACGCCGGATATGAAACGTATCGGTAGGGGCTACCGGATAGGAATGTACTAATCTCTTTCGGTGCATATCCGAACTATCGGATAAACCAATCTTCTTCTTTAAGGCAAGAATCTCATCCCATTGCTTGCGGGCGACTTGCTCACCCCGGTCAATCAAGGTATCCAGGGCCGTCTCCCCAAAACTAGCGGAATTATAAGGGTCTGTATTCGGGCGGAACAACAGATCGGTCTGTTCCTTATTCGGTCCGTATTTCTCATAACCATGCAAGGCGATGATCTGCCCTACGATATCCCAAGGGGTATTTATCCGCTCCAACTGTTTCAAGTCGCTAGTACCCAGATCTACGCCAATAATGATATCCGCCCCCATATCCCGTGCGACATCCGCCGGATAGTTATTCTTGATCCCACCATCTACCAACACCATGCTATCCAAACGTACCGGCGCGAACACGGCAGGAATCGCCATACTGGCACGCATTGCCAACGGAAGACTTCCACGATGGAAAACATATTCTTGCCCGTCCACCACATTCAACGCCACACAAGCGAAAGGTATATTCAATTGATTAAAATCTACGGAATCATGATAACCGATCGTTAAATCAGAGAAAAGGTTCTGGAGATTTTGACCTTTTATCATCCCTTGGATCGTTATCTCTTTTTTACTCCGGCCAAAAGGAAGGGAAAAGACATATCGCTCGGAATTCTCTTTCTCCGGAAAAGTAAGGTTACTACGTTTCACACGGTCACTTAGCAACATGCTCCAATCCTGCCAACGTACCATGCTATCGATCTCAGCGGCAGTATAGCCAACGGAATACAAGCCACCAACGATAGCTCCCATACTGGTTCCGGCAATATAATCAATCGGGATGCCGGCCTCCTCCAATACCTTCAACACCCCGATATGAGCGACACCTTTCGCCCCACCGCCTCCCAGCACCAAGCCAACCTTTTTCCGCTCAGCCATCACAGAAGGCACCAACATCAACCCAACCAACCACAATAAAAGGAACTTCCTCATCTAGATATTCTTTCCGGCAAATGTAGCTGGTTTACTCGAAAACGCAAACGGATTCATCTAGAATAAAACGTATGTTTACCTATATATAAAGTTTATCGCTATCTCATCTATTCTATAAACCATGCCGTGAACTGTATAAACCAAGGCGTGGTCTGCACATTCCACGGCGTGGTTTATACAGTTCACGGCGCTGATTTAAGAATAAATACTTATTCGCTATGGAATGTATAGGTTATCGGAGAACTATTTCAACAGGAGAGGAACATTTTATTTCCGGAACATAAGTGGGCAATAGATAGTATTTGATACAGTCTCCCTAGAATTAATAGGCATTTCTCTCTAAAATCGATTTACGTATTATGAATCAGGTATGTACGTGTTTATCAAAAAATAATATAGCCATCAACTTACTTTTTTCCAGCAAGGTAGCAGCCGGAGCAATATATTACTTTTTCTTTTTCAGCAACATGACCACAGGATTCGACTCTTCATCCAAGTTTGCGGCGATCTCCTTCAACTTTCCTTTTAGCTGGCCTTTCTCGTAAGCCTCAACTAAGTCCGGGGCATCTAGAGTTTGGCAGATAGCTATTTCGGGGTTTCTTGGCTCTGATGTTAGAGAGACTTCTTCCTTATTGATGAAATCATCATTGTATAGAATATAGCTGAATAAGGCATTTTCTTGTTTATCATACACCAGATCTTCACCAAGGAAACCTTTAAACGTCGTAAAGTCAACCTCTTTTCTCATGGTTCTCATGAAACAGTAGCGATCGGTGATGACGGTTGGAAAAAGAAATACTTTAGTATCCATGGAGGATATGGAAGGGCTTCTTACGATAAAAGGACTCAGATTACCATCCGGCAAGTAATGGAATATGGTATCAGACGATGTATTGACAAGTATCCATTTATCCCGATCCGGAAACGTAAGATAAAATTCCGGCGTAATGATAAACTCCCCTTCTGTTACAACCGGAGTCTCAGTCCCCTTAGAGGGAATTTGGATCTCATGAATGATACGGCCATCTTGCTTGGAAATAATCAAATGACACTCCCGCTTGCCTTTTTCCGATGGATAACTCTTATAGCAAATCAAATGATCACGATCATAATTAAATATATAATTATAATAACTGGTATCCGTGAACTTAAAACTCCTTTTATAGTTTCCTAATAAGTCATAGACACCTATTTTTCTCGCTGGATTATCCTTGACGAATATCTCATCGTTATCCTCATCCAAGACAAGCCCTGTAAGCTGCGTGTATTCCTCACCGCTTTGCCCTAAACGGTTTATCTTCCTTAGTCCCTTTCCGTTTCTATCGAAAACAAGAATATCCCCATCACTGCCCCGATTCGTCACCAGCATGATATCCTTTCCGATCGCTTTCACGGCACCTTTAGTTATAAAATCATCCGTGGTTTCCAACGCGATGTATTCCACGTCCATAAGGTCTTGAAGTATCAGTTCCTTTTCCGGATAATCGGCCATGACATCAACCCTAATAAGGTTATCGACAGAGGAAGCGGACCGATTGCCACATCCCATACATCCGACTAAAGCGAGCAGCATAGCCACTGCGTTCGTAGTTAATTTTCTCATTTTCATGATGTTTAAAGTCTTTCGTTCGATGTCATTTCTTGCTCTTTAGCGCTTTCTCTTTGTTCATCATCCGTATCATCTCTTTTACCTCATCGGATGTCTCTGGCAGTTGTTGGATCAGAGATTGGAGTTCATCTATAGAAAGCTGGCTTTTCCGGTTATCTGGAGCCAGCATGGTTTGCTCCGTGATACCCCGTTTGGACATATCCGAATTTAATGACTCCAAGAAAGGCCGGGTAAAAGTCAGGTCACTCAGATCCGACTCGTTTTTCAACAGTTCCTTTGCGTAAGTCACTTGAGCGAATACACCTCTCTGTAGCTCCTCCGCATTCTTGAATCCGGAGATATCCGGATGGCTATATAGGTTCGCGATCTCACGAAGCAATTCTACACGAGTACCCTTCACCTTCCACGCCCGATAAAGCAGACGGGCCGCCTCCTCTATCTTACCCGAGCTTCTGGCGCTCATGGCACGAATCTCCATGACCATCTCCGATTCCTCCGGCAATTGATTGATCAAGTTACGCAAATCCACGATAGAAATCTTGCTCTTTTTTCCATCCGGGTCTATCATAGTCTCCTCCGCCACATTACGGAAGAACATATCCTCATAGAAGGATTGCAGAAGCGCCCGGCTAAACACCATCGTCCTCTCGTCCGCTTTTTTCTTTAAACTCTCATTCATATAAAGTACCAAGATAAAAAGCCCTCGCTGGCGATCCTCCTCGCTCTGGAATTTAGACACGTCAATCTCACTATACATATGCGAGATCGCCGCCAGGAAATCCAGTCGTTCCGGATTCTTCTTCCATGCCTCATAGTAGAGACGGGACGCTTCCTTGTATCTCCCATCCTTTTGGTAAGTCTCCGCACGGAAGGCCAATAATTGATTTACCAAGAAACGATTGGGTTCCAATCCCTTTTCCGCCCGGTCAAATAAGTCGTAAGCCCGCTTCCGGTCATACGTCTTACCCAAGGCGGAACCCAATAAGAGGCATACCTCGACCGAGGTCGTATCCTGCTCATATGCCATATCCAAAATATCTACCGAGGGCATATACAGACCGGCATAATACTTCGAGGCTCCCCCATATTTCAAGGTAAGGTAGGTGGAATCACCATCAGCCAACAAACTGGAATAGACAGAATCCGCCTGAACAAATTGTTTCACGATATATAGCCCCAATCCTTTACTACGCAATAATTGACGATTCCCGGGATTATAAAACAAGGCGGTATCGCAAATCGCTATTCCTTCCGATATATAATCCGGGCTACTAGCCCCCATCCGATACAATGAATTCACTAACGCAACCGCCAACCCCGCATTCTCACGATTCAAGTTATACGCCTGAAAATAAGCGGTCGTAGCAGAAGGATATTGTTCCATTCGAGTATAGCAATCGCCAATCGCACGGTATAAGACAGTATTATCCTCATTCTGAGCTTGCAATTTCTCATAGGCATCAACTGCTTTCTCATACTCCCCCAATTGGAAATACAGACGTGCCAACTGATAATTAGCGTAGAAGTTCGAGCTATCGGCGGATAATACCTGATGAAAATATCGCTCGGCATCCTCCGCACGGCCTAAGTTCGTCGCCGTCCGAGCCAAGATGTTTAAGATATCCAAGTTCGTCATATCCATAGAAAAGCAAAGACGGTAATAGTCATAAGCCTTCTGATACCGAAGCATACCCTCATAAGCCTGCCCGATAGCGTTCATAATCTCATAATTCGAAGAATCAGCTAGTGTAAGGCTATCAGCATGAGCGATCACAGCCGCATATTGCTTACGGTTCACCAAGTCTTGCCAATTAAACTCTTGAGCATTTCCGGGAAAAATAAGGCAACAAAGTAACAGAACTGTAACTAAATTACATTTCGCATTCATATCTGTATATTTTTAAGATTACTGATTAAGCGACCAACATAGCCTCTATTCTTATTTCACTGTAACCGGAAAGTAATAGGCACCGTATATAAGACGCGGACCGCCTTTCCGTCCTGACGACCGGGAGTCCACCGGGGCATCATTCCGATGACTCGCAAAGCTTCCGCATCCAAGGAGGGATCTATCCCCCGTATGATTTTAGGTTCCACGATATTTCCTTTCTTATCTACCACAAACGAACAGATCACACGACCTTGCACTCCCGCTTCCTGCGCATCCGTCGGATACTTTATGCTTTGAGCGATAAACTTTAATAATTCACGATCCCCTCCGGGATATTGCGGCATCACGTCCACTACCGTCAAAGTCTCTTCCTTCATTTCTTCTACCGGACTTTTCAAACGGAACGTAATCGGGACCGTATATTTCACGGCGACCGCCTTTCCACGTTGCATTCCCGGATTCCAGCGAGGCATAGTGTTTATTACCCTTACGGCCTCCTCATTCAATAAAGGAGTCACTCCCCGAAGCACCTCCGGATTATTGACAGAACCATCACGCCCGACGATAAACGAGCAGATTACACGCCCTTGCTCCCCGTTATCCTGGCTCTCTTTCGGATACTTTATATTCGTGGCTATGTATTTCAACAACTCCGCATCCCCACCCGGAAAACTAGGCATCTTCTCTACCACGGTAAATACTTGCTCGTTCATCTCACGGGATTTGGAAGATAAGGACAAATGGGTATTATTTGTCATATCAGCAGCCAAGACCTCTTGGGACTCCCTTCCTTGATAGCTGCATCGCAAAATCGCATTCGCAGGGACCTCCAAAGAGAAAGCCCCTTTCCTATCCGTGATAGTCCCCTCTTTACCGCCCTTCACCACAACTGATGCCCCGATCAAAGGCTGCCCAGTCTCATCAACCAGAATGCCCGTAGCCGTCACCACAGCGTTCGAGACCGTAGCCTCATTCGCCAGACGGACAGTCAAACGGGCTACCGCCTCGATATTACTTAACAGCATCAAGATCCCTACCAATGGAATAAATATCAGATATTTCGTACGTACGATACCCGGGCTCCGCTTCTTGTTCATCATCATAATCCGGTTCTTCAGATGCAGCACATTGAAACTATTATACAAAGTAGTAACGGACTGATGATGAGCCAATCCCAATAAATGGTATTGATAGCTCTTACTATCGTAACCAGACTGGATCACCGTGTTATCCGCCAGATACTCCAGATTATGCCTAACCTCACGCTTCAATAACCATACAAAAGGATTAAACCAGCAAGCCATACACATCATCTCGCTCAAGATCACGTCAATCGAGTGCCATTGGGATACGTGCGTACATTCATGTGTCAATATCTCATCCGTTTCCTTATCCGAATGACTCTCCGGATGCAAGAAGACCATACGGAAAAAGGAGAATGGCCCGGCGGCCTTCCGCAACGCATAAACCGGAGTTTCATGAATAACAACACGCTCACTGGTATGAGCCAACCATAAGATACTGCTTAATTGCACGAGAAAACGTCCGCATAAGAACGCTACGATCCCCCAATAAATAAACCCCAAAGATCCCAACAACCATCCATACCAATCCACGGACGCCGCGGCATCCGCTTTCGCCGTCGCCTCAGGCAACATAGCGGAATACATATAAATCACGTCCGCTATAGGCTCTTGTTGCCTTACCCAATCTTGGATGTTCAGCAAAGGATAAAACAGAGCCAAGCCAAAGAACGCCAGCAAGATCGCACGACGTAGCTTGAAGAACGTGTCCTTATAGAAGAACAACCGGTAGAAGGCGTAAAAGAGTACAAAGGCTACATTTACCTTCAATAAGTAGGCAAATTCCGGTGTCATGGTATGTGGGATTTAGGTTATTCTTTTCCTTTCTCAATCAAATCGATGATATCCTTTAAATCATCCGTAGAGATTTTCTGATCTTTCGCAAAGAAAGAAACCATTTCTTTATACGAGTTAGCGAAATAATTCGTTACCACGCCGCCAAGGAACGTACGTTTATATTCCGTTTCCTCTATCAAAGGACGGTATTCATACGTATTTCCATAACGTTTCGCCTTCACGTACTTCTTTCGCTCCAGATTCTTGATCACGGAAGCGAGCGTCGTATAAGGAGGTTTCGGGTCCTCGTATTTGGCCAGCACATCTTTCACAAAACAAGGACCGATCCGCCAAATCCAGCGCATCGCCTCTTCTTCCTGCATCGTTAGCTTCTCCATAAATCTTATCCTTTTATTTAATGTATATCCACAAAGCTACGAAATAGTCGTAAACGGCATGCGGAAGGCACGTTAATTAACATTAAATAAGAATCACAAGACCTGCAATCGTGAATTATTGCAACTTAAATGTGATCGGCACCGTATATTTCACGGCTACCGGCTCGCCTTTTTGGGTGCCCGGTGTCCAACGAGGCATCATTTGCAAGACCCGAACCGCCTCTTGGTCTAATGCCGGGGAGATTCCTCTAAGGACCTTGTAATTCGTAAGCGTTCCATCCTTCGTTACCACAAACGAACAAATCACACGGCCTTGCTCCCCTTTCTCTTGGCTCTCTTGTGGATACTTTACATTCTTGGCTATAAATTTCAAAAGCTCCGCATCACCGCCGGGAAACTTCGGCATCACCTCTACCACCCTAAATACCTGCTCTCCATTTTCCAGCGTATCTTCGTCCTCCGCTTGTACCTGCACTTGCTCTTTTTCCTTTGCAACATCTGTCGGTACACTGTCTTCTTTTTGTTCCGAAGACTGCCCACATCCTACACACATCGCCAAAGCGAACAGGATGATCATTGTGTTCATAATTGCCTTTTTCATTTTCAATCAGTTTTAATGTTATTTATACCGTTATTACACATACTTACCAACCTCTAAACATATCCGGATATTACGTTGGTTTCACAAATATACGAAATACTCGTAATGTAAATATAAACAATACGTTAATTAACACTAATAGCCATCAAAGGCATAGAAAAGATAAAAGAACACGATTATTTACCGAACAGTTAAAATACACAATATGCCCACTTTGCACGTAAATATTGGCATATAGCTGATATCTACGCAGTTATACATATACGCCTATTACCGATCCAATTACTATCTATAATAAATCAGATTACTATCAATAGTAAATCGGATTTTCTATAGATAGTAGCCATGAATACTATAGCTTCTATCGCTAGATTATTACAAGAAGTACAACCGAGTGATACACATCGAAGTCAGATAAGCGAATAGAACACAAAAACCGGATTGCCCTCCTCTCCTTTTAAGTTCAACTCCTGCGGAATCGTGATCGAGCGAAGCGATTTATATAAGTTTAGCTCATACGGGGTCACTACTTGTACCAGCTCATCTTTTACGACCCTCCCCCAGACCGGGAAATTCCGATAACTTCTCGTACCCTGCATGCCATGTTGAAGGTTCGCATCCGCCAGTTCATAGATAGAACCCGGCATCTCACATTTTTCCACAAGTGTCTTTCCCGTCTTTTTATCTACAGAGGCTATATAATAGCCTTGGTTATACAATAAACGGAAATAATAATGTGCCGGAAACTCAATCATATCTTGCACAAAGATATCCTTGGGATCCTTTTTTTCAATTCGCAAATTACTCATGTCCGTAACATCCAACGAACGAATCACTTCCGCATCCGAGTTTTTCAGATCAAGGACACAAGCCGCACTTATTCGATCCGCCGAGATACAGAAGACCGTATCATTGCTACCGGTCTTAAACAACACGGAGTTTTGCGCATCAGAATAAGCGGGGGCGATGCTTGTCGTGAACCCGCTCTTCTCATGAGGTAATAAAAAGGAATAAAAATCATTCTTGATCGCTATCGTATCCCCTTTCCTCGAAAATAGGCCCAATCCGAATCCCCCTCCGTTGAAAGGCTGAAAAGGGAATGATATGGCGGCGAAACGATCCTTTCCGATATGACGCATATAGATTACCGAATACTCATGGGTGGATTGTCCGATAAATTCACCTTCCAACGTATATTCCCAAACTCGATTATTACTAAATAAAAAAAGGCGGTCATTACGTTCGTCCACTTGGATACATGGCAGAATACCGCTAAATTCACCCGGCCCCTGCCCTTCTTTTACCAACGTCCGGATAAAACGCCCTTGCCGATCGAACAGGACGATACGGGGCTCTTTTACGGGAAGCACATAGATATATCGATCTGTCACGGCATAATCATAAACTCCGTCTATCAACGAGGCATCATCCGTGGTCACCTCTAAAGGGACAAAAGTAACCCCCTTGATCTCATCGCCTAATCCCAATAGCCCCGGTTTATCCATCCCCCCTCTTATATCCGCGGTTAAAAGAGAGGACGCTTCCGTTGGCGAAGAACCGCATGACACGAAACAAGAAACGACAAAAACACTATTTAAATAAAACAAGATAGAGGCTAACTTTACACTTTTCATAACCATGCTTTTTTGCCTCCAAAAATATCCCGCATATCTCACAAATCACATGATAAATGAGAACAAAAATGAGAACAAACCTGCCAAGACCGCTATAAATACATAATAATCAAAAACTTGAGATAAACTCCACAAATGTCTCCGTAGAACCTTCTTTCTTAAAAATCTTCCGGAATAGACGAGGACGAAGTACCGAACTATTATATTTCAATACCCGTGTGATCTGGTTGGCGGGAACGCCGATCTTCGTAAGCATACAGACCTTCAACTCCGTATCGGAAATAGCAGGATATAGTTTTTTCAGCCGTAAGGTAAAGTCATCATAAGCCTTATTCAACAGCACCTCCAAAAGCTCCCAATCCTCAGAGACAATCTTGCCGGCATCCCGATCGTGAAACTTCTCATAGACCTCCGATTTCCGCAAGATCGCAACAGATAATAAATGCTTACTCTCCTTATTATGAATCGACTCGTTACAAATCTCCAGCCGTTGTTTTTCCAATTGTAAGGAAACCAACATCAACTCTTGATCCTTTTCTTCCTTTATTTTCGTAATTCTTTTTTCCAAAAGGGTGATTTGCCGTTCATTCTCTTCTTTTTCTTCTCGCATACGTTGTTGCTGGCTAGCAATCGAACGTCGCAAGGCTTCTTCCCTTCGAAGAGCGTTTTCCTGCGTATTTCTCCATCGCCGATAAAGGAGGAAGCAAATAAATAGGATTATGCCGATAATAAACGCGTACAGATAACGCTCCTGTCCCCTTTGCGATAACATCAATTCTTTCCTATATAAGTCCTCACGAACCGGCCTTACATCATACCGGGAAGTGATCTGATAAATCGATTCTCTCGCTGACAGCGATCCGATAGAATCCCGTAACGCCTCGTATTTCTTGACTTCCTCCAGTATCCGGCCTTGTCCGGCCGTATCATTCAAGAGCTGATATTGGGCACTCGCTTTTCTCAAAAAAGACATAGCCTTGCCATATAATTCCTGCTCGGCGTACAGCCTCCCTATCTGGTTATATAACCGTCCCCAAAATTCGTAATCCCAATTCCCTCCCTCATATTCCAACGCACGTAAATAGCATTCCAAAGCTAGGGACGGTTGATCCATATCCTCATAGACTTTCCCCCGGTAAAACCACGCTTTGGGAGGCCAGTAACAGCCTCGTGTCGTCCTATAATAATCCGTAGCGATAGAGATTATGGAATCCGATGTATGCCTCAATCCCGCCTCATCCCGTGATTCGGTCCATAACAGACAATAACGGGCTTTCTCTCGAAGCGATAATCCATTGACATCCGTCACTTTCTCTAATAACACCAAAGCGCTGTCCGGATGATGCGGAATCAATTTCTCTACCTGCCAGAACAGGTTGCCATGCTTGTCGCTCCTATACGAAAAAAGCACAAGAACCAAGATCGCGATCGTAAACAATAAGATCGTAAACTTGATCCCTATAGAAAAATGCCGTGCCCCATTCAAATCCTTACGCATATAGGCAAATGTATATAAATTATTCATAAGGAAAGCCTTTTCCTTCCGCATTATTTCATGTGTCGGGGCACATGCCCTGACCTCTCCCATTAATGCAGAAATATTTCTTTAATCGTTTGCGCGATATATGGATTTAGCATACCTTTGCGTGATAATTACATAGTTTAAGTAGAAATTTCTAAATACAATTAAATAACTTAAATTATTATCTTATGTGGTTACTTAATTCTTCTATCGGGAAGAAGCTGATAATGAGTATATCAGGCCTCTTTCTTGTTCTGTTCTTATTGTTCCACCTGTCGATGAACGTGGCGGCCGTTTTCTCCGGAGAGGCTTATAACATGGTTTGTTCGCTGTTGGGCTCTAATTGGTACGCTGTGGCAGCTACTCTCGTATTGGCCGCAGGCGTTGTGATCCACTTCGTGTACGCTATCATTCTTACCTTGCAAAACCGTAAGGCACGTGGTAACGACCGTTACGCTATCAACGCTCGTCCGAAAGGCGTGGAATGGGCATCTCAGAACATGTTCGTTTTGGGTTTGATCGTTATCCTGTTCATGCTGTTGCACTTCAGCCAGTTCTGGTATAAGATGATGTTCGCCGAATTGATCGGTCATCACGAAGTTGCATTGGGGTCAGCTATGGTATCTCCACAAGACGGAGCCGCTTTTATCAACTATTACTTCCAAGGTAATGCCGTGATCACCGTTCTTTATTTGATCTGGTACGTGGCTTTGTGGTTCCACTTGACTCACGGTTTCTGGAGCGCTATCCAAACAATCGGTTGGAATAACACGATCTGGATGAACCGCTGGGAATGTATCTCTAAGATCGTAGCTACGGTTATTTGCGGACTTTTCGCGATCATTACTATCATCTTCTTCCTAAACGGAGTAGGTGCTTAATTGCAAGCTACAGGTTTTATAATTAAGAACTTTTGAAATTAAATCATTATGTCTGAAATAAATTCTAAAATACCTCAAGGCCCGTTGGCTGAGAAGTGGACTAATTATAAAAATCACCAGAAATTGGTGAACCCCGCTAACAAGCGTCGTTTGGATGTTATCGTAGTCGGTACAGGTTTGGCTGGAGCTTCCGCTGCCGCATCTTTGGCAGAGATGGGATTCAACGTATTGAACTTCTGTATCCAAGATTCTCCCCGCCGTGCGCACTCTATCGCCGCTCAAGGTGGTATCAACGCCGCTAAGAACTACCAGAATGATGGTGACTCTGTTTACCGTTTGTTCTACGATACGATCAAAGGTGGTGACTACCGTGCTCGTGAGGCTAACGTTTATCGTTTGGCTGAGGTTTCTAACTCAATCATCGACCAGTGCGTGGCTCAAGGCGTTCCTTTCGCTCGCGAATATGGTGGTTTGTTGGATAACCGTTCATTCGGTGGCGCTCAGGTATCACGTACGTTCTACGCCCGTGGCCAGACGGGTCAGCAGCTTTTGTTAGGCGCTTATTCAGCGTTGAGCCGTCAGATCGGTTTGGGTAAGGTTAAGATGTACACTCGTCATGAGATGTTGGATGTAGTTAAGGTAGACGGTCGTGCTCGTGGTATCATCGCCCGCAACTTGATTACAGGTAAGATCGAGCGTTACGCCGCTCACGCTGTAGTTGTAGCTACGGGTGGTTACGTTAATACGTTCTTCTTGTCAACCAACGCTATGGCATCTAACGGTTCCGCCGCATGGCAATGCTACAAGAAAGGCGCTTACTTCGCTAATCCTTGTATGGTTCAGATCCACCCGACTTGCGTTCCGGTACACGGTGATTATCAGTCTAAATTGACTTTGATGTCCGAGTCTTTGCGTAATGATGGTCGTATCTGGGTCCCGAAGAAACTGGAAGACGCTAAGGCTTTACAGGCAGGAACAAAGAAAGGTAAAGATATTCCTGAGGCAGATCGCGATTATTATTTGGAACGTCGTTATCCGGCATTCGGAAACTTGGTTCCTCGCGACGTGGCTTCTCGTGCCGCTAAAGAGCGTTGCGACGCTGGCTTCGGTGTTAATAACACAGGTTTGGCTGTATTCTTGGACTTCTCCGACGCTATCAACCGTCTGGGTAAAGAGGTTGTAAAACAGAAATATGGTAACTTGTTCGATATGTACGAAGAAATCACCAACGACGATCCATACGAAACTCCGATGATGATCTACCCGGCATTGCACTATTCAATGGGTGGTCTGTGGGTTGATTATGAATTGATGACTTCTATCCCGGGTCTGTTCGCTATCGGTGAGGCAAACTTCTCCGATCACGGCGCAAACCGTTTGGGTGCTTCCGCATTGATGCAAGGTTTGGCCGATGGTTACTTCGTATTACCTTATACAATCCAGAACTACTTGTCAGACCAGATTCAGGTTCCGCGTTTCAGCACCGATCTGCCTGAGTTCAACGAGGCAGAGAAGAATATCCAAGCCCGTATCAATAAATTGATGAGCATCAAGGGTAAAGAGTCTGTTGATTCTATCCACAAACGTTTGGGACACATCATGTGGGAACACATCGGTATGGCTCGTAACGCAGAGAGCTTGAAAGAGGCTATCCAGATGTTGAAAGACTTGAAGAAGGAATTCTGGAGCAACGTATTCATTCCGGGTAACGCAGATGACTTGAACGTAGAGCTGGAGAAAGCGTTACGTTTGGCAGACTTTATCGAGATCGGTACCTTGATGGCACATGACGCTTTAGACCGTGCTGAATCTTGTGGTGGTCACTTCCGTGAGGAGCACCAGACTGAGGAAGGCGAGGCATTACGTCACGATGACAAATTCATGTATGTCTCTTGCTGGGAATATCAGGGTGAGGATAAAGACCCTGTTATGCTGAAGGAAGATTTGAACTATGAATTCGTAGTTCCTCAGACACGTAACTATAAGAAGTAATCAATCATTGCAAAAATTAGAATCATGGATAAAGATATAAATATCACACTCAAAGTTTGGCGTCAGAAAGGTCCGAATGTAAAAGGACAATTCGAAACTTACCAACTTAAAAACATCAACCAAGGCACTTCTTTCTTGGAAATGTTGGATATCCTGAACGAGCAATTAATCAGCGAAGGTAAAGAACCTGTTGTTTTTGACCATGACTGTCGTGAAGGTATCTGCGGTATGTGTTCATTGTATGTAAACGGACATCCGCATGGACCGGCAACTGGAGCTACGACTTGCCAGTTATACATGCGCCGTTTCAACGATGGTGAGACCATCACGATCGAACCGTGGCGTTCCGCCGGTTTCCCGGTAATCCGCGACTTAATGGTAGACCGTTACGCTTACGATAAAATCATTCAGGCGGGTGGTTTCACATCCGTAAATACCGGTGGTGTACCCGACGCAAACGCAATTCCTATTCCTAAGCCAGACGCTGAGATGGCAATGGATGCCGCTGCTTGTATCGGTTGTGGCGCTTGTGCCGCCGCTTGTAAGAATGGTTCCGCTATGTTATTCGTATCCGCTAAGGTTAGCCAGCTGGCTTTGTTGCCTCAAGGTAAAGTCGAGGCTGCTCGCCGTGCCAAAGCTATGGTCGCTAAAATGGATGAGCTTGGCTTCGGTAACTGTACGAACACACGTGCTTGCGAGATGGAATGTCCGAAGAATATCTCCGTTAGCAACATCGCTCGTTTGAACCGTGAGTTCATTTGCGCTAAATTACAAGACTAATATTTGATTAGTATATCATGGAAAAGGCGTCTTTCTCTAAAAGAAAGGCGCCTTTTTATTTTTGTTATATGTTGAAAAACATAATTTAGCACTACAGATCTTGACAGGAATTGAAAAGTCCGTATATTTGCATCGTGGTTTTTTCATAATAGTATTAGATTTAAGGTTAACAAAGTTTGGTTAGGGCTTGTCGTGAGACAGGCTTTAATTGTTTATAGACCTACCTTTTAAACATGGACCATAAAATACTGCAAATAGAGATTGTTTAGCGTCATTTTATCGTCGATCTTTGCCTTTAAAGATCATATAGTATATGCTAATAAGTATTTTATTTGGCTTCTTATGTTATTTTCTCCGGGTGTTGATCAAACACAAGGAAAAAATCATGCGCCAGATAAGACAAATGGTAAAACAAAAATAAAATGGACAAAAAACGAACCACCAGTTCTTTCAGGGCAATGAGCACGGAAAGAAAACTCGAGTCGATCTTCCTTTTCGTAACAGGCCGATGCAACGCCAAATGCGCGATGTGTTTCTATGCCCAAGAAATGGATAAGAAGCAACCCGACCTCACTTTCGATGAAATCAAGAAGATATCAGAAACCGCCGGGCAATTCAATCGATTATGGATATCCGGGGGTGAGCCTACCTTGCGTGAGGATCTACCGGAAATATTGGAGTTATTCTACAAAAACAACCATATCAAAGATGTGAACATCCCTACGAACGGCTTAAAACCAGACCGGATCGTCGAATGGGTAAAACGGTTCCGCCAGAACTGCCCGGATTGTAATATTAACGTAAGCCTTTCCTTGGATGGTTTCAGTACGACCCACGATACACAGAGAGGCGTACCGGGAAACTTCTATAAGGCCTTGGAAACCCTGCGTAAGATACAGGAGAATTTCGGAGATGACGGCAAAGTCTTAAAAAATATAGCAACCGTTATCACGAAATACAATATAGACCAGATAGAAGACTTCATGACTTGGGTATACGGACGTTTCCGTACCTCCACGCATACGATTGAGGCTGCCAGAGGCATGACCCGTGACGATGGCGTGAAAATCCTAACCGAGTCAACGCTACGCAAAATACAAGATGACATATCCCCTATCTATTCTGCTTATGCGGATCGGATGGTAGCGGATACCACCGGCTTAAGGAAACCGATCACACGCTTCTTCTATCTCGGCCTTATACGTACCTTATATAATGTGCGTGCCAGCAACATAGATCACCCGACCCCTTGGGGGATGGATTGTACGGCCGGAGAGACTACCTTGGTAATCGACTACGACGGACGTTTTCGTGCCTGCGAGCTACGGGAACCGCTCGGAAATATAAAAGAATATGGTTGCGATATAAGTAAAGTGATGAATAGCGAAGCGATGAAACAGGAAATAGCCGCTATCGGACATGGGTATAAAGCCAACTGTTGGTGTACGCACGGCTGCTGGATCACCTCATCTGTCATTTTCAATCCACGTAAAATGATTCGCTCCGTATATAAAGGATACCGGGAAACGAAACGATTGAATCATCCCTTAGCCATCAATGAGCAGAAACTACAAACGATGGAAGCCAAATACCATCTGGACATCGAGCGTTTGCGTCAACTGAATATCCGGTAAACAAGACCCTCATAGCCTATAAATAAACGTAGCATGAAAATACTATTAGTAACCAGAGGCTCACAAGGCGACGTCCTTCCTTATTTGGCCATAGCGGCCGAATTGGAAAGACGTGGCCATGAGGTGACCATCAATCTCCCTCAAATATTCGAGGAGACCGTTAAACCCTACGGATTTAAATACGTATTGCAACAGTTTGACGATATCGGCGGCATGATCGATAGCGCAGCGCAAAACTCACATAAATTCCGGCCATTCCTTAAATGGATGCGGAACGTGATCGATAAACAGTTCGATCAATTGATTCCCCTACTAAAAGAGCATGATATTTTAGTATCGACCAACTCGGAATTTGCTGTCGCAAGTATCGCCGAGTATTGCAAGAAACCCTTGATACGTACCGCCTACGCCCCGTTCTTGCCGGGTAAGAAGATTCCCCCGGCCGTATTGCCATTTCCCAAACCCAACCCGATCATCACTCCCGCTATCCTATGGAAGTTGATGAACCGGATGACCAATTTCATGGTCAAAGACACGATCAATAAGAACCGGGCTAAATACGGACTCGCTCCGATCCGCAATTTTGGCTATCACGCGGGAGAGCGTTCATATAATTACTTGCTTTTCAGCCAGCACCTAGGAAACGTAGATCCGGACTGGACGTTCGAATGGTCGATCGGAGGCTATTGCTTCAATGACACTTTTCAATATGATGAGAAGGCTTACGAGGAAATGATATCATTCGTCGACAGCGCTCAAAGCCCTATTATCTTTTTTACCCTCGGGAGTTGTAGTTCCAAGGATGGTAACCGTTTCAGCAAAGCCTTGGTCGATATTTGCAAGAAACATGATTATCGGCTCATCATCGGTTCCGGTTGGGCAAAGACAGGAATCACCTTACAAGCGGATAAACATTTATTCTTAATGAAGCAGCCGGTTCCGCATAATTTGATATTTCCGCACTGCGACGGCGTTATCCATCATGGAGGTTGCGGCACGACCCATAGCGTAGGAAGGGCGGGAAAGCCCCAATTAATCACTCCGTTGATTATCGATCAACCCTATTGGTCCTATCGAATCCACCAATTAGGGTTAGGGCCGGAAGGGGTTAAGATAGCGAAAGCGAGCGAGCAGGAGATCGAACGCAAGGTTTGTGATCTGGTCACCAATCCGCTTTATAAGAAAAATGCCGCTCATATAGGCGAGATGATCCAAAAAGAGGGAGGTATAAAGAATATATGCGACTCTATCGAAAGATTTCAATGAGGCATAAGTTCCTATTAGATTTTATTACATGTTACAAAACACAATTTAGCACTTAAACTATTGACAAATAGCGGTAACTCCGTATATTTGCATAGTGGTTTTTTCATAATAGTATTAGATTTAAGGTTAACAAAGTTTGGTTAGGGCTTGTCGTGAGACAGGCTTTAATTGTTTTATAAGGTCTGCTTCCCGCAAAGCCCTTCGATTACATCAGAATAATCCGATGCGTCAATAAAGTTGATATCTTGTCTTTTAAGATCTTCCCATTAATCGGTTTCGCCGTATAGGCATCAAATCCACTATTAATGATCCGTTGCTCATCTTGGGCGAAAGCATAAGCCGTCACCGCAATAATAGGCACGCTAGCAGAAACCTTACGAATCTCTGCGGTAGCCTCGTATCCATCCATGACCGGCATCTTTATATCCATCAAGATCAACTGCGGTTTGTGCTGATGAAATAGCTCCACAGCCTCCTTTCCATTCCATGCATGAATCAATTTATATTCAGGCTTCAATATAGACTCAAACAGGCGATAATTACTGGAATTGTCCTCAGCGATCAAGATCGTAACCTCACTTCGGGCGATCTTCTCCAAAGTAACAGGCTTCTGCTCTTCACTAGGAAATAATTCTTTCTTCGGCTGAAAAGGCAATGTAAACCAGAACTTAGAGCCTTTCCCTTCCATAGAATCAACCCCGATCGTTCCTTTCATCTGGGTAACAATCATCTCACAGATGCTTAAACCCAGTCCTGTTCCTTGAGCGAAAGTATTCAGTTTTACAAAACGTCCGAAAATATCTTTCCGCTTATTCTCCGGGATTCCGCAGCCCGTATCCTCTACATAGAACCACAACGTATTATCATCCTTCAACTTATAGCCAAATAAAATCGATCCTGCCAGCGTAAATTTCATGGCATTGTTCAACAGATTGATCATCAGTTGAGACAGACGATTTCGATCCGTATAAATCACGCAAGGCTCCAGATAATCCTTAAATGAGATCTGTACATCCGGATTCTTATTCTTCAAATGAGCCGATTGCTCCAAATCCCTCAATACAGCGTTAATATCCACATAGTCATAAGTAAACTCCAAGGTACCCGCCTCGATCTTTGACAAATCCAAGATATCGTTTATCAACTGCAACAATAGGGAATTATTATTCTCGATAATATCAGCGAATTCCTTCTTATCCTCAAGGTCATCGGTCGAGGCAAGGATATTAGAGAAACCTACGATCGCATTTAACGGTGTACGTATCTCATGGCTCATATTTGCTAAAAACGCTGATTTCAATTTATTCGACTCTTCCGCCTTATCCCTAGCCATTCGAAGGTCATGTTCCAATTGCTTACGCTCGGTAATAGATATCGTAGAACCGATCAACGCTTTCGGTTTACCGGAAGCATCATATTCGGCCATTACCTGTATCTCCTCCCACTCATGGCGATCTTCTCCCGGAATCAACCGCTCCAGACAATATTCTTTTCGTACTTTCTTTATTTTCCCATTACACAAATCATCGAAAGCCTTTTCCACGCAAGCCCTGAAAGACGGGTGTATCTTGCTGAAATATTCCTTCAACGAAACCTCATGGGTATGTATCTCGGCAGTCTCTATATTATCTTCCGGATGTACTTTCGACTCATAGATAATCTTCCCTTCAGCCAGATTATATCGCCACGGTAAAAGATCTGCCGCCTCTAACGCCATAGCCAGCTTATGATTCATGGCTTTCAAATGCGTCTGGAATTTATGGATATCCGTAATATCAATAAAAAACGCGTCAACTACATTCTCTTCCGAGGTAGGCATGATGATAATCGTATAGTAAAGCCCTGTCGGCTCAAAATAATACTCACAAGTAAAGGATTTCCCACTCTCCAGAACTGTAGGCACAGCCGATAGAAGCAAAGGATAACTTCCCCCAATTAAATTAGCGATCTCTTTTCCATGCTTATTTACCACGAAATCTTTAGGAGCGATTTTTTCCTCGAAAGCATGGTTTACATCCAAAACCTGCACATCGATTTGCGTACCTTCCCGAATCAGCCGCTGCCGTATATAAGGCAATGGCATATTATTAAATAAATCACGGTAACGGGATAATAGCCTCAACTCCACTTCCTTCATCTTTTGCTTAGAACGATACACGTAATGCCACGCTAAAAACACGACTACCAGAAAGAAAATCAGAAAGCCTAATAGCGGCATCCAATATTTTTCTAAAAAAGAGGGAGGCGCATTCAAATAGATCGCATCATGTGGGAAATTATCTTCATTAGACATCGCGCTCATCAGCGAAACATAATTCAAGTATTTATGAGGATCATCCACCGTTGAAACCGGGATCTTGCCCATATCTTCACCGTTATAAACTTGCTGTAGCAAGGGAATTAGAGCTGTCTCAATCGTTTTAGAGCTATTATAATATCCACCAATCGTATATCCTTCTTCCACGCCCATATCATATAAAGAAAAAACAGGATGCCTAGAAATGCCGTTTATACCTTGATACAAAGTACTATATAATAACGAGTGATTCAAGAAAGGTTTCTCGGTAATCCACGAGTAATACATCACGGCCGTCGCTCGATGTGGGTCTTTCTCCGACAGAACCGCCATTAAACTATCCATGGAGCAAGAACCCTCCGTATAAAAATCCACTTTCCCCTCAGGGAAAGAAGTTTCCATATGTTTCTCCATCTCATCCCGAAGCCATGTGGAGACATAACGTCTGTCGGATATGAAAATCAGACGTTTCAAACCCGGGATTAATTCCTTCACCAAGTCGATCGAACCTTTAACATAATAAGGGATAACCAAGCCCGTAGCGTTATACCCCTTAACCGCCTCTTGTAAAGGGATCACCCTATCAGAGGAATGCCGCTGATTAAAATAACATTCATCTTCTGCCATTTCACCCGTTTCCGAACAGACCAGAGTGGGAATATCCCCCCATTTCTCCCGGATCTTATCCCGCATAAAAGCCCATCCATTTACGCCTAAGTAGATAATTCCATCCGGCTTCTTCTTATTAACTTCAAAGAAGGCCTCTTGCTTCTCTTTTAATTTCTCTGGCGTATCAACCAACATCACGCTCATATGATCTATCCGGAGGGTGTACTCCTCCGGGGTAGCGAACTTCGAGATCATGTTTAATAAATTGCCAGACCTGCGTTCGCCATCCACATATGAATTTATTACCAATACATACGATTCATCCTTGACCGGATATGAAAAACTCCCATAAGCCGGAGTCGGCATACCGGCTATCAAGCATAAAATCAATCCAAAATAAAGTATTATTGCCTTTAAATTTATAATATTTCGTATCATTCCCTACATTCCTCTATTGCAGTTGTAAAGACAAAGATATTCCTTAATTATCAACTAATCTTATCAAACTCGTTTTTTTATCAAGTTTTGGTGTCAAATTCACGTTTCTTACAAACTAAAGGCTTTTTTAATCGGGATTATTCGGTTATTTACCGATACTCGTATAGAAATCAGCGGTATTTACTTGTGTATAGAATGACGAACCCGTACATTTGATAAAAAACAAAAAAATGGAACTTATGGATATGAAAGATTATGACATCGATTTTAAAGAGAAGAGGACAAACGGGTATCTGATCGCTACCTTATTTATCATTGTCGGTATATTATTTTTACTGCGGAATCTAGGAATGATAGATCCATCTTTATTTGACTTGCTTGTATCTTGGCCGATGCTGCTTGTCGTGTCGGGCATCTTTATGATTTTCCACCGTAATCCGGTAGGAGGTATGCTCCTCGTGGGCGTGGGAGTCTATTTCCTTTTCCCGCAGTTAAATTGGATCACGAACGATTTCTTACGTGTATATTGGCCGTTAGGATTAATCCTGTTAGGATTGGTCATCATGCTGAAGCGGAAAGATTCTATCCGCACGAAAAAGCATAAACGTCCCTTTAACCATCCCCCTTTCGGGCACCGAAAGCCTAACGATGAGATCAACTACGAGACAGATAACGGTTTCGTATCGGTTGACACCACTTTCAACTCGGTAAGGCACATCGTACTGGACCCCGTATTCAAGGGGGCGGACATAGACGTATCTTTCGGCAACGTGATCCTCGATCTTAAAAAAACAACATTAGAGGCTGATGAAACCATCATAAACATAGATAGCTCCTTCAGCGGCGTAGTAATATATGTCCCTAAAGGATGGCTGGTTCGTCTAAAGGTTGATTCCTTCTTGGCTGGATGCCAAGATATGAGGGACCTGACAGAAACAACCGACATGACGCACACGTTGTATATATGTGGAGACTTGTCGTTCAGCGGCCTTGAACTAAGAGACTAAACTCATCATGCAAGAACATCCTATTACAACATCCATATTACATAAAGGGCTGGGAAGCCTATTATTATTTTTAGCCATAGCGATCCAATGCGCATTATTAACTCTTTATGGCGATCTTCCGTTGAGCATCACTTTGATCGATAGCTTACTTTCCATCGCATTGTTCGCCGTAGCGGGATATTATCTTTGGTATGTACAATGTACGTTACATATCATGCAAGCACGAGTGGCTTTCGCCGTACTCGTACAAATCGCTTGCATAGCCGGATGCTCGATCTTGCTACAAATATTCGGATTGGAAGATTGGGAGGAATTCTCGATCACGATTCCTTTTCGATTCCTGTTCGGCCTAATGGCATGGATCATTCTATCCCAATGGTATGCCAGTCGGGAAAGAAAGAGTGAGGCGGAACCTATCGTGAGACAAATGGAGGAAAAGACGGCACCTCCCCCGACTACCGTTCCGGAGGAGATTCTAGATCGTATATCCGTAAAAGACGGGGCACGTATTCATATCATCCCGATAAAAGAGATATTCTATTTGCAAGCATGTGGCGACTATGTGACCTTATTCACCACTTCCGGTCAGCACGTAAAGGAGCAAACCATGAAGTATTTCGAGCGAAGCCTTCCTTCTCCGGAGTTCGTTCGTATACACCGCTCTTATATCGTTAATACGGAACAGATATTGCGAGTAGAACTATTCGGAAAAGAAACCTATCAAGTACGATTAAAGGATGGAACATATCTTCGTGCCAGTAGCGCTGGCTATAAGCTACTCAAAGAACGTCTTTCCCTTTAGCAGTCCTATAAAAGGGACCTAATCATCGTTAAAATTAGAAGATTTTGATTGTAATATATAGAGTTTTGTGTTGTGTAACACTTTTTGGCAAGCATAGATATGTTACTTAACATATATTAGTTGCAAAAGACTTGACAAATGGTCTTGACGAACGTATCTTTGCATCGTGGTTTTTTCATAATAGTATTAGATTTAAGGTTAACAAAGTTTGGTTAGGGCTTGTCGTGAGACAGGCTTTAATTGTTTATAGAGGTTTGCTTCCCTAGATTTACATATAACTATAAAAAAACGGCCACCCCTAAAAAGAGGCGGCCGTAATTATTCTTAATGAAAGAACCTACTCTTTGACAATCCTTGTAACTTCCAAATCAAAGATCAAAGTCGTATAAGGCTTTATTATGACACTTCCCGAAGCACTCCTTCCAGCCGAACCGTATCCCATCTGTTGAGGAATCCAAATCTCCCAACGATCTCCTGGGTGCATATTCTGTAACGCTGTAGCAAAACCATCTACCATCTCAGAAACAGTAAGTTCGGCAGGGGCACCTGCCTCAAACGATTTATCATCAAAAACCGTTCCATCAATAAACGTCCCTTTATAATAACATTCCACCTTGCTCGTATAATAAATCGGCTCCTTACTCTCCCCAGTCTTCAAGACCTTGTAAAGGATAAATCCGGCATTACTTTGAGAACTCAATTGCTCGAAACCCGGAACCAGCATCTGGGCTTGAAAAGCCTCCTCATTCTGGACCTTCCAAACCTCATCCACCTCTAGTGCCTCATCATCATCCCCACAAGAGGTGATCATGAGCACGCAAAACAACATCAACGCAATATGCCAGTACTTCTTCATTCGTTTACTCTATTACCTTTTTCAATAAATTCTTCATGCTCACCTTCTCCGTGATAATATCGTGAAGCTTATCGATGCTTACGCGCTCTTGCTCCATCGTGTCACGGAAACGGATCGTTACGCAATTATCCTTCAAGGTGTCATGGTCTACCGTAATACAATACGGGGTACCGATCGCATCCTGACGGCGATAACGCTTACCAATAGAATCCTTCTCGTCGTATTGGCAACGGAAGTCGAAACGCAACATATTTATAATCTCCTCAGCTTTCTCGGGCAGGCCATCTTTCTTCACCAATGGCAATACGGCCAATTTGATCGGAGCCAAGGCTGCGGGCAACTTCAATACCACACGGCTCTCGCCATTCGCCAACGTCTCCTCGCAGTAAGAACCCGCCATGATGCTCAAGAACACACGGTCTACACCGATCGAGGTCTCGATTACATACGGAGTGTAACTCTGGTTCAACTCCGGATCGAAATATTGGATCTTTTTACCGGAAAACTTCTCATGCTGACTCAAGTCGAAGTTCGTACGGCTATGTATACCCTCCACTTCCTTAAATCCGAACGGCATTTCAAACTCGATATCCGTAGCCGCATTAGCGTAGTGAGCCAATTTCTCATGATCGTGATAGCGATACTTCTCATCGCCCAAACCTAGGGCTTGATGCCATTTCAAACGAGTAGACTTCCATTTCTTAAACCACTCGATCTCCTCACCCGGACGAACGAAGAATTGCATCTCCATTTGCTCGAACTCACGCATACGGAAGATAAACTGACGAGCCACGATCTCATTACGGAACGCCTTACCGATCTGGGCGATACCGAACGGGATCTTCATACGGCCAGTCTTCTGCACATTCAAGAAGTTCACGAAAATACCTTGGGCCGTCTCCGGACGAAGATAAACCTTCATCGCTCCATCAGCGGTAGAACCCATATCCGTAGAGAACATCAAGTTAAACTGGCGAACCTCCGTCCAGTTACGAGTTCCGGAAATCGGGCAAACGATCTCGCAATCCAAGATCAATTGGCGAAGATCCTCGAAGTTAGACTCGTTCATCGCCTTGCTATAACGCTCATGGATCTCATTCCATTTCGCTTGATGCTCCAATACACGAGGATTCGTCTCACGAAATTTAGCCTCATCGAAAGCGTCACCGAATTTCTTTGCGGCTTTCGCCACTTCCTTATTCATTTTCTCCTCGATCTTGCCCAAATGGTCTTCGATCAAAACGTCCGCACGGTAACGTTTCTTCGAGTCCTTGTTATCGATCAACGGATCATTAAAAGCGTCAACATGGCCGGAAGCTTTCCAGATAGTAGGGTGCATAAAAATAGCGGAATCAATACCCACCACATTCTCATGCAGCAAAGTCATGCTATCCCACCAATATTTCTTTATATTGTTCTTTAACTCAACACCATACTGGCCATAATCGTATACCGCTCCCAAACCGTCATAAATCTCTGAGGAGGGAAATACGAAACCATACTCCTTACAGTGTGAAACTAATTTCTTAAATACATCTTCTTGTGCCATAATCTAATAATTTGCCAATTTTGTTAATATGCCAATGTGCCAATGATAAGTCCATCGGAGACCCGCCTGAGTGGCACATTAGCACATGGTCTCCTTTATGAGGTTACAAAGTAAATGATTTTTTCCGTAACTATAGAAAGTTTTGTATATTTACGACGTAAATCATTAGTGTTTGCGCAAACAGTATAATTTAAACAAGATAATACCATGAAATCAGAAGAAATCTCACGCCGCTCGTTCCTTAAGCGAGCGCTAGCCTTATCGGCAGTATCGGCCATCCCGTCGTTCTGGACACCCGCCCACGGACGTGTTCTACCTACTTCCCCGCTAATCAGCGCTAATGACCGGGTAAACATCGCGTTCATCGGCATCGGACAACGAGGGGGCGAGATCGCCAAGGAATTGTATAACACAGGTCTGTGTAACGTAGTAGCTCTCTGCGACGTGGACATGGGAGCCCCTCACACGCAAGAGATTATCAACATGTTCCCGAAAGCGGCCCGTTTTCAAGACTTCCGCACGATGTTCGACCGGATGGCGGACAAGATCGATGCCGTAAGCGTAGGTGTGCCGGATCATTCCCACTTCCCGATCACGATCGAGGCGATGGCGCACGGCAAACATGTATATGTAGAGAAACCGATGGCCCGCACATTCCAAGAAATAGAGATCATGATGCGTGGAGCGAAGAAATACGGCGTTGTCACCCAAATGGGTAACCAAGGACATTCCGAGGCGAACTATTTCCAATTCAAGGCATGGAAAGAGGCCGGTATTATCAAGGATGTTACCGCCATTACCGCCCATATGAATAATCCGCGTCGCTGGCACGGATGGAACCCGAATATTAGGCATATGCCTATGGGAGAACCGGTTCCCGAGACGATGGATTGGGACACATGGATCGGCGTAGCTCAATATCATGATTACAACCATGACTACCATTTGGGACAATGGCGTTGTTGGTACGACTTCGGAATGGGTGTCTTAGGAGACTGGGGAGCGCATATTTTGGATACGGCACATGAATTCCTAGATTTAGGATTGCCTACAGAAATAAATCCGCTTTATTTGAAAGACCATAACCCGTTCTTCTTCCCGATGTCATCCACCCTTTTGTTTAAATTCCCAGAAAGAGGGAATATGCCGGCCGTGGATATCACTTGGTACGATGGACTGGACAATATCCCCTCCGTCCCGGAAGGTTACGGTGTTTCCGAGCTCGACCCGAATATCCCGACCGTAGCCGGCGGCAAGATACAACCGGCGAAGTTGAACCCGGGCAAGGAAATCTACTCGAAAGAATTAACCTTCAAGGGTGGTTCTCATGGAAGTACCTTATCTATCATCCCGGATGAGAAAGCGAAAGAGATGGAATCCCGCTTACCGGAAGTGCCGAAAAGCCCGTCTAACCATTTCGCGAACTTCCTGCTAAGTTGTATGGGTAAGGAGAAAACCCGCTCACCGTTCTCTATCGCCGGCCCATTAAGTCAGGTATTCTGTCTCGGCGTATTAAGCCAGCGCTTGAACCGCAAGCTCGTCTTCGATCGTGACACGAAACAGATCACGAACGATCCGGAGGCGAATAAGATGCTGTGTGGTTTGCCGCCTCGCAAAGGATGGGAACAATATTATACCATTTAATTGAAACATGGAGAATTGAAAGTTATTTGTTTATCGCTTTGACTTTCAATTCTCTCATATAGTTTATAAGCCTATTTGCTACAACATCTACAACTATCCCTGCATTCATCTGGTCTTAGGATGATTAACTAATGGTGGTAGATAAAAAACATCTACAATTATCTAGCTCTATCTACCACTATTTACTGCTATTTACCACTTTTCCATCACCTAACACAACGCTCCTCCACACTCACCATATAGCATTATCCGATCTCCTTTCAACACGGATAAAATATTAACATCTAGTCATTTGTAGTTTTTTAGCCTAAAAAAACAAAAGTTTTTCCATATGAAAACAAAAGTTTAATAAGCGGAAAACTTTTGTTTCTCTATAGGGAAACTAAAGTTTCCTCAGTATGAAACTTTTGTTACCTCTAAGAGAAACCCACTTTTGCTTTTAATCCCTACGCTACGCTCTGCATTTTTTGTTATATTTATGGCAAATATAGAAAACCATAAGAACTAAAAGAATTTTCAAATTACCGGAGGAAAAGTACAAGGAGTGAGAACAACTACGGAAGGGGTCTTATTGTATAAGGGTATTTCATGAAGACCGGAAATCCGAACGAACAAGGATTGGACGAATAGGCGCCCTATACGAAGGAAAAAACATTCGTGATGACATTCTATATCGAATAAAGTCATCACGAACGCCTTCAAATATACTCATAGGACTCCGAGAAACTCGACTGGGAGCTAGAAGAAGCCAATTCTTCAGAGACTAATTGAAGCAGATTGCCATTCTGATCATAGGACTTCGTGATCCGACGAAGCTCTATGGATTCTTTTTCTGTCGGAAGGTCGGCATAAACCATGATCTCCATGTTCAATCCGTTCTCATTGCGATACTCGCTATATCGGAGAACCTCGGACGTTTCGGGATCACGAATCGTTTCTTTTGTCAACAACCCTGCCTCATCGTACTCATAGTCCGTATAAGTAAGCTTCCGGCCGAGTTCGTCGTACTCAACTTTCCGTTCCAGAAGATTATTCTTATAAGAAAAGACTGTCACCTTGCTCTTGCCAATAACCGGATATTCAGTAATCTCCTTTATTTTCCGGCCTTGTTCATCATACTTATAATGAAGCGTAGACAAATTATGATACGTCTGATCTAGGTTTCTGTTGAAGTAAACTTCTTTAGACAAAAAACCCCACTCGTCATAAACATATTCAACGTAGCCAATCAAGTATCCTTCTCCATCCTCCGTATTCAATGGATGTAATACCTTGGAGATACGTCCCGACTCATCGTACACATATTCCTTCGCTAGACTCAGAGGAGAGGAAATACCCGCACCGTACCAAACTCGTGCCAATTTAGCTCCCTCCGGATAAACAACACTAGGACAAATCACCGGCTTAGCCTCATCTTGAAATGAGTCCTCGCTACACCCCAGAGTGCCCAGCAAGACAAAAAGCAGGATGATCCCACCTATCGGATTGATGATTCTCATAATATCTTATTTATTTAAGTTTCTATAAGTTATAGATGATCAAACAATCTCAAAAGCTGCGTATCTATTAAAAAAAGACACCGAATATTCGTCAGATTCGTATCCTATGAGTGATTTGCCGTTAAAGCTTGAACTTATACCCAACCGTCAGACTCATCGTATTGTAATTGGCACCGACACTTCTTACCTCATACAGAGAGAAATTATCGCCATCGATCTTATAGTTACCGCCCTCATCACCTAGAGAGAGATCATACCCCAGATTCATCACCCAGTTATTCACCTCTATACCAAAAGAAGTTGTCAATCCCCAATCAAAAGAATTCACGTCTCGAAATGGATGATCGGCGCTTTCAGCCTCATCATATCCCGAATGGCCATAACCATAACTATACCCTAGGCCAGTAGATTTGACATATTTACCAAGCGCCTGCGGCTCCTTCGAATACCCCATCGTAAACGAAGATCCCCAATTCGTATCATTCTTGACAGATACACCGGCATACATACCGACCGCTAAATGCATACGTACCTCTTTCGACACTTTCCATGAGAAATCAGCCATCACGGGCAATTGCAAAAAATGTTGCGTGATACCACCGGTCATCATCTCTTTCAAGACATACGTAGCAGACTCCGTCGTTCTCGGATAATCTCCCAACGAATACCCTCTATTCGCATAATATAGACCGGATTTCAATCCAATCCATCCCGGTTCAAACTGGTAAGATACACCAACGCCTACCTTAACCCCCGCACGCCAGCTAGAGCCCATTCCAACACGATTAACCGCAGCAAATCCACCCTCCGGAGTAATCCCCCAGCGTGATTGAGCGCTCACCACCAAGCCGCTCAAAGCGCATAACACAAATAAAATCAGCTTCTTCATATCATTATTCTTTTATATGTAAATATCAATTGTTATTGATAAGACAAAAGATTCTGAAAAACCCCTACCACCTAAATATTTATTTTATAAAATCTCTTTATTTAACGCAAACTCACTCTCGTAAAAGCCTCATTCTTATAAAAACTGCCGAATATTTGCTATATTTACACCCTGTTAGCAATTTGGCGTAATAGCGTTGTGTAGAAAGAACTGGATTTTATGAGACCGGAAGATAAAGAAGACGATTATATCGAGGATAAGGAAAACGAGGAAATTGAGGATATAAATAGTGATACCCAAGATAACGAGGCTACGGAGGAAGAGGCGAATACCCATTCCGACTATAAAGTCCCGGGGAAAGGGGATACACGTGTCACGACCTATCATTTGTCTGGGATGTACCAAAACTGGTTCCTAGACTACGCTTCTTATGTGATCTTGGAACGGGCCGTTCCGCATATCAACGATGGACTGAAACCCGTACAACGACGTATCCTGCACTCCATGAGGAGGTTGGATGACGGGCGGTATAACAAGGTTGCGAATATCGTAGGTCATACGATGCAGTTCCACCCTCACGGAGACGCCTCTATCGGAGATGCCTTGGTGCAATTGGGACAAAAGGATCTATTGATCGATTGCCAAGGAAACTGGGGTAATATCCTGACGGGAGACGGAGCCGCCGCTCCTCGTTATATAGAGGCTCGCCTTTCCAAGTTTGCCTTGGAGACCGTATTCAATCCCAAGACAACCCTTTGGCAGCTTTCTTACGACGGACGTAATAAGGAACCGGTTACCTTACCGGTAAAATTCCCTTTATTGCTGGCACAGGGCGTGGAAGGTATCGCCGTAGGCCTGTCTTCCAAGATACTCCCTCATAATTTCAATGAGTTATTAGATGCTTCCATCGCCTATCTACGGGGAGAGGAATTCGCGTTATACCCGGATTTCCAGACAGGAGGCTCTATCGACATAGCCAAATATAATGATGGAGAACGGGGTGGATCGGTGAAAGTCCGTGCGAAAATCGGCAAGCTCGATAATAAGACATTGGTGATCTCGGAGATCCCGTATGGAAAAACAACCTCTACCGTGATCGAGTCCATCCTAAAAGCGAACGATAAAGGAAAGATCAAGATCAAGAAGGTAGACGATAATACCGCCAAGGATGTAGAGATCTTGGTGCATCTCGCTCCGGGGGTCTCTTCAGACAAGACCATCGATGCTTTATACGCCTTTACGGATTGTGAGATCAGTATCTCCCCGAACTGTTGCGTGATCAAGGAGGACAAGCCGCATTTCCTTACGGTCAGCGATGTGCTTCGCCACTCTACGGATCGTACGCTGGAGCTTTTACGGGAAGAGCTCAAGATCCAGAAACAAGAGCAAGAGGAGGCCCTGTTCTTCGCCTCCCTTGAAAAGATATTTATCGAGGAGCGCATCTATAAAGATCCGGAGTTCGAGAACGCCAAGAACATGGACGAGGCGATATCCCATATCGACCTTCGTTTAGAGCCGTTCAAGCCCCGATTTATCCGTGAGGTTACCCGGGACGATATCCTGAAGCTCATGGAGATCAAAATGGGACGTATCCTAAAGTTCAACTCCGACAAGAGTAACGAGTTCATCGCCCAGACCTTGGAACAAATCGCCAAGATCAACGATAAGCTGGAACATATCGTCGACTATACCATCGATTGGTTTACCATGCTGAAAGAGAAATACGGCAAGGCTTACCCTCGCCATACCGTGATACGCAATTTCGACACGATCGAGGCGACCAAGGTCGTAGAGGCGAACGAGAAATTGTATATCAACCGTCAAGAAGGTTTCATCGGCATGGGACTGAAAAAGGACGAGTTCATATGTAACTGCTCGGATATAGACGATGTCATCATCTTCTATCGCAACGGTACTTATAAGATCGTCAAGGTAGCGGATAAGATCTTTATCGGTAAGGATATTCTATATGTCAACGTATTTAAGCGTAACGACAACCGGACGATTTACAACGTCATATACCGGGACGGTAAATTCGGATATAATTACATCAAACGCTTCGCCGTCACAGGCGCTACACGCGATCGGGAATACGACCTGACCAAAGGTACGGAAAACTCCCGTGTCCTTTACTTCAGCGCAAACCCGAACGGAGAGGCGGAGACCGTCAAGGTAATCCTGAAACCCAAACCCCGGCAGAAACTACTCGTCTTCGAAAAGAACTTCAGCGAGATAGCCATTAAGGGACGGGGTTCTCAAGGTAATATCCTGACGAAAGCGGAAGTGCACAAGATCAGCCTCAAGCAGAAAGGCTCTTCCACCTTGGGAGGCCGGGAAGTATGGTTCGACTGGGACGTACTCCGGTTAAATTACGATGGACGGGGAGAAGAGCTAGGCGAGTTCCATAGCAACGATCAAATATTAGTGATCCTGCCGAACGGCGATTTCTACGTCACGAATTTTGACCTTAGCAATCACTACGAGTCCAATATCATGGTCATCGAGAAATACCAGCCGAGCAAGATATGGACTGCCGTATTATACGATGCGGATCAGAAATATTATTATATCAAACGATTCCTGCTGGAGGTAAACACCCGGAAGCAGAATTTCCTAGGAGAGAATCCGAAGAACCGCTTGATGTTGCTTACGGATGAGGTCTATCCTCGTATCGAGGTGATCTTCGGAGGCCATGACGCCTTCCGGGAGGCTCTCGTCCTCGATGCCGACGAATTTATCGCGGTGAAAGGCTTCAAAGCCAAAGGTAAACGAATCTCTACATTTGAGGTCGAGACAATCAATGAGCTGGAACCGAATCGTTTCGTCCCTTCCGAAAACGCATCGGAATCAGACGATACCGAAGGCAATGAGGAGGGAAACGACACTGACGACGGGCAGAGTACCACGGATATTATCGATGAAATTACGGGACAGATGAAATTGTTTGACGAATAACCTATGAAAGCTATCACCTGTTTGATTGGTTTGTTCCTGCTGTTTCTCGCGTCACCGGCCAAGGCCCAGTCCGATGGAGACGAGATCCCTTGGTCTATCAACAGCGGGACCATGGTCGGTATAGGAAGCTACAACCTAATGGACACCTATTTATCTCCCAGCATGGAAGATAAGAAATATACAGGCCCCGGATTACGGGTAATGAATGAACGGATGAAGAGGGTCCGGCTGGCAAACTATCGGGTATCCAGACAGCAAATCATAAGCGTCGATCTGGCTAGCACGGATAATGCTGCCTCTACCGCTACGGATTTCGCGGGCTTTATCGATTATACGTTGGGTTACTATTATCATTTGCCCACGGTATTGCCGGATTTAAATCTTCTGGCGGGTGGTGCCGTGCATGGCATGGGTGGTTTTATATACAATACCCGCAACGGAAATAACCCGGCCTCGGCGAAAGCGGATATCGATTTGAACATCTCCGCCATGGCGATCTATAAGTTACGCGTCAAGGAATATCCTATGACGCTGCGCTACCAGTTCACGATCCCCTTCGCCGGTGTTTTATTCTCCCCCCATTACGGGCAATCGTATTACGAGATCTTCAACCTAGGGAATGCTTCGGGAGTGGTGCAATTCAATTCCTTCCATAATAAATTCGCCATGAAGAACTTTTTCACGGTCGATTTCCCGGTTTGTAATTTTACGATACGGGCAGGTTACCTAAACAGCTCTTACCGTACGGATGTCAATGGGATACAGTCTCATATAATATCTCACTCTTTTATGATCGGCCTCGTGAAAGAATTCATCTCTTTCGGAGGAAAACGCCTAAAGAATACCCAGCGGTTCAAAAGCGCTTATTATTAAAAGGAAATCAAATGAAACGATACCTTATATATATATGTATATCTCTCGGATTCCTGTTTACCGGATGTGAGAAATCGGACGAATACGTGGCCTCCCCACAGGAGAACTTTGAGGCGCTTTGGAAAATATTGGATGAGAATTACTGCTTCTTCGAATACAAGGACATTGATTGGAACGAGGTTCACGACCGTTATAAGACGCAGATAAGCGATACGATGAACCAATACGTCCTATTTGACGTATTAGGCGATATGCTAAACGAGCTGAAAGACGGGCATACCAATTTGATATCCACCTTCAATATGTCCCGCTATTGGGATTGGTACCTCGATTATCCGGATAATTTCGACTCAGACATACAAGAGAATTATCTCGGAAGGAACTACTCGATCGCCGGAGGGCTTAAATACACGACATTGAGTGACGGTCAGATCGGGTATATTTATTACGGTAGCTTTTCCAGTTCGGCCGGCGAAAGCGGTTTGGATCACATATTCTATCAATTCAAGGATTGCAAAGGTTTGATCTTCGATATCCGGGATAATGGCGGTGGCATGTTATCAAACGCCGATCGCATCGCTTCTCGTTTCTTGGAGGAAAAGATACTGACCGGCTATATCCAACATAAGACGGGTAAAGGGCACGATGACTTTTCCGAACCTTATCCCCTTTATCTCTCACCTTCCGAGCGTATCCGCTGGTTACGCCCTGTTGTGGTCTTAACGAATCGTCATTGCTACAGCGCCGCCAACGATTTCGTGCAGAAAGTACGCATGATGCCTTATGTAACGACGATGGGAGATCGCACCGGAGGCGGTAGTGGTTTCCCCTTCAACTCCGAGTTGCCCAACGGCTGGGGTGTCCGTTTCTCCGCGTCTCCCATGCTGGATGTAAACAAACAGCATACGGAATTCGGTATCGATCCTACATATAAGATTTCTATGACCCAAGAAGATATCGAGAAAGGTAAAGATACGATTATCGAGGCGGCGATCACCCACCTCTTGTCCGAGACCGAGAAGAAATAAGGTTTCGCTAAAAAAACAACGCAAATATTTGCAAGTTTATAAAAAAGCATTACCTTTGCACACGATTCCAATGCGGCTGTGGTGTAATTGGTAGCCACGTCAGACTTAGGATCTGATGCTTCACGGCGTGGGGGTTCGAGTCCCTTCAGCCGCACAAATCCAGAAATCCTTGTAAGTTCGCTTACAAGGATTTTTTAGTATGGATAAACCTCCTCCATATATACAAGCACTGTGCAGATCAAGGATTACAAACAATATCCAAATTGTTAATTTTAGAAGATTTTGCGCATATTCTGTATAGTTTCAAATTCAAAAACATTTTTTACACCGGACTGGCATGTTGTTTAACACAAGTTATACTCAAAACCCTTGACAAAGGGGCTTTACAAGCTTATCTTTGCATTGTGGTTTTTTCATAATAGTATTAGATTTAAGGTTAACAAAGTTTGGTTAGGGCTTGTCGTGAGACAGGCTTTAATTATTTATAGGGGTTTCATTCGTTTATAGATGCTTCCCGGCATCGATTTTATCTTTCCATCCAATTCCAACTCAAAGAGCAGAGAAGATAATTGATGTACCGGAAGATTCAAGGCTACGGACAATTCATTGATATGAGATTCCTTTTGCGTCTCCAAGAACGACAAGATCCGTTCACTCTCCTCGTTCTCCGGAAACAATAATTGGGTTTGGACCGGTAACGCGTCTGTCTTTTGAGCGACATCCCAACGCATCGCCATGATTAAATCGTCAGCGCAAGTGATCAAGCCTCCTTTATTCTGCCGGATTAAGCTATTACATCCCTTAGAGTTGATATCCGTTACCCGGCCCGGAAAGGCATAGACATCCCGGCCATACGAGAAAGCGATATCCGCCGTGATCAAAGAGCCTCCTTTCTCCGCTGATTCAATAACGATCGTGGCATCCGCCAGACCGGCTACGATCCGGTTTCGCCGGATAAAGTTCTGCCGATCCGGATTCGTCCCGCTAGGAAAGTCGGTCAACAAACCTCCCCGATCCAACATTTCGATCGCCGTAGAGCGATGCACGGGAGGATAGATACGATCCAAACCATGCGCCAATACGCCCACCGTGGGCAATTGGTTCTTCAACGCATTCCGATGGGCACAAATATCGATGCCATAAGCGAGTCCGCTAACGACCAATAGATCCGGGAAACTCACGGACAAATCCCGCAATAAACGCTCGGTCACTTCCTGCCCATAAGCGGAGGCCCTACGAGTACCCACAACGCTGATGATATGGGCGGCGTTTAAATCTGCGTTCCCCTTGAAATAAAATAAAACCGGAGCGTCCGGGCATTCCCGCAGACGTTCCGGATAATTCATATCTTTCAAGAAATAGATAGAGATACCGTTCTTTTGGGCAAAAGCCAATTCTTTCTCTGCCCGTAAGAGCACATCCGCCCGCTTAATCTCGGCGATAATCGAATCGCCGATACCCGGTATCTTCTCTAGCGACTGGCGCTTTTCCGTAAACACGGCCTCCGCATCCCCCAACGCTTCCAGAAGATGGCGGGCTAGGATATCTCCCACCCCATTAATCATAGTAAGGCCAATTTGGTAAATCTGTTTGTCTGTCATTTATGCTTGTTTTGATTCTATTCGCTTTAGCATCTCATCGAAATATTCTCCTCTGGTTAATTTGCCATTCTCTACGACAACGGATTCCACGACTCCTTTAGTAGCCAGCGCCCCATCGGATTCCCGGTAAATATCTTGCTCGAACACCAGTTTCACCCCTTTCTTATATACATTCAGGCAAGAAGTATACCGATCGCCGCTCCGCAAGGAGTTCTTGAACTGGATATCCACACGGGCCACAAAAGCATCGATGCCCTTCTCATGCATGGCGCCAAAGTTCTCACCCAACGACTCCAGAAACTCATGCCGGGTATGCTCCATATAATGTTGGTAATTGGAGTTATTCACCACGCCTTGCAAATCGCACTCATAATCGCGAACCTTGTCTGTCAGTTTAAAAATATATTCCTTCATTATCGTAGTTCTTTTTCGATTTGTACTTTCTCCATTTTATAAAGACGATCGGACGGGCGGATCTTCTCGGACATCTTTATCGAGAAGCGTTCCCCTTTCACGGTCTCCTCCACCGGTTTCAGGTCTACCCGGATCTCATCGACGGTCTGCATAACGGCTCCGGTCGTGGGACCTGTTACCAAGATCTCATCGCCTACTCTCAAGGAACCGGACTCCATCTCAAACTCGGCGACACCGATTCCGCTGAAGTATTTGATACCCCGTGCCACGTACACTTTCTTACGGGTAGCACCGGAGCCATATTTACTGCTCCATTCACCCAATCGTTGTCCCAGATAGTAGCCATCCCAGAAACCGCGATTAAAGACCCTGCGCAGACGCTCGTCCCAAACCGCTACCTTCTCCTCATCGAAGGTACCTTCGCAATAGGCCTTGACCGCCTCTTTATAACATTCGGTCACGAGACGCACATACTCCGGCCCGCGGGCACGCCCCTCCAGCTTGAACACACGTACGCCGGCATCCATCATCTTATTCATGAAATGAATCGTCTTCAAGTCTTTCGGCGACATGATATACTGATTCTCCACATCCAGCTCGATCTGGCTATCCTTGTCATGCACCGTATAGGCACGACGACAAATTTGCATGCAAGCCCCCCGATTGGCGGAAGCGTTCATCTCATGCAAACTCAAATAGCATTTACCGGACACGGCCATGCACAAAGCCCCGTGAGCGAACATCTCTATGCGGATCAATTCCCCTTTCGGGCCTTTGATCTGCTGCTTCACGATCTCCTGATAAATCTCATGCACCTGCTTTAAGTTCAACTCGCGAGCCAATACGACCACATCGGCGAAGCGGGCGTAAAACTTCAACGCCTCCACGTTCGAGATATTCAACTGCGTGGATAAGTGCACCTCTTGCCCGATGCTATTCGCGTAACTCATAGCGGCCACATCGGCGGCGATAATGGCGGAGACACCCGCATCCTTAGCGGCGTCTATGATCTCCCTCATCAACGGAAGATCCTCACCATAAATAACCGTATTAACCGTGAGATAACTCTTGATACCATGTTCCCCGCAAATAGCGACGATCTTACGCAAATCCTCCGTCGTGAAATTATTCGACGAGCGAGAACGCATATTCAATCCCTCGATACCGAAATAAATGGAGTCGGCCCCTCCTTGTATAGCAGCCATCAACGATTCATAGGAACCGACAGGCGCCATTATTTCAAAATCCTTCTCTTTCAAGGTTATATATTTTAATATTACGGTAGCAAAGGTACGAATAATATTTGAGAAGATTTCTTATAAGCACAAACCCTCCATCCCATCATGAAAGAATAGTTCCAGTTGGAGAAGCACAAGATCCTAAATAAAGCGGGGCAATCCGAGCTCTATCAATATATCATAAATGATCCGGATTATTAAAAACGCCTGTTCCATCCACCGATCATCTTACGAGATGTAAAAATTATTCCCCAAAAAGAAGTACTTTTGTAATCTCTATTTAGTTAGCAAACAGAAGGTATGAAGATTGGTTCAATAGATTTAGGGGAGCGTCCGGTATTCTTGGCGCCTATGGAGGACGTGACGGATATCTCGTTTCGTTTGATGTGCAAAAGCTTCGGGGCGGACATGGTATATACGGAGTTCGTATCGAGCGACGCGTTGATCCGCAGTGTGAACAAAACACAGCAAAAACTAAATGTCTCCGATGATGAGCGTCCGGTCGCTATCCAGATTTACGGTAAGGACGTAGCCTCGATGGTAGAGGCCGCACGTATTTGCGAGGAAGCTCGTCCGGATATTTTAGACATAAACTTTGGTTGCCCCGTAAAGAAAGTAGCAGGCAAGGGAGCCGGGGCCGGTATGCTACGCAATATCCCGTTGATGCTGGAAATCACGAAAGAAGTAGTGAAAGCCGTGAACATCCCCGTCACCGTGAAAACCCGTTTAGGATGGGATGCCGACAACCGTGTTATCGTGGATCTGGCCGAGCAACTACAGGATTGCGGTATCGCCGCCCTCTCCATCCACGGACGTACACGGGCGCAAATGTACACGGGCGAGGCGGATTGGACCTTGATCGGTGCCGTAAAAAATAACCCTCGCATGCAAATCCCTATCATCGGGAATGGCGACGTGACTTCCGCCGAGATATGCAAGCAGCGTTTCGAGGACTATGGCGTAGACGCCGTAATGATCGGTAGGGCTAGCATAGGCCGCCCTTGGATCTTCCGGGAGGTAAAACACTATCTTACGACCGGGGAATTATTGCCGCAAGAGCCTTTCTCTTGGTATCTGGATATCCTAAAAAAACAAGTGGAGCAAAGCGTGGAACGATTGGACGAACGTAGGGGAATCTTACATATTCGTCGTCATCTGGCAGCTACTCCGCTCTTCAAAGGTATTACCGATTTCAAGCAAACACGGATCGCCATGCTACGTGCGGAGACTGTTAACGAATTATTCGAAATTATGAATAATATTCCTAAAAAGTACGGAATTTCAGAATAACAAGCTTGATATATATCAAATTGAAACCTATTTGCGATATTTTTACAATAAAATGTTACAAATACTATTGACGCATATTATAAAACCCTTTATATTTGCATCGAGTTTTTTTCATAGTATTTTAGATCTAAGGTTAACAAGTCTTTGCAAGGGGGGAATCGTGAGATTGTTTCATTGAGGAGCAAAAAAAGCCGCATCCATATTGGGACTAGCGGCTTTTTTGTTTTTCCGGACTCTATATCCTAAATCAAGAAACTTATCGTATCTTTGTCAATAGGTCACATTAAATATTTGGCACTATGAACCAGACTATTTATCCCATCGGTATACAGAACTTCGAGAAGATTCGATCAAGGATTATGATTCTCGCTTTGGTATCTATAAACTAGGATTTCCCAATTTAGAGGTAGAAGAAGGCTTTGTCAAATACCTGCTTCCTTTCTACACCAGTGTTAGCGCCCCTAAGACTCCTTTCGAAATCGGGCGTTTTGTCCGGGAGGTGGAATAAAAAAGCCTATGTTTTCGCACACACGCTATACATTATTCGAAATAAACCCTTACATTTGCGAAAAACATAATACTATACCACCATGAGTAAGAAAGTCATAACTTTCGGAGAGATCATGCTTAGGCTGGCTACTCCGGACTATTTACGCTTTTGCCAAGCCAATCAGTTCAACGCTACTTTTGGCGGAGGGGAAGCGAATGTCGCCGCCTCACTCGCCAACTATGGCATAGAGACTGAGTTTGTAACCCGTTTACCCAAAAATGACATCGCCCGTGCCTGCGTTATGGAATTACGCAAACAGGGTATCGGAACATCCAAGATCATTTACGGAGGGGAACGGTTAGGCATTTATTTTCTGGAGACCGGAGCGGTCGCTCGTGCCAGCAAGGTGGTATATGATCGGGTTCATTCTTCCATCGCCGAGATCCAACCGGGGATGATCGATTGGGACGAGGTATTCAAAGATGCCTCTTGGTTTCACTGGACAGGTATCACGCCAGCCATATCCGAAGGTGCCGCCAACGTATGCTTGGAAGCGATACAGGCGGCAAACCGATTGGGCATCACGGTATCCTGCGACCTCAACTACCGGAAAAATCTCTGGAAATACGGTAAGACAGCCCATGAGGTCATGCCGGAACTAGTAGCCGGATGCGATATCATCCTAGGAAACGAGGAAGATGCCGAGAAAGTCTTCGGTATCAAGCCCGAAGGTTTCGACGCCGCCGCCACGGAAGGCGAGGTACACGCCGCTTCTTTCCAGTCGGTATGTACCCAATTAATGGCTCACTTCCCACGTGCCCGGAAAGTTATCATCACGCTAAGAGGCTCCATCAATGCCAATCATAACACATGGGGCGGAGTGCTATACGCCGACAACCGGTTGTACGAATCCCGCCGGTATGACATCACCCATATCGTAGATCGTGTAGGTGGAGGCGATTCTTTTATGGGAGGCCTTATTTACGGTTTGCTCTCCTACCCCGGTGACGACCAGAAAGCCTTGGACTTCGCGGTAGCGGCTTCCTGCCTGAAACACACGATCTACGGAGACTTCAACCAAGTAACCGTAGAGGAAGTAGAAAAACTCATGTCCGGCGACACCTCCGGCCGTGTCTCCCGCTAATTTTCAATTCTCAATTTTCAATTTTTAATTCCCAATATGGCTCGATTCAATAAAATACAAACATTACAGGCTATCATCCAAACCGGAATGGTGCCCGTCTATTATAATAAAGAGGTAGAGATCGCAAAACAAGTTGTAAAAGCCTGTTACGAGGGAGGCGTCAGAGCCTTCGAGTTTACTAACCGGGGAGATTTCGCCCACGAGGTATTTGGCGAACTGGTAAAATACGCCGCCAAGGAATGTCCGGAATTAGTATTGGGCGTAGGTTCTATCGTAGACCTGGCCACAGCCGCCTTATTCATACAGCTAGGGGCAAACTTCGTAGTCGGTCCGCTGTTTAACCCGGAGATAGCGAAGATATGTAACCGTCGCCTCATCCCTTATACGCCCGGCTGCGGTTCCGTATCCGAGATCGGCTTTGCCCAAGAAACAGGTTGCGACCTTTGCAAGATATTCCCCGCCGGAAATGTAGGAGGTCCCTCATTTGTCAAGAACATAAAGGCGCCCATGCCATGGACCCTAATCATGGCGACCGGTGCCGTGGAGCCGACAGAGGAGAATCTATCCGCTTGGTTCAAGGCCGGCGTGACCTGCGTAGGAATGGGGTCCAAACTCTTCCCCAAAGAAGCGATAGCGGGAAACGATTGGCAATCCATTACCGATTTATGCCGCGACGCCTTATCTATCATTCAAAAGTATCGCCAAGTATGAAAAGCTTTTTAGATCAAGATTTCTTGCTCCAGACCGACACGGCCCGTGAGTTATATCACGAGCATGCGGCGAAGATGCCCATCATTGATTACCATTGCCATCTGGATCCCCGGCAAATAGCGGAGAATCACCAATTCGAGGATCTTACGGAGATATGGCTGGGCGGAGACCATTACAAATGGCGGGCGATGAGAGCGAACGGTATTCCCGAGGAATATATCACCGGAGATAAATCTCCTTACGAGAAATTCCTTAAATGGGCCGAGACGATGCCTTACACGATGCGAAATCCGCTTTATCATTGGACGCATCTGGAGCTTAGCCGTATATTCGGAATCCATAAAGTCTTGAATCCGGCTTCCGCCGAGGAAATCTATGCGACTTGTACGGATAAACTACGTACCCCCGAATATCGTGCGCAAGACATCATGAAACGGATGAACGTAGAGATCGTTTGTACGACCGACGATCCTATAGACTCATTGGAATTCCATCAAAAAATACGTTCAAACGGATGCCACACCCGTGTATATCCGGCATGGCGACCGGACAAGGTACTCGCTATCGATAATATCAAGGCGCTAAATGACTATTTGTCCAAGCTGGAGGCCGCCGCCGATAAGACCATCCTCACCTACAAGCATTTATTGGAGGCTTTACAAAAACGACATGATTTCTTCGCCGCCCAAGGGTGCCGGTTATCGGACCACGGGTTGGATACTTTCTATGCCGAACCTTATACCGAGCAGGAGATTGAGGTGATCTTCCTCAAGGCTCGTATGGGTAAATCGCTCACGGAGCAGGAAGTTCGCAAATACCGTTCGGCATTGCTATACGAATTGGCGGTGATGGATGCCCGGAGTGGATGGGTACAACAATTCCATATCGGCGCAAATCGGAATAATAACAAACGGATGTTCAAGTTATTAGGAGCAGACACAGGTTTCGACGCTATCGATGATCAGCCGGT
The DNA here is from genome assembly GCF_964238835.1 of Parabacteroides sp. 20_3. Lineage (NCBI taxonomy): Bacteria > Pseudomonadati > Bacteroidota > Bacteroidia > Bacteroidales > Tannerellaceae > Parabacteroides > Parabacteroides sp. 20_3. The sequence continues at coordinate 442,689 of NZ_CAXSNO010000003.1, read as the reverse complement.
AGCTGTTTCCATGAACCGCTTTTTCAGCCGTTTAGATCAAGAAGGGCTGTTAGCGAAAACGATCGTTTACAACCTGAATCCCCGCGACACTGAGTTGATGGTAGCCAATGCCTACAATTTCAACGACGGCAGTGTACCCGGGAAGATGCAATATGGAGCGGCTTGGTGGTTCCTCGATCAGATCAAAGGCATGGAAGATCAATTAAATGCGCTTTCCAGCCTCGGGCTTTTAAGCCGTTTCGTCGGTATGCTGACAGATTCCCGTAGCTTCCTGTCATATCCCCGTCATGAGTATTTCCGCCGGATCCTTTGTAATATGCTAGGCAATGAGATAGAGAAAGGCTTATTGCCCGCCTCCGAGTTTTCCTTCATTGGACAGATGGTGGAGGACATCAGTTACAACAACGCTAAACGATACTTTGATTTCTGATTACTGCAACCCGCATTGCAATGTTACTGCACGCCTGTCGCAGTAACACTGCACGTGCGTTGCAGTAAGGCTGCAACAGCTTTGCAACATTTTATTCACAAACACTTCATAAGACCTTCCACTATACTCGCACATATTACGCCTACTTTTGCGGCAGATTTAGATAAACACTAAAATACGCAAACATGAAACAACGGCTTTATGATTTCATCCCTGTCAAGCATCTATGCGTAGGGATGTCTTTATGTGGCATAGTGGCAGGTACCCAAACCGCTCAAGCTTCTCCCGTCTTTGGGCAATCATCGGGCTTAGAACTTCCGAGTCCCAGCATCTACCAACAAAGTACGAAACAGATTTCCGGTATCGTCAAAGACCAGGCGGGGATTCCTGTAATTGGCGCGAACGTGATCGTAAAAGGGACGACAAACGGAGTAATCACCGGGCTCGATGGAGATTTCCTACTGGAAGTTCCGGAAAACGCTATCTTAGAGATCAGTTATATCGGTTATATGACGCAAAGTATCCCGATAAACGGGAAAACGACCTTCAACATCATCCTAGAAGAAGATACGCAGAAATTGGATGAGGTAGTCGTACTCGGTTATGGAGCGGGGCAACGCAAACAAGATCTCTCCGCTTCCGTGGGCGTGCTGAACAACACGGAAGACTTGGTGGCCCGTCCGGTTACCTCTACCGAAAGTATGTTGCAAGGGCAGTTAGCGGGTGTTACCGTACAAGCGAACGGTGGAGACCCAACGGCTACACCCTCAATCGTGATCCGTGGACAGGGCTCACAGAATGGCGATAACGTATTATGGGTTGTTGACGGTGTTCCCGGCGCACCCATCGCCTCTATGAATGATATCGAGACGATTGTCGTCTTAAAAGATGCTGCCTCTGCCGCTATCTATGGAGCGCAATCCGGAGCCGGCGGTGTTATCTTGGTAACCACCAAGAAGGCGAAAGAGGGCAAGACCTCGTTGAGCTATGATGCGACTTTCGGTGTTCGTAAAGCTAGCAACGTAATCGAGCCGTTAAATGCGGAAGAGCAACTCGAGATGCGAAAACTGTCTTACGCAAACGCGGGGCTTACATTGCCGACCGGTTGGGATTTGACCAAGAACCCATGGGTAGGTACCACACGTACCAACTGGATGGACGAGATCTTCCGCACCGCTTTCTACCAACGCCATAACGTAGCCTTGAATGTTGGTTCCGAGAATGCCTCCAACCGTGTTTCATTTGCTTACGATAACGATGAAGGTGTATTGATCAATACTTTCAACAAGAACCTTTCACTTCGTTACAACGGTAAATTCAAATTGAATAAATGGGTGACCATCACCGAAGACGTGGTTTGGAAAAACAACGAAAGCCGTTCAAAAGATACCGACAGTGGTTATACGGGAGTTGTCGCGGCGGCTATGTATATGCCTGCCAGCGCTACGGTTTACAATCCGCTGGATGGTACTTACGGTGGAACAACGACCGAAGACCCGGATTACATCGCCAAATATGGCTCCAACTTCGCGGATATCCACGGAGACGCTGTCAATCCGGTTCGCTTGCTGGAAGCGGAAAACCGCTATGACCGAACCAGTGACATCTGGAGTACGACCAGTCTGGAACTAGCGAATATCGTTACCGGCTTAAAGTTCACGAGCCGTTTCACTTACAACCTGAAGAATAATCTATATAAGAACTTCAGTCCGATCCGTGACGAGGTGGGAAAACCCTCCTTGACAAATAATCTGGATGAAACGACTTACCGTGCAGACGCATGGAAAACGGAAAACACATTGACTTACGACAATACGTTTAATGACATGCACACCCTGGGTGTCTTACTATCCACTACGGCCGATCATTACAGCAAGCGAGGGCTAGAGGTTAATGGAAAAGATTTATCTGACGAATCCGATTATTTACAATATCTATCCTATGCGAATTCCGTTTCCGCTACCGATTATTTGACCGGTCCTGACGCAAACGTATCCTTGATCGCCCGTCTGGCTTATTCCTTCAACGATCGTTACTTCGTTACAGCCTCTTGGCGTCGTGATTACGCAGGCCGTCTACCTAAAGATAATAACTATGGCGACTTCCCTGCCGTAACAGCCGGATGGAAAATCTCTAATGAATCTTTCTTCCCGAAGAGCGAGACACTGAATTTATTGAAGATCCGTGCTTCTTGGGGACGTGTCGGTAATCTGGGATCTATCGGTTACAATTATAAATCCGCCTTATTAGGTAAAACTTTCTGGTCGGAGCAGGCACAGTACGGCGTAGAATCGAACAAGATTTGGGGAAACTTCGTCTATAACTCTACCGCATTAAATCCCAACTTAACATGGGAAACTTCCGAGCAATGGGACTTAGGCCTAGATGTGAACATGTTCGACAATCGCTTGAGCATGGCATTCGACTATTTCGACAAACGCACGTTCAACTTGATCCAGTCGCAAACGATGAACTGGCCGGGAACGATCGGTATCGATGCCATGTTAGTCAATCAAGGTGAAGTCCGCAACCGAGGTTTCGAGGCGCAAATCAATTGGAACCAACAGGTAAATAAAGATTGGTCGTACTTCGTTTCCGGAAACTTCTCTTATCTAAAGAACTGGGTTTCTGATATTGGGGTAAAAAACACAGACGGAACCCCGGGCGTTTGGACAGGTATCACCAAAAATGATGCATATTTCGATGGTAGTTATCGTAACCTTCCATATATGTATCAAACAGCCGAAGGAGAACCGCTGGCCTCTTTCTATCTGATCAAGACTGACGGCATTTTTCAAAGCGACGCAGAGGCAGCCGCTTATGTAAACAAAGACGGAAAACGAATCCAACCGGACGCTGTAGCCGGCGATTTGAAATTCGTCGATGCCAATGGTGATGGAGTTATCAATGATGAAGACCGTCAATACTGCGGTAGCGCTACACCTAAAACTACATTCTCATTCTCCGGAGGATTCACTTGGAAGAAGCTTTCCGTAAGCGCTATGTTCCAAGGCGTAGGTGGAGCACAAGCTTTATATGTAGGTAAATATATGGCTTTAAGCGATGTAGAAGGAAACTTCAACCGCTCAAAAGAGATCATGAACGCTTGGAGTCCGTCGAATACAGGGTCGAATATTCCACGCTTATCGAAAAACGACCCAAATAGCAACTTTAGCACACCGTCTGATTGGTATCTGGAGAATGCTTCTTACTTACGTTTGAAGAACTTCACCGTATCCTATGACTTGAGTGATGTTATCAGGAAATGCGCTCACCTGCAAGAACGCAACAGCATGATGTCTGTTTACCTTAGCGGTGAGAACCTCTTCACGATCACGAACTACTCAGGAATGGACCCGGAAACCGGCGGTTGGGATGCCTTGAAGTATCCGGTTTCACGCGTATTCTCTGTCGGAGTCAAATTGACATACTAATCGGGTATTTTAAAAGATATTCATATTAACAAAGGATCAAAATGAAAAGATATATTACAGTATTAGCATTATCCGCATTGGTTTGTAGTTCTTGTAGCGACTTCCTCGACGTTCAGCCGGAAGGAAACGCAACTACAACCTCCTATTTCTTGAATGATCAACAGGCCATTGATGCCATTGACGGATTATATGAAAGATTCCATCAAGAGGGTTGTTACGGCCGTGAATTATTCTGGGAACAGGGAGCCGCATGCGACATTGTTTGGGGACGTACACGCGGTTATAACTCTTTGGCGACCTTAGCCTATACTGGTGATGAATCTCCTCTAAGAGATGTATTCAGCCGTATGTATTCTACTATGTCCCGTGCGAATTGGATCATCCAAGAATTAGTGAAGAAAGAAAAGGGAACGACGCTGACCGCCGTCGAGAAACGCAGCTTGGGCGAAGCTTACTTCAGTCGCGGCTGGGCACATTATCTGATCGCTTATCGGTACGGTACGGATAAACAAGGAGTACCTTTCGTACGTTACGAGGACTTCCCCGACGATTACGACAACTCCATACCGCCTCAGCAAGCTACCGTTATGGACAATTATAAACTGATCATCGAAGATATGGACAAGGCAATCGCCTACCTTCCAAACTTCGAATCCTATGACGCCGACAACCGGGGCCGGGCACATCAGGCTGCTGCCGTGGCGTTCAAAGCGAAAACTTATGCTTACTGGGCTACTTGGGATGCTACCCAATGGAACAACGTCATCGAGATGGTCAATCAATTGGAGAACAACTACAATCGAGATCTAGCTCCTACATTCGCGGAACTATTCTCGTCTGACTTGAAAGATTATTGGAATGCCGAATATCTCTGGACTATTCCGAGTATCGGCGGCGCACTACCGGGCGGTACCGAATTCCCGGGCATTATCCTTGAGAACAAAGGATGGGGCAAATATAATGGTTGGGGGCAGATGAAGCCCTCTTACGACATCTACGAAGAAATGGCGAAAGATGGTAAAGGTAATGACCGTTTAGTACGCTCAATCTTGGAATACAACCAAGAGTTCCCGTTCTTCGGCGAGACACGCAAATTCTGGTCTACCTCCGACCTTGAAGCTGGTTTCATGATCAATAAATACATGGACGCTTTCAAATACTCAGACCCTGTAGGTGAAGGAGCCGTGAGTGCTAACGGAGACTGGCCTACGGTCCGTGTCAATTTCCCGATCATCCGTTTCGCAGAAATGTTATTGTTCCGTGCCGAGGCATATTTAATGACAGGTCAAGCCGATAAAGCAACCGCAGACATCAACCGTATCCGCCTACGCTCCAACTTGACACCGCTTGCCGGCACCGCCACGATGAAGGATATATATCACGAACGCCGTTGTGAATTGGCTTTTGAGTTTACAGATCATCTATTCGACTTAAAGCGTTGGAACCGTTCTTCCAATACCGACATAAAGACATTGGCCGATAAAGAGTTGAACGCACATCCACGTATCCGCAGATATGAAGACCGGGCGAATCCGGAATCCGCGTTCACGATTATTGGTTATGAAGATTACACCAACAAAAACGCCTATCAAGCGCATATGATGGTATTCCCGTATCCAAGTGAAGAGATTACTAAATCGAATGGTCAATTGAAGCAGAACGAGGGATATTAACCGGCTCCTTTAAACCGATCAAGGTACGAATAAGATTCATTACGGGCTGTCTCAGAAAATGAAACAGCCCATGTTATTTTCTACCGGGTAAAAACGCATATCTCAAATAGGTAGCTTACCTTTGCCTATTGTATACTATATATTAAACAAAAAATATACCATGAGATTAATTCAAACGCTTTCTTCTTGCTTGTGTACAGGAATAATAGCCTTATTCACGGCCTGTAGCCAAGCTCCACAATCCCCCATCGATTCCGTGAATCCGTTTATCGGCACGGGATTTCACGGACACACGTATCCCGGGGCCACGGCTCCTTACGGAGCGGTCCAACTAAGCCCAGACACCCGGAAAGGTAACTGGGACGCTTGTTCTGGCTATCATTACAGCGATTCTACCTTAATGGGTTTCTCCCATACCCATTTAAGCGGTACGGGATGTATCGACCTAGGCGATATCCTATTCCGCCCGTCTCTCCAGACACCTTTAGTGTTCTCGCACTCGGACGAGAAGGCTTCCCCGGGCTACTACTCGGTGAATCTCAAGGAGGCAGGTGTATTAGCGGAACTTACCACGACCCCGCATGTCGGGATACACCGATATACCTATAAAAAAGAGACAGAGGCTACGTTGGTGGTCGATATGGACCATTTATTGGATAACGAATATATGTACGAGGGCTGGGTGAAGCGAACCGGGGATAACGAGCTTACCGGTATGCGGCGTACCCGGGGCTGGGTAGACAATCAATATGTCTTCTTTGTAGCGCAGTTCTCGCAACCCTTCTCTTCCATGGAACAGCCTTCCGAACGGCAAGCCGTACTTACCTTCGATACGACTACCGGAAAACCCATCGTCTGCAAAGTCGGGGTATCGATCGTAAATGAGGAGAACGCCCGTCTGAACCTTGAGCAAGAGACGGATTCCTATGGCTTTGATTTCGATGCCATCCATCAAGCGACACGCTCCGATTGGGAAAAAGAGCTGGACGTTATCACGGTAGAAGGAGGCACCGAAGCCGAGCGCACGAATTTCTATACGGCGCTATACCATAGCAAGATCATCCCGAATATAGCGAGCGACGTGAACGGACAATACCGCCGTCACGACATGAGCGTAGCGACGATCCCGGCAGGTCGCCGCCAATTCTCCACCTTCTCCACTTGGGACACCTTTCGGGCCTGGCATCCGATGATGACTCTGTTGGATACTACCTTGGTGAATGATATGGTACAGTCTCTCTTGGATATGTACGACGCCAGCGGCGAGCTTCCGTTATGGCCCTTATCGGCGGGCGAGACCGGGACCATGATCGGTTATCACTCCACATCGATTATAGCGGACGCTTATTTAAAAGGTATTCGCGGATATGACGCGGAACACGCTCTCGAAGCGATGAAGATCTCAGCGGAGAAGAATAAGAAAGGAGCGGATTATTATATAAAGGAAGGCTTCATCCCGACGAATATCAAGAAAGAATCGGTTTCCTGCCTATTGGAATTTGCCTACGATGATTGGTGTATCGCACAAATGGCGAAAGCTTTAGGACATATGGATGATTATGAGACCTTCATCAAGCGCTCCCAGAATTTTATCAACGTATTCGACGGTAGTACCCGGTTCTTCCGGGGCAAACGGCAGGATGGGAATTGGGAGACTCCTTTCGATCCATTCGCCATCGGACGTTCCTATACGGAGGCTACGGCCTGGCAATATCGTTTCTTTACCCCGCATGACGTATATGGATTGACCCAGTTGTCCGGAGGCCGGGAGGCGTTCATCGCTGATCTGGATAGCTTATTTATGGTTACCTCCGAGGTAGTCGGCGATCTGGTAGACGTTACCGGATTGGTCGGTCAATACGCGCATGGCAACGAGCCTAGCCATCACATGGCTTACCTATATAGCTATGTGGGCCAGCCCTGGAAGACACAGGAATGGACCCGTCGCTTGCTGGACGAGATGTACCAGCCCACGCCGGAAGGCATCATCGGCAATGAGGATTGCGGCCAGATGTCCGCTTGGTATATCTTGAGCAGCCTCGGCTTCTACTCCGTATGTCCGGGTAGCAACCAGTTTATCCTAACGACCCCGTTGTTCGATAAGGCGAACATGAAGCTGGGCAATGGCAAGACATTGGTCATTACCGCCAACCAGCCGGATAAGAACAAGTATATCACGAAGGTTACCTTAAACGGCGAGGAGATATCGCATTGCTACATCACCTACGACCAGTTGATGCAAGGAGGCACACTGGACTTTACGCTCTCGGCAACACCGGACAAGCGTTGGGGAACCGCTCCCGAGTACGCTCCCTATTCCTATACGGAGCAACCTACCGTCTCTATCCCTTACATAGCGAATGATCTGGATTTGTTTGAAGGTGAGATTACGGCGGAACTAAAATCCACGACACCCGAGGCGGTTATCCATTACACGCTTGACGGATCGGAACCGGATGAGAACGCTCCCGTATACAGCGAGCCATTCGTCTTAAAAGAGACCACGATTATCAAGGCCAAAGGATATAAAAAGGGATTCGTACCCAGCCGTACGTACTCGATCCAAGCCACAAAAGCCGTATTACGCCCCGCATTATCCATACAGCCTACGAAGCATGGGGTAGCTTATACTTATTACGAAGGAGAGTTCCAATGGGTAGCCGATCTACAAAAGGCGAAGGTAGTCGAGACCGGAACAATACCTGAGCCTTCTATCCTGAACGCTAAATTGCCGGATCATTTCGGTTATATCTTCACCGGATATATATACGCCCCGGAAGATGGAGTCTATGAGTTCAGTACCCGCTCGGATGACGGTAGCGTCCTCTATATCGGCAAAGAAAAGGTAGTGGACAATGATGCCTCCCACGCCGCTATCGAAGCGACGGGACGCATCCCCTTACAAAAAGGCTACCACCCCTTCGCCTTGCATTATTTCGAGGATTACGAGGGTGAGTACCTAGGCTGGAGCTGGCGTACGCCAAGCATGTCCAAACTAGACGCGATCCCAACAGAGAACCTTTATATAAATTGATAATATTAAATACTGAATCATATGAGAAGAACAACTCTATCCGTGCTATCCTCCTTAGCCATCCTGCTATCCGGCATGATCGTTCCGGAGGCCGCGGCACAAAGTCGCCGAGACAAAGAACAAACGTATGTACTAGAGAAACCTTACGAGGTCAAGAAACTAGTCCCCCCTACCGGAAAGAAAATAAAGAACGTGATCCTCATGATCGGCGACGGCATGAGCCTTATGCACATGTATTCCGCTTGGACCGCCAACCGGGGCAAGCTCTGGCTGGACAACTCCCAATACACCGGCCTCTCGAAAACCTATTGCGCCAACCGCCTCATCACCGACTCCGGAGCCGGAGGTACCGCACTGGCCACCGGCCATAAAACGAACTACCATATGGTAGGCGTAGACCCGGCAGGCAAACCCTTGGAATCTCTGGCTACCTTGGCGAACAAGAAAGGCCTGTCAAGCGGCATCGCCGTTACCTGTCGCCTATGGGACGCTACGCCCGCCGACTTCTGCTGCCACAATACGGATCGCGACGCCGAGGCCGAGATCGTAGCGGATTACGTGAACTGTGGCGTCGATTACGTATTCGGCGGCGGCTCCAAGCTATTCGAGAACCGTGCAGACGGACGTGATTTGTTCAAGGAATTAAGGGAGAAAGGTTACCAGACTCCCCGTAGCTGGGAGGAACTGGCGAAAATTCAAAAAGGCAAGGTATTCTGCGTTACCGATACCGTAGATACCCCGCTTCCCGCCGAGCGAGGCGATCTCTTGGCTCGTGCCTCGATGAAAGCGATCGATCTGCTGGGACAAAACCCGGAAGGTTTCTTCCTGATGGTAGAGGGCTCCCAATTGGATGATTACGGACATTTCAACGATATCGACCTGTTGATGCAAGAGACACATGATTTCGACCGTACGATCGGACGTATCTTCGAATGGGCCGCCCAAGACGGTGAGACATTGGTTGTCGTAACTGCCGATCACGAGACCGGTGGCCTTACCTTGGTGGACGGGGATCTGAACGAGGGCCGTATCGTCTGTAAATTCTCCACCGGTAGCCACAGCGGTGTCATGGTTCCCGTTTACGCTTTCGGCCCGGGCGCCGAGAACTTCACGGGTATCTTCGAGAATACGGATATCTTCTGGAAGATCAAAAAGCTCCTGAATCTATAATCAAACAGTATTCATCCGATGGAGAGTATAACAGGCCGCTATCCCGCTAGTCAAGTACCGCAATCCTCCCGGTCGGGTACCGCAGTACCCCTGCCCAAGTACCGCAGTACTTTGGCTGAGAGGACAGCAGTACTTGACTAGCAGTACTACGGTACCCGACCGGGAGGACCGTGTTCACCGACTGAGGCGCGCCTTCTCCCTCTCTCCCCCAATAAAAATATCATAAAGAATGACAACAAGACGAAACTTCTTAAAGCAATCCCTTCTCGCGGCAGGCGCGGCCTCCGTTCCCGCCGGGAACCTTTTAGCGCAAGAGAAAATGGAAGAGAAACGACCCAAGTACAATCTTCCTTACAAGAACACCTACCTGAAGGAACCCTTCGTGACCGAGAACGAGTTCCGGACGGCGAAACCGGAGACCATCACGCCCGGAACCTTCGAGGAGGCCAAGCAAATCCTCCCGGACCCGACTTGGAGCGGACACGAGAAGGAAATCGAGATGTACTGGAAAGCTTGGCAAATCGGCATCGGCAACATCAAGGCCCCGGAACCGGATTCCGGTTTCGTATGCAGCTACCTCGATGTCGCCTACAACGGCAATATCTTCATGTGGGACTCCGCCTTCATGATGATGTTCGCCCGTTTCGGTACCCGCTTCTTCCCCTTCCAACGTACGTTAGATAATTTCTACGCCAAACAACATCCGGACGGTTTCATCTGCCGGGAGATCAAGGCGGACGGAGCGGACTGTTTCGAGCGTTACGATCCGACCAGCACCGGACCGAATATCCTCCCTTGGAGCGAGATCGTCTATTATAAGCAGTTCGGCGATATAGACCGCCTACACAAGATATTCCCCGCCCTTTGCGCTTATTATAAATGGTTGAAGCTAAACCATACGTGGCGCAACGGTACGTATTGGACCAGCGGTTGGGGTACCGGCATGGACAACATGCCCCGGGTGGAACCGAAATACAACCCGATATACAGCCACGGCCATATGATCTGGCTGGACGTTTGCTTGCAACAATACTTCACCGCCGGGCATCTGCTTGAGATGGGTTTCTATCTGGAGCGTTGGCAGGAGATCGAGGAGTTCGAGGACGAGCAGAAGATGCTAAAGAAGTATATCAACGAGAACCTATGGGACGAGAAGGAACATTTCCTTTTCGATCAATACGCCGACGGAAGCCTTTCCTCCACCAAGGGAATCTACGCGTACTGGGCCTTATTGACCGATGTCCTATCCAAGGAACGCATGGACGCTTTCGTGGCCGAGCTGGATAACAAGGAGACATTCAACCGCCTGCACCGCGTCCCTTCCCTTGCCGCCAACCATCCTAAATACAAGGATAACGGCCGCTACTGGCAGGGTGGCGTATGGCCGGGAGCGAACTATATGGTGATTACCGGCCTATTGCAACAAGGCTATCGTAAATTGGCTTACGAGATCGCACGCAACCATTATGATAATGTCCTGAAGGTGTATAAGAATACCGGAACGTTCTGGGAATACTACGCTCCGGAGCATGAGGAGCCGGGCTTCATGGCTCGCCCGAATTTCGTGGGCTGGGGCGGGCTGGCACCGATCTCCGGCTTGATCGAGCAAATCTTCGGCATCCGCTCCAATGTGTACGAGAAGAAATTGACCGTAGACGTGAACTTGACGGAGGCTTATGGTATCGACCGTTATCCTTTCGGCCTCGACGGGCTGGTAGCGATCAGAGTCAAGGCCCGTTCTTCCGCTACCCAAGAGCCGCAGGTAGAAATTACCAGCGACGTCCCCTTGGAACTAACCGTCCTTTGGGGCGACAAACAGAAGACGGCTAACGTAAAACCCGGCACGCGAACCATATAAAACAGTAAATCCATCAAACATCCAGTTGTAGAGACGGGGCACGCACCGTCTCTACAACTAGACTCAAAAAACAATTAGTATATGAAACAGATTCTATCCTTATTTATCACCTCCCTCGCCCTCTGTACGGCTTGCTCCTCCCCGAAGGGATCGGACACAGTTCAAGTGGCGGAGACAACCACGGAGCAGACGATTCAGAAAGCCTCCTCCGCGATTCATTACAACGCCTTCTCGCACAATGATTACTGGCGGGAGAGACCTCTGCTGGACGCCTTGTCCTTCCGCTTCAACTGCGTGGAGGCCGATCTGTGGCTGATCGATGGCGAGCTATACGTTTCCCATGACCGCCCGGAACCCAACCCGGCCATTACCTTCGAGAACCTATACCTCAAGCCGCTCGTGGCCCGCATACAAGCGAATGGAGGTAAGGTCTATCCCGATAGCGACCGTCCTTTCTACCTGATGGTGGATTGCAAGGCACAAGGCGAAGAGATGTACAAGCTATTAAAGAAACAGATGGAGCCTTACAAGGAATATTTCTGTTCCGTCGATAACGGCGAATATAAAGAAGGTGCCGTCCTCTTCTTCCTTTCCGGTGACCGTCCGAAGAGCAGCCTGCCGAAAGAGAACAGCCGCTTCACCTTCCTCGACGGACAAATAAAGGATCTGGGACAGGGCATCCCTGCTTCCCTCGCTCCGGTCATAAGCGATAATTACTCCGATTTCTTCACATGGAAAGGCGAAGGTGAGATGCCCGCCGACCAACTACAGAAGATGCGTGAGATCATCCGGAAAGTCCACGATGAGGGAAAACTATTCCGTTGGTGGGGTGCCCCGGATACCGAGCAGTTCAAACGCTTCTTCATCAAGGAAGGTGTAGACTTGGTAGGTGCCGACGATCTGAATGGGTTATACAACGTATTGAACGAGCGTTAAACGAGAAAATTACAATAGGCATTATAAGGTTGTTACAATGGGCATTCTAGCATCCTTACAACAGGCATCGTAACAGCCTTATAATGCCCATCATAGTTTTAACATATCACAACCGCTTTTATTCCAACCAAGGCTGCGGATTCAGCTTCGTCTTTTCCTTCCACAATTGGAAATGGAGGATCGTGGAATTACCGTCCTCCGGGTCTGAATAGATCCTTCCGATCGCTTGACGGGTAGAGACCCGGTCGCCTGCTTTTACATATACCTGACTCAAATTGCTATAAACCGTCAAGTAGTTACCATGACGAACGATTACGGAATTATTATACCCCGGCACCACGAACACACGCGTTACCTCCCCATTGAATACCGCACGGGCATCCGCCCCGGGTGAGGTCTGGATATCGATACCACTATTACTGGTACGAACATATTTCAACTCCTGATGCTGTTGCTCGCCGAATGTAGCGACGATCGTATGTCTTCCGGCCACCGGATACGGCAAACGTCCCCGGTTATTGGCGAAGTTATCGGACAATTGCTTCTCCGCCTTTGTCATCGCATAGCCCCCTTTCGTATCCGCCACACGTTCCTCACGGATCGGCTCGTTTTTACTCTCCGGTACGGGTTTACCCTTAGCGGCAGCTTGTTCACGGGCACGGCGCTCACGTTCCGCACGTTCACGGGCGGCTTTCGCCTCGGCCTCGGCACGGGCGATCTCCTCGGCGATCTGCTTCTCTATCTGTCGGTTTAAAGCCTCGGCTTGACGACGCTTCTTTTGGAGATCCGCCTTCAAATCCTTTTGTCTCTTATTCAATAGCTGGACTTCCTCTTTCTGAGAAGCTTCCTCACTTTCTAGCTTCTTACTCTCTTCTTGACGAGTTCCTAAAAGGACACGCTTCTCGGCACGGGTCTTCTCCATCTCAGCTTGCTTGCGGCTGATCTCGGCCTGCTTTTCAACGATGTCATTCGCTTGCCGCTTCTGCCAATCCGCATATTCCCGCAAATACCGCATACGCCGCATGGATTGAGAGAAACTCTCGGCGGATAGGATAAACAACAATTTATCTTGCGAGCTATGGCGTTTATAAAGCCCTCGCATCGATTTACCGTAATTCGTCTGCTTATCGCCCAGTTCCCGTTTTAAGGTGCGCAACTGGCCTTGGATATTCAAGATATCTTTCTCGATCTCATCCAGCTCTTGATTCAATAAACTGATGACTTTCTTACGCGAAAGAATTTGTTTGGAAAGTAGATTCAAACGGTTCAGGGAAGTTTTAGCAGTCTGGGCCGTCTCCTGTAATAATTTATTCGTCTCCTCGATATCGGCCAACGCCTCCTTGCGCTGCTGCTCCAACTGACGGACAGCGGCGGATTTCTGACCGTAAACCACGGTAGATAAAGACAATGCCAATAGAACGATCCAGACGTACCTCATGATAGATTATTGATTCAGATTCGTAATCGTTTTCAATACTTGCGCAAAGGTAATACGCTTATATTTAGAAGGAACCGAGAAATCCAACTTGAGCGGCTCGTCCAGTTGGATACGGGAGTAATGGATCTTCACCCCACCCTCGGGATTCCCGTTCTTCAACACCTGCACATCCATCAACATCGGGAACGGCTGCCGATCCACCAAGCGAAAATCCTCGTACAGCCATTGCAAGGCATAACGATCGGAAGGATCCGCTACATAGGTAGAGAGAAGTTTCTCCTCGCCGTCCGCCTTAAAGGTATAGAATAACCCCATGGCATCCTTCGTCTTGATCTCGGCGACCGGACCTTCTTGATTCAGCTTAAACCGATTATAATGCTTACGGGAAACGCCTTGCTCCCCCGGGATAAACAGATGATTCGTGAAAAGAGCCTGCAAATTATAGAAGTTGAACTCGATCGGAGTCTGTCCTTGCAAATTGGAATAATTCTCGATCATATAGCGTTTATTCATGCGGTCTACCACTTTGATCGTATCCCGGCTCAACTCGATACGGAAGATCTCGATCCCGAGAAATGGCTGTACCGACAGCTGGAAAGCGCTATCCTTGACCATCTTCATATCCACCCGAGAACTCATTTGCTTACCGGGGATATCCAGATCCACGTTCAGCCGGGCCGTCAAGGTACGGAACTGGAAGGATTGATCCTCCACCGACTGGAAGAACTCATTATGAGCCTTCACGCTAGCGGATTCCACCGTCCCGACTTTCTTGGACGATTTACAGCCTGTCAACATCGAAAGTAAAAGACCTCCACATAACAGGAAGGTCAAGAAATAGTCTCTTTTCATTTCGCGTTCTCGTCTTCTATATATTGTTGCTCGGCGATCTTACGGTTCAAGATATCGGAATCCTTCCCCATCTCTTTCGCCTTTTTCCATTGCTCCACCGCTTTTTCCTTATCACCGTTCATGAAAAGGATGTCCCCATAATGATCCACGAGTTCGGCGCTCTTTGTCTTATCTTTCTCCAAAGCGCTCTCGATATAGATTTTCGCCAAGGTATAGTTTCCTTGTACGAAGAAGATCCAAGCGTAGGTATCCAGATACGTGGCGTTGTCCGGTTCCAGCTTGATACATTGGGCGCTCATACGCTCCGCCTTCTTCAAGTCTTTCTTCTCCAAGGAAAGGAAGTAACTGTAGTTGTTCAGTACGACCACGTTCTTGTCATTGTACTTCAATGCCTCATCGTACGCTTTATACGCTTGATCCAATTGCCCCATCTGGTAATAAATATCACCGATCTGGCCGTAGAAATCAGATTTCAGCGGCAGGTTCTCCTTCGGGATGATATTCAAGCCCGCATAATAGGTATTCAAGGCTTCTTGATATTTCTGTTGTTGGTAGTAAGCGATACCCAGATAGAAGTAATATTCCGGCGACTCGGGGAAAAGCTCCATACAAGCCGTACAGATACGGATGACCTCCGGGATATCCTCCCCTTTCAAAGCCAAATTCAGCAATTGCTGCCAAGCCCCGGCGTTACTCGGTTCCATCTCGGTTACCAACTGGAACTGGAATTTCGCCTCCTCTGTCTTTCCTTGGGCCATCAAGAGACCGCCATACATCAGCTTTAAGTCAATATCCTCCGGATGTTGCTCCAAAAGAGTTTGGAATAAATGGTTTGCGTTCTCGGTTCCCTGCTTCGTTTGTTGCAGTTTCAAGATATACCGGGAAAGGATGTTCACTTTCGTCTCCACGTCCAGCTTCTCGTTTACCAAAGCGCTACGGATTTGTTGCTCGGCGGCCTCCTTATCCCCTTTCGCCTCGTAGTAATTGGCCATAGAGACGATATAATAAGGGTCAGTCGGATCAATCTCATTCGCTTTTTGATAGCAAGCCAAAGCCT
Organism: Parabacteroides sp. 20_3; assembly: GCF_964238835.1. Lineage (NCBI taxonomy): Bacteria > Pseudomonadati > Bacteroidota > Bacteroidia > Bacteroidales > Tannerellaceae > Parabacteroides > Parabacteroides sp. 20_3. Next base: position 426,807 of record NZ_CAXSNO010000003.1, on the reverse strand, counting down.
TGTCCATCTCCCCGTTTTCCAAATGAAGATCGCCCAATACGATCTGGTAACGGGCCTCCATAGGATATTTAGCCGCTAGCTTCTCGATCTCCTTGAAAGCCTCTTCCGGTTTCTCCAACTGGACGTACAGTTTGTATTTCTGCATGGAGATCGCCTCGTTCATACCCATAACCGACTCCAATGCGTCATAAGCCTCGATCGCCTTCCCGATCTCGCCGGCTTGCGTCAAGGCATCGGCCAGATAATAATTCAGCTCCTCCTTCTCCGGATAATCACGAACCAGTTCCTCGTACTCCTCGGCGGCTTCGCCATACATACCCAGATTCCGGGTGATAGACGCCAATGCCATTTTATACGTGAAATTATCCTTGCTGTTGGCTACGGCTCTTTTCAACATCTCGACCGCTTTCTCCGGACGGTTCAACTGTACATAAAAAGAAGAAAGCTCATACAAGACCGGAGCCGCCGTCGAGTCAATCGCCAAGCAATGGTTGAAGGCATCATAAGCGGCGTCAAATTTCCCGGCGTTCTTCAAGTTCAAGCCCTCATAAAAGAAGTAATCGAATTTACGTTGATCCTTCTCCGTTTCTGTAGCACCAGCCGGGAGCACAGCGACCAACGAGAGGAAAGAGATGAGATATATCAGTTGCTTAAACATCCTATTATTCTTGTTAACCTTATTATTCTTATTCTTTTCCGGTATGACCGAATCCCCCGGCTCCCCGCTCCGTATCATCCAACGTCTCCACGAGTTCCCAATCCACATGGCTATGAGCGGCTATAACCATTTGGCAGATACGCTCACCATCATTCACCGTAAAAGGCTCGGAAGATAGATTCACGAGAATGATACCGATCTCCCCCCGATAATCGGCATCGATCGTACCCGGCGTATTCAGCAGGGTTATCCCATGCTTTAAAGCCAGCCCGCTACGAGGACGCATCTGGGCCTCATAGCCTTCCGGCAGCGAGATATAAAGTCCGGTCGGGATTAATTTACGTTCCAACGGTTTCAACACAACCGATTCCGACAAATTCGCCCGGATATCCATCCCGGCAGATAAAGGAGTCGCATAACCCGGCAGCGGGTGATGCGATTTATTGATAATTCTTACTTTCATATATTATCTTATTTTCTTTATTCCCGAACGGAGACTATTCGGATTACACCGAGTGCTCCAAAACGAAGCGATAAAGACCATATCATCATCTATATAATAAATAACCTTATAATTCTTATGAACAACCAAACTGCGATACTCTCGTTCAAGCCCTCTCAAAGCAGGTTCAATCTTACCTAAACGAGGGAAAACAGACAGCCGCTCATTTGTTCTCTGCACTTCGTCCACAAAACGAATCACGGCCTTTTCCCCAAAAGCAAGAAAACCAAACGATATCGCTTCCTTAAACAACACCTTAGCCTCATCAAGCCAAACTACTTGCATAAGAACGGATATTCATTTCTTAGCTCTTGAAAGACTTTCTCGCTCGGGGTAAAACGTCCAGCGACACGATCCTCTTCAGCCCTCCCTAGACTTTCTTTCAATTGAGCGATCGAATGAGGTAATGCCGGTACATCTCCAAACAAACTATCAGAAACCTCTTGTCTTTCTTGAAACTTTACTTTTACTTTTCTTACAGCATCAAGAATCGCTTCCATAAGCTCCTCATTACCTAAGGCACTCATGGTTTCCTCTATATATACATATTTCAATTCATTTACTGTCATACTTCTTAATAGGTTCTAATCCTTGATCTCCACAAAGGTAATGAATTAACTAATTAACCCAATCCCCGTTCTCTTTTATTAACTGAACTAAACGTTCTACAGCGTCTTCCTCGGGGATATTCTTTAGGACACATTCCTTACCTTTATACAGGCTGATTTGTCCACGTCCGGCACCCACATAACCATAGTCGGCATCGGCCATCTCGCCGGGGCCGTTTACGATACAGCCCATGATACCGATCTTCAAGCCTTTTAAATGGGAAGTAGCCTCCTTGATACGGGCGATCGTTGTTTGCAGGTCGTACAAGGTACGTCCGCAACTCGGACAAGAGATATATTCCGTCTTACTGATACGGGTTCTTGTAGCCTGCAAGATCCCGAACATACAGCGATCCGAGACAACCGCCTCGCATCCCTCATTGTGCAGCATCAAGCCATCCCCGAAACCATCCAGCAAAAGCGTACCGAAATCGGCGGCGGATTTCAGTTGCAACAACTCCACATCCGTCTCCCGGAAATCACGATGTAAGACAACCGGCACGTCACAACCCGCCATCAGCAATTTATGCATAGCCGCACGTTGCGAACCAACCCCATTCCGATGATGTGTACTTAATAAAACCACCACGGTCTTATCCGCTTTCAAGATCTCCAACATACGATCCGTAAGATCCATATACGTCAGACGGATAAACTTAAGCGGACAATCGTAATCCTTTAACTCCTCCGCTTCCGAGGCGATGAAGCAAGGAAAAGCATTCGGACGCTCTTTCCAAAAATGAGCGTCTACCAATAAACGGAAATTATCCGGCAAATTATCCGGATCTTCCTTTCCTATATATATATAGTCCGGCAAGGACAAATAATCAAACTCAAAATCCCCGCTACTACGATCGGAGATCACGACTGGCGGGAAAGTACCTCCGATACCCTCCACCACACGGCTTATACGACGGCATGTCGCCACCGTATCGAAACCGGGAGCCATCGAAGCCTCGATAGGACGATGATTTTCCCGTTCCCTAATATAATCCACCAATTTACGCGCTACCGGCATTTCCGCCTCGGGGTCCTCACTCAAGGAAACCCGGATCGTATCACCGATACCGTCACATAGAAGCGTACCGATTCCGACAGCGCTCTTGATACGCCCGTCCTCACCGTCACCCGCCTCCGTTACCCCAAGGTGCAAGGGGTAATGCATATTCTCGGCCTCCATCGTACGAACCAACAACCGCACGGTCCTTACCATGACAACGGTATTGGAAGCCTTAATCGAAATAACCACATCCGGGAAATTCTCCTCCCGGCAAATGCGAAGAAACTCCATACAACTCGCTACCATCCCCTCGGGCGTATCACCATAACGGCTCATGATACGATCGGAGAGCGAGCCATGATTCACACCGATACGAATAGCGGTGCCATGTGCCTTACAAATATTCAAGAAAGGGACGAACCGCTCACGGATCTTCTCGATCTCGGCGGCATATTCCTCATCCGTATATTCAAGATGGCTGAATGTCTTTACCTTATCTACATAGTTTCCCGGATTGATACGTACCTTTTCCACCTCACCGGCGGCGGCATCAGCCGCTCTAGGATTAAAATGGATATCAGCGACCAAAGGAGTCGTATACCCTTGTTCATTCAATTGTTTACGAATCTCGCCCAAGTTTCGGGCTTCCCGTTCCCCCTGTGCCGTAAAACGCACATACTCAGCTCCCGCCTCGATCATACGGATCGCTTGAGCTACTGCCGCCTCCGTATCCATCGTTGATACATTAGTCATGGATTGAATACGGATAGGATTCTCACCTCCCATGGGTGTGTCACCGATTTGGGCAACGGATGATTTACGGCGGTTGTAATTAAAGTAAGCCATTGTTAATTGAAAATTGAGAATTGAAAATTGAGAATGAGTGTTGAGAACTGAAAACCTAAAGAGAGACTTTCTCCTTAATTTTCAATTCTCAACTTTCAACTTTCAATTAATTAGTTTTGTATTTAAAAGAAACCTTAGCCAACTCCTCGTTAGCCTTCACGATTTTCTTCTTCAAATCCTCCTTATAAGCGGATAGCTTCTCCTGAAGTTGCTCGTCGCCGACGGCAAGCATCTGCACCGCAAGGATACCAGCGTTCAAAGCGCCATTGATGCCGACAGTAGCCACAGGGATTCCCGGAGGCATCTGTACGATAGCCAACAAGGCATCCATACCGTCCAGCGTAGAGTTAATAGGCACGCCGATCACGGGAACCGTCGTCATGGAAGCGATCACACCGCAAAGATGAGCGGCCATTCCGGCAGCGGCGATGATAACCTTGATTCCACGTTCTTTAGCTCCTTTGGCGAAAGCCTCCACCTCAGCGGGAGTACGGTGTGCGGATAGAGCATGCATCTCGAACGGGATCTCCATCTCATCCAAGAACTTAGCCGCCTTCTCCATAACGGGTAGATCCGAGGTACTACCCATGATAATACTTACAACAGGTGTCATTCTTATTTAGCGATTAATTTTTGATAGTCTTCAGCGGATAATAGTTCCTCCAACTCAGAAGCGTCCGTAAGAGAAATCTTGATTAACCAACCTTTACCATAAGCGTCTTCATTAACCAATTCAGGAGCGTCTTCCAATTCAGCGTTTACTTCCAAAACCTCTCCGCTAACCGGCATGAAAAGATCGGAAACAGTCTTAACAGCTTCAATCGTACCGAACACCTCTTCTTGAGCGACGGTCTCCCCCTCTGTCGTAATGTCTACATAAACGATCTCACCTAGCTCGCCTTGAGCGTAATCAGTAATACCAACATAAGCTACGTCACCTTCTACACGAATCCACTCATGGTCTTTTGTGTACTTTAAATCTGCAGGAAAATTCATAATTTTAGTGTTTTTATTAGATGAATAAATAGATATAACTCATTAATGAGGCTACAAAGGTACATATAAATCCCAGACAAAACCCCGCATATACCTGCATTGGTGTATGCCTTTTTAAAAAGATACGCGAGGTACCTAATAAACCAGCCACGATCAACACGACTATAAAAGCCCAGTAGGGATTTATCATATGGATACGCGCCACTCCCATAACACCGCCCAGTAACCCGCCGATACCAATGGCATGCGCGCTAATCTTCCAAGCAAAATTGATGCATAAGGCGATTACCAAGGCTACGCAAGCCCCGATCAGCATCGCTAACAACCAAAACGGCATCAGCATCTTATACAGGAAAAAGATACATACCAAGATGGAAGTGATAAAAATCAGATAAGGAACCACCCGCTCCTTCCGGTCGGAAAGCTCTATATCGCCGGCCGCGCCATTTTTCACCAATAAGAAGATGAAAAGCCCGGGAACTATCGCTGTCGAAATAAAGGTACCTCCGGCAATCAGCAGCTTCACAGGTAACGGGTAAATGGCGAGAAATGTAAACATCAACGCCAACACGATCCCATAGGTCACCATAAGCAACGGATGGAACACGAAGGATATTATATTCGAGAATAGTTTCATACGCTTTTATATTTCTTTTCTCAGACGAGCTACCGGAATCCCCAGTTGCTCCCTGTATTTCGCTACCGTACGCCGGGCGATGACATACCCTTTTTTTTTCAGGATCGTAGCCAACTCCTCATCGGTCAACGGTTTTCGTTTATCTTCGGCATCTACATGTTCTTTCATGATCTTTTTCACCTCACGGGTCGAGATCTCCTCACCGGTATCGGTCTGCATAGACTCGGAGAAAAAGTATTTCAACGGATAAATACCGAAATTCGTTTGCACATATTTACTGTTACTTACCCGGGAAATAGTGGAGATATCATATCCCGCACGCTCCGCTACGTCTTTCAAGATCATGGGATGGAGGGTAGCCTCATCGCCTGTCAGGAAAAAGTCCCGTTGTAAATAGATAATCGCCTCCATGGTACGCTGCAAGGTCTCATTACGTTGCTTGATAGCGTCGATGAACCACTGGGCGGAATCCAACTTTTGTTTCACGAACTGTACGGCATCCCGCCTCTCAGCGGTTTGGTTCGCCTTATTCGCCGTATAATCCTGAAACATCTCGGCATACTCCCGGTTGATACGCATATCCGGTACCCCCCGGTTATTCATGCTCAAGATAAGCTCTCCATTATGCGCTTCCACCACGAAATCCGGGATGATCTGGCTCATCGCCACTTCCATAGAACCACCCCAACTACTTCCGGGTTTCGGATTTAACATAGTAATCTCGTGAATGACCTTCTTTAACGTTTCCTCATCGATATCGAGACCTCGTAAGATCTTATCGTAATGTTTGCGGGTGAACTCCTCGAAATATTCGGTCAAAACACGAATCGCCAAATTTGTAACCGGAGTATTCTCCTTCTTATCCAGCTGGATCAACAGACATTCTTTCAAGTCACGGGCACCTACCCCGGCAGGCTCAAAATCTTGGATGATATTCAAGATAGACTCGATCTCCTTCTCATCTACCTCTTGTCCGGCTTGGAAGATCAAATCGTCCGCTATCGCCGAAAGGTCCCGGCGCAAATAACCGTCATCATCGATATTTCCAATGATATACTCCGCTATTTTCATTTGCTTATCCGGTAAATCCCTTAACCCGAGCTGCTGTAACAGAAACTCATTCAAGGATTGGCTTACGGAGAAGGGGACATCCTCTTTCCGTTCCGCACGCTCGGTCATTTCCCGTAGCTTATAATCAGGTATATCGTCTTCCGTTAAATAATCTCCCAAAGAAAGGTCGGTCTCAGTATCAACAGAAGGGATCTCTTCTCCCCCCTCCTCGCTTTCAGTTCGTTCAAAATCATCAACAGGCTCTTTTCCTTCCTCCAAGGCTGGGTTATCTTCCAGCTCATGCTTCACACGTTCTTCCAACTCGATCGCGGGAAGCTCCAGAAGCCGTATCAACTGTATCTGCTGAGGGGATAGCTTTTGCTGTAACTTTTGTTGTAACTGTTGCTTTAACATAATCTAAATCATTGCACTGTAAGGGCAGGACAATCACCCGCCCTCTTATTTATCAACATGCAAATATAAGTTTTTAGTTTTAACAGTACAGCTATTAAACTATAATAGTTCTAAACAAGTGCATGATCTTTTGCCCGACGGATCATTGCCCGGCCTCCAAATAACAAACAGCTTAAATCCGGGCCCCGAAACATTTTGTCAAAAAGGGGTAACATAAAAACACGTACGTGTTTTCAAAAAAAGACGTACATGTTTTCGGAAAAACACGTACGTCTTTTTTTAAAGGCTTTATAGAGTCTGATTCTACCTAGTACTTGAAGCTTCCTCCCCCCAAGAATTCACGGAGCAAGGAAGTTCCCGGCAACTCTTCCGTAGGGATATAATTAAAGTAGCGAAGGAAACGAAGCAAACGATATGCCTCGGCATTCGCTTTATTGCTCTCGGGTACTTGCGCTAGGATCGGTTCCGCATATTTCCGCAAAGCGGCCAACTCATACAACATGGCGCTATTAAACATAGCGTCCGCATTCTCCTGATACGGAAAGATCCATTTATCCTCACCCCGGCGCACGCTCGGCCAACGGTTGATCGTATCTTCCGCCGAATATCCCCTAAAGCGATAATCCCGGATAATACGGCGCAGCAGGCGATTGTCCGTCGTCGGTATCCAATTATGGTTATCCAAAGAGATAGAGGTCAAGACCGAGACATATACCCGATATTTATATTTATCATCGATAAACTCCGTCAGTTCCGGATTCAAGGCATGAATACCTTCTATTACCAAAATCGAGTTCTCTCGAAGTTTTAACTTCTTTCCCTTGAAAATCCTTCGGCCAGACTCAAAGTTGAAACTAGGCAGCTCGATCTCTTCCCCGGATAACAACTTCTTCAAATCCTTATTAAAATAAGGTAAATCCAGCGCATACAAAGATTCAAAATCATACTCGCCATGCTCATCTTTCGGTGTATCTTCCCGATTCAAGAAATAATCATCCAAGGAAATTCCTACCGGATGAAGCAGGTTAGTCGTCAATTGTACTTGCAAACGCTTGCAAAACGTAGTCTTTCCCGAAGAAGAAGGGCCGGAGATCAAGACGATACGGATGCCCTCTTTATATCCATCGGCGATCTTTTCGGCGATCTTGGCAACCTGTTTTTCCTGCATCGCCTCAGAGACAAGGATTATATCTTGAGAGCGGCCTTTCTCTATCGCTAAATTCAAATCCCCCACATTATCTAAGCCGACAGTCCGCTGCAATGTAAGGTGTTCCTTATAAGCCTCGAACATCTTATCCTGCTTGATGACAGGCTGCAATTCCATCGGATCGGTCTGCTTCGGGATACGGAGCAAAACGCCATCCATATACGATTCCAAGTCAAACAATTGGATATAGCCGGTCGAAGGGGTTAAACAGCCATAAAAGAAGTTGATATAACCTTCCAACTCATAATAAGAGGTATAAGGCAATCCCGCCGTCTCTATTAAGCGAGCCTTATCATTCATACCCCGCTCCCTGAACAATACGGCGGCATCCACCGTACGGACACTCTTATGGAGGAAAGGAAGATCCGCGTCAATCAACTCCCACATACGTTTCTTGATCTTCTCGATCGTCTCCAGATCGATGTTCTTGCCGTTATGGATCACGCAATAGTAACCTTTCGACACCGGATGTTCCAGATTTAAGGTCGCCGTCGGCCAAATATCATACACCGCCTTGGAAAATATATGGCAAAGCGAGCGGACATAGGTTCTCAATCCGGATAATTGAGTATAGTCGATAAATTCGATATCCTTCGGTTGCCAGCAACGGAAGTTCAAGCTTTCCGTCTTATTATTCACTTGCGCGTTCATCGGCCTGTACCGAAGCGGAGCGCCAACCGCCGTATAAATGTCCAACAACGAAGAACCAATGGGTACATCCTTGTAGGTATTATTATTTTTGCAGTAAATTGTTATTGTCTCAGACATACTATCTCAGTTATTATTTGTAAATTCGCCCCCTAAAGTTAGGAATATTAATCGGATATACAATCCACTTAAACGTAATTTAAATGGACTATTCTTTTTTTGATTTTCTCCGGCTGATCGGCTCCTTGGCGCTGTTCTTGTACGGAATGAAGATCATGAGTGAAGGGTTACAAAAATTTGCGGGTGACAGTTTACGGCGAATACTAACCGCGATGACCACGAACAGAGTAACCGGTATGCTCACCGGGGTGTTAATAACGGCTCTTATCCAATCATCATCGGCTACGACGGTTATGGTCGTGAGTTTCGTGAATGCCGGACTCTTGACATTGACCCAATCCATCGGAGTCATTATGGGTGCCAACATCGGAACCACGGTAACGGCATGGCTTATCTCCGCCCTCGGTTTCAAGGTCGATATCGCCGCATTCGCCCTTCCCCTTTTAGCTTTCGCTCTCCCACTCTTCTTCTCAGGAAAAAGCTCTCGTAAATCAATTGGTGAATTTGTTTTTGGTTTCGCGTTCCTGTTCATGGGTCTTCAAAGTTTAAAGGCAAACGCCCCGGACCTCGGAGCGAATCCGGAAATGCTGGCTTTCGTGCAGAATTATACGGATATGGGATTTTTCTCCATCATCTTGTTCTTATTTATCGGAGCGATCTTAACCATGATCGTACAAGCCTCCGCCGCCACGATGGCTATTACATTGATTATGTGCGCCAACGGCTGGATCGATTACCATTTGGGAGTCGCTTTGGTATTAGGCGAGAATATCGGAACCACGATTACGGCCAACTTAGCCGCATTAACCGGAAACACACAAGCACGACGAGCCGCATTAGCGCACCTTGTTTTCAACGTTTTCGGTGTCATGTGGGTTTTGGTGCTCTTCTACCCTTTCACGAATGCCGTCTCATGGTTTGTTACCCACGTAATGAAGGTCAGTGATCCGGCTGTGGCGGTATCCTTTAAACTGGCAGCGTTCCACACTGCATTCAATATCAGTAATACTTTCATTATGATCTGGTTCGTAAGCTTGATCGAAAAGACCGTATGTACGCTTATCAAGCCCAAGGTGGAAGACGAGGAGTACCGCCTTCGCTATATCACGGGAGGTATGTTATCCACCGCCGAGCTTTCCATCCTACAAGCTCATAAAGAAATCTCATTATTCGCCGAGCGTACGGCTAGGATGTTTAATATGGTGAAAGAATTATTCTACGAGAAGAATGAGGAGACCTTCCTCAAGACTTATAGCCGCGTCGAGAAATACGAGAATATCAGCGACCGCATGGAGATCGAGATCGCGAATTACTTGACTGAAGTATCGGAAGGCCGTTTGAGTTCTGAAAGTAAGGAAGAAATCCGTATCATGCTACGTGCCGTCTCGGAAATCGAGAGTATAGCGGATTCTTGTAATAACCTTGCCCGAAGTATCAAACGCAGAAACGAGTTCAAATCCGAATTCACGGAGGAGCAAAACAAGCACTTGGATCATATGTTCGAGCTGGTATCCGGGGCGTTAAATCGCATGAACCTAATTTTGCATAAACCGGAACTCGTACATGATGACATCAATCCTTCTTATAACATAGAGAACGAGATCAACAACTATCGTAACCAGTTGAAGAGCCGGAATATCGAAGATATCAACAATAAGCTGTACCAATATCAAGATGGCGTTTATTACATGGACATGGTTAGTGAAAGTGAAAAGCTGGGCGATTATGTATTAAATGTTGTTCAAGCGGTTATCGAGAAGAAAATATAGCGTATATTTGTCCTTAACAATATCAACAGCCCTTTTCCGTTATTGAGAGAAGGGCTGTTTTTAATATATATCCACTATGAATTATAAATATTATACGATCGTTATCCTTGGCCTTTTAGCATTCTCCGCTTGCGAGAAAGATGATATTGACATTCCGGCAACCGACAATGAAGTGAATCAATGGATCGAGCAAACAATGCGAGAGAATTATCTTTGGTATTCCGAGTTACCGGATAAAAGTTCCTTGGACATTAGTCTTGATCCGGAGGCCTTCTTCAAGGGCCTGTTATCCGATAAAGACGGGAAAGATCTTCCTGAAGGCCATCATTACTTTTCCCAATTAGAGAAAGCGACCGTAACAAAGAGCATTTACGACGCGAACAACTCATATGGATTCGATTTCGCGACTTCCAACCTTAAAGACGGAGGCAGTACCTATAAAATAGCCATTGTCCTTTATGTATTAAAGGATTCACCCGCCGAAGAAGCCGGATTGAAACGGGGAGACTGGATACTTGGCGTAAACGGCTCCTTGGGTTCTATCCAAGACTATGATGTATTGAGAAGCGGAGGCAGCGTATCCCTCCAACTAGGAAAAGAAATAGGAAACACCAAGGGATTCGTCTCCACCCGAAGAGTTACCTTGAACGCATCCCGAACGGTAGAAGACACCCCATTCCTAAAAGATTCCGTATACACATATGGCAATAAGCGAATCGGCTATTTGATGTACAACCATTTCGCCTCCGGACCGGATGAATACGATTATAGCGACACAAGTTATAATCTTTATTTGCAACAACTCTTCGAAAAATTCAAAAGCCGCAACGTCAATGAGTTCGTACTTGATTTACGCTATAATGGGGGTGGGCTTGTCAATTGCGCCCAATTACTGGCTTCGCTATTAGTCCGTGAAAACGTTTTAGGAGAACCTTTATGTATCATGGAGTATAACGATAAAAACTCCAATAAAAATGAGACCTTGCCTTTACTCAAAACGACCGAGGTCATGGCGGGAAACTTAAACCTACAACGGCTATTTGTTTTGACAGGTTCAACTACGGCTTCTGCCTCCGAACTTATCATTAACTCGCTACGATCTTATCTAGACGTTCGGGTTATCGGTAAGCATACTTTTGGCAAGACCGTCGGTATGACGATCTACAATGAATCTAAAAAATATGGCTGGATACTTTCTCCCGTCACTTTCCATATTTATAATAAGGATCGGGAAGCTGATTATGAAGACGGATTTCATCCCGATATAGCTATTGATGAATTCAAGAGTGATCTAGCTGAATTCGGAGATTTGAAGGATCCTTTATTAGGACAAGCTATTTACGAGATAACCGGCCAGTCACCACTCTTACGATCCGCTACCCCGAGGGGCAACCGGGAAATCCAATATAATCCCCCGTTGTCCTATAAGGATAACTTATTACTGATTCCAAAAGACTAAAAACAAAATATATGGAAAGCGCATTTCTTAAAATCATAAACGCAAAAGTATTAACTCCTTCGGGCCTCCTACCAAACGGGCAAATCATCATCTCGGATGGGAAAATAGTGGAGATCACCGGGCAAAACCGGGAGATTCCTCATGCGGAGATCATCGACGCAAAAGGATATTATGTGGCTCCCGGCTGTATCGACACGCATGTACACGGCGGCAACGGACATGATTTCACGGAAGCTACCCCGAAAGCGTTCTATGCGATCACAAGAGCACATGCTTTACAGGGAACAACGACTTTATATCCTACATTGGCAGCGGCCCCTATCGAGACCTTCCGGGAAGCGATCAAGACCTGCGAGCACATCATGAACCACCCGGAACAGGGGGCCCGTATCATGGGATTACATCTCGAAGGCAACTATTTGAATATGGCTATGAAAGGCGGACAAGACCCTAATTATATTTACCCGCCCGATCCCCAAGAATATAAGGAATTACTAAACAGTACCCAATGTATTAAACGCTGGAGCGCCGCCCCCGAGCTTGACGGAGCTTTGGAATTCGGTAAATATGCGTCAGCTCATGGTGTGTTGGTTTCACTAGCCCACACCACAGCCGATTATCTCCAAGTGAAAAAAGCATACGAAGCCGGATTCACCCATGCTACCCACTTCTACAATGCCATGACTTCCGTCCATAAAGACCGTGAGTATAAACATGAAGGAACGGTAGAAGGTATTTATCTCATGAAAGATATGACCGTTGAAGTTGTAGCCGATGGTATCCACGTACCACCAGCAATCTTAAAGTTGGTATATCAAATCAAAGGGGTAGAACGTACCTCCTTAATCACGGACGCAATGGCTGCCGCCACTTGCGATAACGGTACGGAACATTTTCCGGACTCCCGGGTAATTATTGAGGAAGGCGTATGTAAATTAGCCGATCGCTCAGCTATCGCAGGAAGTATAGCTACCGGAATCCGTTTGATCCGTACCCTAGTCGAGAAAGCGGAAATTCCATTGCACGACGCTGTTCGTATGGCTTCCGAAAGCCCGGCCCGCCTAATGGGTATTTTAGACCGTAAAGGAACATTGGAGAAAGGAAAGGATGCCGATATCATCATTTTCAACAACGATATAGAGATTCAAGAGACCTTCATCGAAGGTAAACGGCTCTCCAAAGAATAAGAAATCCAATAAACAATGACTTCTCCTATCTTGTTTTTAGATAAATAAGGGCATGAATGTATATGGAAAACGTAAAAGAACATTACTGGAGATACTCATTGATCACCATTATATTAGGACTAGGGGTAATTCTATTTTTTAAGATTACCCCGTTTCTTGGAGGTATACTTGGAGCATTCACCATCTATATATTGCTGCGTGGACAGATGTTCCATCTGACAGAAAAGCTAAATATGAGACCGGCTTTTGCAGCTTTACTGTTACTGGGGGAAACAATCTTATGTTTCTTAATCCCAATCACATTGGCGATCTGGTTGGTAATCAACAAAACTCAAAATATTAATTTAGACCCGACTGTACTGCTAAATACAGGCCAACATATAGCGGATCTAGTTCAGGAAAAGACCGGGTTTGATGTACTGGATAGAGGAAACTTATTAAAAGCGGCCTCTATACTCCCACAAATCGGACAGTTTTTAGTGGGTAGCATAAGCAGTTTCGCCGTAAATGTCGTCGTCTTGATTTTCATTCTGTACTTCATGCTGATAGGCGGAAGAAAAATGGAAAACTATCTATACACCTTATTCCCCTTCAGTGATCAAAACAAGGATGAGGTACTCAACGAGATCAATATGATCGTAAAATCAAACGCCATAGGTATCCCTCTTTTGGCGGTTATACAAGGTATCGTAGCGGTGATCGGTTACTTTATCTTTCAGACTCCCGATCCGCTGTTATTTGGGTTTCTCACTTGTATCGCTACGATCATTCCCATTGTAGGGACCGCATTGGTCTGGGTTCCGTTGGCGGCTTATATGGCTTTAAACGGAGATTGGGTACATGCCTTGGGATTGGCTATTTATGCCTTGCTTGTCATTACGAACGTCGATAATCTGATTCGTTTTATCCTACAAAAGAAGTTGGCGGATATACATCCGTTAATCACCGTCTTCGGAGTCGTAATCGGGTTGTCCTTATTCGGATTTATGGGGATCATCTTCGGGCCGTTGTTATTATCCTTATTCCTTCTTTGTATAGATATCTTCAAGAAGAGCTATTTGGATAAATAAAGAGTATCTACAGGACAGGGTATCTTAAAAAGTCATACCTTTACACTACATTTTGAGTAAAACGAATTAATATGTCACGTAGAACAGTAAACAATTGGAAGCCTATCAAGGGGCAACCTCTCACCGAATTAGACAAGAAAATCCTATATATCCAAAATAAAGGACATTTAGTACCCACCCGCAAGCTTATCAAGACTCCAGAGCAGATTGAGGGCATCCGCAGAAGTAGCGTGATCAATACAGGGGTGCTGGATTTAATCCAGAAGGAGATTAAAGAAGGTATGTCTACAGCTGTTATCGATAAATTGGTGTATGATTATACGGTAGGGCATGGAGCGATTCCAGCCCCCTTAAACTATGAGGGGTTCCCTAAAAGTGTATGTACCTCTATCAACGAGGTCGTTTGTCACGGTATTCCCAGTGAGAAGGAGATCCTAAGAGACGGTGACATTATTAATGTGGATGTCTCAACGATTTTAGATGGTTATTATTCGGATGCGTCCCGCATGTTCATGATCGGGAACGTATCTCCGGAAAAGCAGAAATTGGTACAGGTCGCCAAGGAATGTCTGGAGATCGGTATAAAAGCGGCGAAGCCGTTCGGATTCGTCGGTGATATAGGCAACGCTATTCAAAAGCATGCGGAGAAAAACGGATTCTCTGTCGTACGGGATTTATGCGGACATGGCGTCGGTCTGGAATTCCATGAGGAACCGGAAGTTTGTCATTTCGGACGGAAAGGAACTGGGATGCTTTTAGTTCCGGGTATGGTCTTTACGATCGAGCCTATGATTAACATGGGTACTTGGAAAGTATTTATCGACGAGGAAGACGGTTGGACAGTCATCACCGAGGATGAACTACCCTCCGCCCAATGGGAACATACCTTCTTGATGACAGAGACAGGATTGGAAATTCTTACCTATTAATATCTAATGCAATTAACGCTTCCGGGCCTTTTCCCGGGCGGCCTTTTCCTTTTCCCGCAAGGCTTCCTTGCGGGCTTTTTCTTTCTCTTTCAATTTTTGCTTGTATAAGCGTTCCTTCTCCTTACGTTCTTTTTCTTTCTCTTTCAAGCGTTGCTTATAAGCACGTTCCTTTTCCTTACGAAGGTCCTCACGAGCTTTCAGTTTCGCCTTACGATCCGCTTCCGCTTGTTTCAGCTTGGCTTTACGGTCGGCTTCCAGCTGTTTCTCTCGATCAGCCTTCGCTTTCAACAGGGCACGTTCTTCCTCCGCTTGCTTCTTGAGAAGTTCTTCCTGTTCTTTCGCTTTCTGCTCACGTAATTCCTTATCCGCCTTTTGCTGAGCCTCGAAAGCCTTACGAGCCTCTTCCTTGCGGGCTTCTTCTTCGGCAGCTTCCCGTTTACGGATCTCTTGGATTTCTTTCAAGGTCATGCCTTGATCCTCAACCGCCGGCTGAACAACAGGAACCGTATCCTTACGAAGGGTATCGACACGCTGGATTTCCGGCTTGTCAAACGCAGGGACCTCAATCGTATCCGGGACGACTGGTATAGGCTGTATCTCGGGCTGTCGGACAGGTTCTTGAACAGGCTGTTGTTCCTCTTCCGGAACTTCGGCTTCTTCCTCCGTGATCATTTCATCTTCAGTCGCCTCCTCCTCCTTAGCGGCTTCCATACGGGCTTTCCAACGACCTGCCAGATCCGGTAATTCCTCACCGAAGCTCTCATCGAAGAAGGTGATATATTCATCCAAGGTCTTGCCACGCATCAAGGTCTCATAATTATCATCAGAGATCGGTAACACGGCAACCGCTTTATTCAAGGCCGTAGCATAGCCATCCTTACCGTATATCATCTTATAATATTGGATAATCTCCTCAAAACTAATGAATCCTTTAATCGCCAGCATACTGATCGGGCCGGCCTGCTCCAAAGCCAAATCAAACTCTTTCACCATGAAGTTCGCGAAGTTATAAGCGGCGACGGCGAATAGCAACTGATTCTGATCTACGCTACCCGTAGGATATACCAAAAGCATCTGATAAGGCGTGTTCCGTTCCGGATTAAATACACGGGCCGAATCCTCGGCAGATAACATACCATCCTCGCCCAAACCGAATCGTAAGTTCCAACTCATACCTTTCACACCGCCCTGCACCAAGGCACGTCCCCGAAGAACACCTTTCAACATCTCCCCGGCCAGTTCCGTGACATCCGCGTTCGGATACTTCTCGACCAGCGCTTTCAAGGCATTCTTAAAGCCTTCCGCATCCCCGGCCTGCACATATGATAACGCATCCAAGAACATGAATTTAGGCATCAATGTAGCCAATGGATATTTCTCGCTTACGTACCGGAAACTCTTACGGACATACGCTGTATCGCTCTCCAGATAGCGGCCGTAAGTAGCTTGATAGATCGAGTCTTGTACCACATCCATCATGCGGATATTATACTCGTAATTCGGATCAGCCACAGCTACCGCATAATCGCTTTCCGGGAAGGCGTTCATTAGTTTATTCTTATACTCGGTAGCCAACGCTGTATTTCCGGTTTTCAGGGCCATCAAATATACTTGATAATAGCTCTCCAAACGGTGCTCATTATCCGGGAAACGGCGTTCCAAATTCTCGAACGCCTCGACAGATAAGGGGATATCCTCCAACTTATCCTTATAGATCATCGCCATATTGTAAAGGCCATCTATAATAATAATGTTAGAGGCGTCTATATCCTCTTGCGTGAAAGGTAACTGCTGTAGGTAATACTCACGGGTATGCGGATCATCGGCGGCAACAGCCGGCAGGTCACCGCCTATCGAATCGGTCGGCAACGGCTCACCGTCCGGCCCTACAGTGGAATCTCCTTCAGCCAACATCTCCTCATCCAGATTCTCATTAAAGGTAGAGAGTTCCTTCTTACGGCGGCGCCAGTGATCTTCCAACGGACGACGTCCCCATTTACGCTGGAACTGTGTCTTTCCTTGCGCTACGGTCTGAGGGTTATAGAAATAGAAAGACGCTCCACCGGACGCGTTCGGCAAGACAACAGCGTTGGTTTCCGTACCGGGACGGTCGATTCCGGTGCCTTTCGCTTCCTGCTCGGCCAGATAAGCCTCCTTCTCAGCCAAGGCTTTCGCCTCTTCCTCCTCTTTCTTTACCTCCTCAATCTTCTTATCGATAATCGCTAACCGCTCCGCTTCCGGTAATTTAGCCAAGGCTTGCAAACTGTCTTGAAGATGGACCGCTTCTACATGCACGACCAATTCATCCAGAATCGCCGACAATTTAGAAACCCGTTCATAATCCCTGTATTCCTTTTGAATTCCGGCTAAGGCCCCGCTAAAGCAAGGTTGCGCTTTCACGTAATCCCGCATCGTAAAATAGATATCTCCCAGCTTTATCTGGCAGATCGCCTTATCCATTCCATTCAATGTACTCTTATCGATACCGAGTTGATAGTTCTTTATGGCATTCACCGTATCTTCCCGGCTGAGGTATACATTTCCTAAAGCATAGTATACTTGATCCAGATAATCCTTATTCTTCTGGCTTTTCGCCATTTTCTCGAGCATCTTCACCACTTTCAAGTAATTCGTACCCGAGAATACTTCTGTCTGACGGATACGTGAGGCAAATTCCAACTCATACGGAGGATTCGAACGGGCTACCTCACCAAAGGTCTTATAAGCCAAGCCATCTAATTCTTGATCCGCATAGATTTGTCCCAAAAGATACTTCATCCGGGTACGTTGCTTCCGGTTTTTCTCCGCCTTGATAGCGGTCTTCAGATAAGGGATGGCATCCTCGAACTGCCCGTTCTTGATCAAATAATCGGCATACACCGCCGCATATTGCTTCAAGGCGGAAGCAGGAATACCGTTCTTGTTCATCTTATCCAAGATATCCTCGGATTCATAGAACCAACCCATCTCGGAATAACAACGGGCTTGCCACAAACGGGCCTCGGCCACGACCTCCTCGTCCTTCGCGTAATGACGGGCTATATAGGAAAAGGTAGCGGAGGCTTGCAGGAAATCGGCATTGTAGAATTGCGCCTGTCCCATGATCAGCCAACTATTCTTTAAGAAAGGGTTATATTCCTCTTGTTCTTGGATAGCACGTAGTTTGGGATTATTCCGCCAGCCCGGTTTCTTGGCCGGTTTCGCTTTTATGGAGTGTAGTTTAATAGCTTTATTACTTTTCTCGATCGTCCGGTCGAAAGGGCCGCCCGGCTCGGCTTTGTCTTTAGGCTGGGCGCTAATCGGATACATATAGATCCTGTCGGAATAGTTCTCTTTATATCCGTCCTGTTGGCTTTTCAGTGCCTCGTCAAAGGCTTGTTTTCCATTGAAATAAATATTATAACGGGTCGTAAAGGCATGATAAAAACGGCTCGCTTTCGTGTTCTTCTTCGTGCTGCACGACCAAAGCAAGAGTACCGTTAATAACGCCACTATGTAATAAAACCCTTTTTTCATTCTTTAATTAACGCCGTAACAACGGTTTTATTGCTTTCAAGGCCAAAAAGAGGACCACCAAAAACAAGATGATAAACGCACCGGAAGGCACGTTCAGGAAATAAGAAAGAACCAGTCCGGACACGCAACCCAGAAAGCCGATCGCGATACTTCCCCATATGATCTTCTTGAAGTCGGAAGTAAACAGGTTTACCGTTATTTGAGGCAAGGTCAGCAAACTCATCAATAGCATAATCCCTACCAAACGGATCGAAAGAACAATTGTCATGGCGATAAAGCACATCATCGTATACTCGATCCATTTTACCGGTAGGCCTTGCGTGACAGCGAAGTCACGATCGAACGCCACGTAAACAATCTCACGGAGGAAAAGGGAGAATATGAGTATCAACAATACCACCAACCCTAAAATCCATAAGATATCGGCCGTAGAGATCGTTAATATATTGCCAAATAAATAAGCGGATAGATTCGGGGCGTACCCCGGGGTAAGAAAGATGAAAATCACGCCCAAAGCCATACCCAGCGACCATACGCCCGCTATAGCGGAATCCTCCCTTACGTTTTGCGTCTTGCTCGCCCACTCCACGCCAAAGGCAGAGAGGATCGAAAACAACATCGCCATCAAGATCGGGTTTGTTCCCAGATAAAAACCCAAGCCCAAACCTCCGAACGAAGCATGCGTGATCCCTCCGCTGATAAATACCAACCGGCGGGATACGATGTAAGTCCCGACAATCCCACAAGCGATAGCGGTTAGCAAGCTCCCGATCAAGGCATTCTGAAAAAAGGCATATTGCAATAAATCCATATGATTCGTTTCCTAAATTAATGAGTACGGCGTTCGCCAATGATCAGGAATGCCTCATCCTTCAAGGCATCTGGCAAATTGATCCCTCGCAATTGCAGGCTACGGAGCCAACCGGCCACCTCCACTTCCCGGAGGGTATAAAGCACTTCACTAAACTCCTCAACGGCTTCCTCATCGTAAGCGTCCGCTTCCACTCCTTGGAACCGATCCAGTTCCTCATCGTTATAATATTCGATTTTCTTGCTGACGGCGGCTAATAAACTATCCCGCTCGCAAGTCTCATGTTGTCCGCAGCAAACCTCCGGAATCTCCTGTGCCTCGGGGATCTCCGAGATCTCCCCCCGTTCCAGCATCTTCTGAAGTTTCTTATTCCGGAAATACCCGGCGATAGCGGCTACGACACCCAGACCTATAAGACTTATGACAATGTACCACATAATTCAATTGAAAGTTGAGAATTGAAAACTGAAAATTAAAGGGCTGATTCCCTAATAGAGAAACCAGCGGCCTTAAGATCTTCCCAATAATGGGGATAACTCTTGCTGACCACTTGCGGGTGGGCGATCTCTATCCCCTCGGGACGTACCAAAGCGGCGGGAGCGAATGACAAAGCCATCCGATGATCCTCGTAAGTGGCGATTACCGGATGCGACTCCGGTTCCCTGCGTTCACCGTTCCACTCCAAGATGCTATCATTGCGATCCGTCAACACATAACCTAATTTACGAAGCTCTGTCTTCAATGCCTCGATCCGATCCGTCTCCTTGATCTTCAATGATTGAAGTCCCGTAAAGCGGAAAGGGATATTTAATAACACGCAAGTCACCACAAAGGTTTGAGCCAAATCCGGTTCATTCACGAAGTTATAAACCAACTTCTCACAGATATTTCCAGTATGCTTTAACACGACTCCACGTTTCGTATAAGTAGTGCCCACTCCCAATTGAGCGAACAACTTCGCTCCGGCGGCATCTCCCTGCAAGCTATTCTTGAATAAACCTAACAATTCGATCTCAGCATTTTTCGATAACGCCATGATCTCATACCAATAAGAAGCGGCACTCCAATCGGATTCCACCGTAAAACGAATCGGCTTATACTCTTGGGGAAGTACTTTGATCGTATTCTCCGTCCAAGAGGCTCTCACTCCATATTGCTCCATCAATTGCAAGGTGATATGGATATAGGGCCTAGAGATAATAGCGCCCTCCAAATGCAACGTAACCCCATTTTCTGTTAACGGGGCGATCATCAAGATAGCGGATATATATTGAGAGCTAACATTTCCCGGTAGCGAAATCTCTCCGCCTTGCAAGGCGCTTCCGAAAATACGCAAAGGAGGATAACCCTCCTTCTCCATGTACTCGATCCGGGCGCCTAAAGCGTTCAGCGCATCCACCAACACCTTGATCGGACGGTTCTTCATGCGTTCGGTTCCCGTAATCGTCCATTCGCCCACCACCTTCGAGAGGAAAGCAGTAAGGAAACGCATCGTCGTACCCGCCGCACCCACATTAAAATCCCGATCGTTCGAGTTTAATGCCTTTACCATCAAATTTGTATCATCGCAATCGGATAAGTTCTCCACATCGTATGCGCTATAACTTAGCGCATTCAAGATCAATGCCCTGTTACTGATACTTTTAGAAGCGGGAAGCTTTACGGTAGTCCGGATAGCGGAACCCGGAGCATCTATCTGATAATTCATCGCTTTCGTATATTCAAGATTCAAGAGGCAAAAGTACGAAAATTAGCGTACATATGGAGTATAACAGCGGGAAACTTTCTTTATGCTTCTTTTCGAATGCGAATCGTGACAAGGCATTCGTTTGAATCGCCCCAACCAGTAGACGTGAAGGGCAATAAAACGCCCTTTTAAGTGAGAATATTCCCGTTTTCAGGCACGAAAGGCGACAAAAGCCTACACGTATAGTCGCGTTGGGCGACGCCAATACTGCCGTTAGGCATTATAAACAGTCACGAATAGGGTTGTCAGTAGTCGTGAATAGGCATCGTAACCCGGTTAGAACCCAGTCGTAACCCTATCGGATAGCCCGAAGAAGTCAATGGATATGAATTAGGATGAATTATTTTCGCTAGAATGAAAGGCGGTTTTTCGGTATTGTATTATCAATGAACGAATTATTGTTTTTTTCTTGCGTATTAGGCAACGAGTCGTACATAGTCCCGGAAAAATCGGTTCTCCGGGACTTTAGTTTACAAAATGTCAGAATGTCAAATCGCCAAACGGTCTTATCACAAGGCCTTCATCTTCAGGAAATGCTTCCAGAAAAAGAGGATCTGGTAATCAATAGAATTATTCCAGTATTGTGAATCATGATTACCCGGGCGAGTGATAAAGTCGTGGTCGATGCCTTGTTTTAATAACGCCTCGTGGTAGTTCTTATTCACCTCCAAAAAGAAATCGCTGTCACCGCAATCGAAGATCAAAGCGATCTGGTCTTTCCTCAAGGTTGGAACCAAATTGATAACCGTGTACTTCTCCCAGTTTTCCGGATATTTCGCCTTCTCGCCTATTTGCACGCTCATCTCCCAGTTTTTCGGGAAAGGGCGGATATCCACGCCACCGCTGGTACTTCCCGCAGCGGAGAAAACATCGCTATGACGAAGGCCATTCCACATAGCGCCATGTCCACCCATGCTCAAGCCGGTAATAGCACGTCCCTTACGATCGGCCACTGTCTTATAATGGGAATCCACGTATTTCACCAACTCATTCGAGATGAAAGTCTCATACCGTACATCAGCGTTCAAAGGGCTATCCCAATACCACGTATTCTTACCATCCGGGCATACGAAAAAGATGCCCTTCTCATCAGCGATCTTAGGTAGATCCGGCTTGATACTGACCCATGTACGAGCGTTACCGCCATAGCCATGTAACAAATAAATCACCGGACACGCTTTCGTCGCGGCCACATCCGGACTTACCACAACTACCTCTATACTTTTATTCATCGAAGGACTTTTCACTTGCAAAGTATCTACCTTCGCTGCCTGTAAACCGAGCGGAAGCAAACAAACCAACGCTACCGCTACCTTTTTCATCCAATTCATATCAGTGAATATTAATGATTAATTCCCCGTAGCCTTGTTTTCAAGGAACTACGGGGACAAATATACAGATTTCTACTCGATGCCCCAAGTCTTGTCCGGTGTAGGCCCCATCTCCAATTCTAGTACGCCACCTTTCATGATATCCCTATAATCAAGATAGCATCTCGTATAATCCATCCCGTTTAATTTAGCGGATTGGATATAGGTGTTTTCCGGGGTATTTCGGTTGGCTCGTATGATAAATGTATTCCCTTCGCCAACCTGAATCTCGGTCTTCTCAAAAACCGGGCTGGATATCTCATAGCGAGTATCTCCCGGACAAATCGGATACAAACCACATGCCGCCAATACATACCAAGCGGACATCTGACCGACATCCTCGTTTCCAACCAAGCCTTCTACCTTATTCTTATACGCCTTATCGCAAATGAAACGAGACCATTTCTGGGTTTTCCACGGCTGTCCCAAATGATTGTACAAGAAAGGCACATGATGAACCGGCTCGTTCGCATGATTGTAATAAGCGTTCCACAGGAAATCCGTAGGCGTCTTGTCGAACATCGTATCCAGATCGGCAATCACCCGTTCCGTTCCTCCCATCAGTTCCACCATACCCGGAATATCGTGAGGCACGAACCACCCCTGTTGCAGCTCATTGCATTCCATACAGCCGTACCATTCCTTCAGCTTACCCTCTTCCGGCCAAGCCTCAAACCGGCCATTCGCTTCTCTCGGGCGGAAGCTATGTTTCTCCGCATCATATAAATTCCGGTAAGACTGAGCCAACTTCGCATAATAAGCCGCATCCTCCTGTTTTCCTAATGATTTCGCCAACTGAGACATACACCATTCCGTATACGCATACTCCAAGGTCTTGGAGATACTCTGCGGATTCGGGGTATAGCCCAACTCCGCATTCCCGAACATTCTCGAGGTTTTATCCGCATACCGATAAGCCTTTTCCATATCCAAGCTACAAATACCTTTCGCATAGGCATCCGCCAAGACCGATATAGCCGGATTTCCTAACATACAACCGCTATAGGCGTTCAACAACTCCCAGCGCTCATAGTACTCACGCCCACTCTCCTCGGCCATCGTTGTCAATGATTTCAACAAATCATTCACCAATACCGGATTAATAATCGTTTGCAAAGGCATCTGACTACGGAACACGTCCCAACCGCTAAAGATCGTACGTTTCGTGAACGTATCCGACTTATGCGCTTTTCCGTCCGCACCCATATACTGACCATCCACATCCGTGTAAATCCTCGGATCGATCATCGTATGATACAAGGAAGTATAGAAGATCACCTTTTGCTCATCCGTTCCACCGCTGACATCCATCTTAGCCAAAGCCGTATCCCACAACGAGCGGGCACGAGAACGTACCGCGTCAAAATCCCAATCCTTGATCTCCGCTTTCAAGTTCTTTTCCGCACCCTCCAAGCTTACAAAGGAAATACCGGCCTTGAAAAGAACCTCCTCATTCGCTTCGGTCTCAAACTCCGTAAAGAACCCGAGGTGCTCACCCTCATATGCCTTTGGTCTCTCCGAAATCTTCGCGTTCGCTGTCAATGTCTGGAAAGCCGGGCTCTCCACGAATTCCCGATGCCGATCCTGCCCTGCCGGGATATCCACGCTCCATACGCCATAATCTTTCAACGGTTTGGAGAACTGCGCATAAAAATACACGGTATACCGGGAAGAACCCTCACCATTCCCCCAGCCTCCGCCTTCCGGCGTACATTCCATTCGTCCGGCGATCGTATGGTCATCTATCACTTGAACCGCCTGATACGTAGAAGTACCTCCTACACGACGGGCTAAGTCCAACTGGATGCGGGACTGCTTATTCTCGGGGAAAACGAATCTCAGCATACCGCTATGAGGAGCCGCTGTCGCCTCCGCTTGTATCTGGTAATCGCTTAGCAATACCTTATAATATCCAGCCTTGGCCTCCTCGGAAGATTTATCATACCGGGAACGATACCCGGCTACGCCCCCCTCTTTTCCCGAGTTCGTGCGCAGATCGCCCACGGTAGGCATTACCAATAAATTACCCAGATCACCGTACCAACCGATACCACTCATTTGCGTAAAGGCGAATCCCTCGATCGTCTCATGCTCGTAGCTATATCCGGAACCATTGTCGCCCCCTGTAATCGTATTCGGACTTACCTGTACCATACCGAAAGGGGTAGTCGCACCGGGGAAGGTCTTCCCCAAGCCATGGTAAGCACCGGCCGCCTCCGTATTCGTACTCGCCCCGATAAAGGGATTTACATAATCAGAGAAATGGACCTCCTCGATAGTCCGGGTCGGACCGGAACAGGCAGTTCCCACCAACGCGAGCGATAACGCCGTGGTCGTTATCCATTTCAAGTTTCTTGCAAGTTGCATCATTATTTCTATCCTCATTATACTTTAAAAATTCAATTGTTTATCCGATACAGCTACCGCCACGAATGAATCTGCACAGCCATAATACAGATACCATTTATTCTGGTAATAGACCAGTCCTTCCACGAATACCGTACCCGCAGGGTATTGGCCGCTTTTCTCAAAGTCATCCGTCGGTTGCAAGAAAGGCTTATCCAGACGACCGATCAATTTCGTCGGGTTATTTACATCGAACAATGCTTGTCCGGCACAATAAGAGTTCGCCGGATAAGCGGTATCCCCTTTTTCTCCCGGTTCGTTTTTACCATTATACAACAGAACGATACCATCCTTCGTCAAGATAGCGGGAGGTCCACATTCGGTCAACTGGCTATCGAAATAGCCGGAACGGGGAGAGAACAATTTAAGCAACTCACCATTCTCATCCAACAGTGGGTCCCAATCGGTCAAATTATCGGAGGTAGCCGCATATACGTTCTTCTCCCCCCAGTACATGAAATACTTGCCATTCACTTTCGCAATGACCTGCTTATCTCCCTTTAAAGTCGTGACTAGCGATGCGGATTTAGTCGCCTCATCCTTGAATTTGCCATTATAGGCTTTCTCAAAAGCCGGACCGAACTTCGTCCAGTGTTTCAAATCCTTTGAGGTCGCCACCGCCAGACGAGGCACCTTGCGGTTCCATTGCGTATATAGCAAGACATACGTACCATCCTCGGTCATAGCGATACGAGGATCTTCCGTACCTCCGGGACATTCGTTCTCCGCTTGATTATCTTTAGCCGGATAAAAAGCAGGCTCCGTATCCCTCTCGAAATGGATACCGTCAGTAGAGGTCGCATATCCCAAACGGGAAGTCCGGGAACCGATTCCTTGAGCGGAGTTATCTTCCGCACGGTACATCACCACGATCTTCCCATCGTAAATCGTAGCCGCCGGATTAAATGTGTCACTCTCCTCCCATGCTACAGAATCTTCCCGCATCGGGCAATAAAACTTAGTTGGCAATGGCTTAATTACCGGATTCACACCAGCCGGACGCACAAACCCGTCCAAGCACCAAGCCGTCTCCGATGCAGTTTCCGACACAGCTTCCACCATCTGATCTTTCTTTTGAGAGCCGCAAGCTACGGTCACCAATCCCAATAAGCCGAAAGCAGAGGCTAATAATGTTTCTTTAATCATGTTATATTCGTAGTATTAAGTTATGTTTATTTCCAAAAGAAGGGAATCATATGATTCCTATTCCGCAGGCAGCGATAGCGTGTGTTTTCCACTTTCCAACAAGATCGAACCCGCCGATATTTCTACATTATTCCCATCTAACACACAATTCGATACGTTAAATGGAGCGATAAAGGTCGCCGTACTATTCGCTGGTATCTCCAGATCAAGGGAAAGCGATTGGTTCTCCATAGTCCAAGACACACGTGCCGTACCGTAAGGGGTCTCTCTCGCCACCCTCGCCCACGTCACGCCATTCGGTATCTGAGGTTTGATAAAGAAATGTTTATAGCCCGGCTCATCCTCATCCGGCAAGATCCCTCCGATCGCCTGACAGAACCAAGCGCCAATGCCATTGAAACAATTATGAACCTTACTACGTTCTCCCGACCAGTATTCCCAAGTCGTAGAAGCCCCTTGATCGATCATATATAGATATCCCGGTTGCTCTCTCTTTTTCAGCATGGAATAGAGAAAATCAGCCTCTCCGTTCTTTATCGCCCAATCGGTCAAGATCGTAACACCCACCAAACCGGAACCGATATGGCCTTTACAATTCTCCAAAGTCTCTCGATATAAACCTTCCTTTACCTCGGGCATATGCTGTTCATCTGTCACGCCGACCAACATCGGATAAATCCGATCGATCTGGGAGCCTGTAGCGTACTGTTTCTTCTCCGGATCATAGAAAGTCTTCTGGATAAGCTCGTTCAATCGTTGGCGACGCTCTTTATACTTAGCGGCATCCTCCGCTTTCCCCAATACCTTCGCGATCTTCTCCATCGTAG
Organism: Parabacteroides sp. 20_3; assembly: GCF_964238835.1. Lineage (NCBI taxonomy): Bacteria > Pseudomonadati > Bacteroidota > Bacteroidia > Bacteroidales > Tannerellaceae > Parabacteroides > Parabacteroides sp. 20_3. Next base: position 399,884 of record NZ_CAXSNO010000003.1, on the reverse strand, counting down.
TGAGGCAATCGCTTATAAAGCAGTTGCTAACCAGATCTACCGATGACTGCGCCGTATAATCGACACCCGCCGGAGCCAACCAATCCCCTAAATACCATGCCCGATAATCCGTATCCGGCCAACGTTTCAGCAACCCATCGACCGTATACGCATCCACATAACGCAACCAATGTCGCATAACCGGATAATATCGCTCGATCAGACGGCTATCCCCATAATTCAAATAAGTCTGCCACGATCCCGTGATAATAAAACCACACCAATACGGACCACCTCCCGCCGGGTATGGATTCGGTACGCAATGCGGCATGCCCCCATCCTCACGGATGCAATCCTGCCACATCTGCATCCAGTTCATATACACGGAAGAGCCCTCATACAATGTCTGGAAACTCTTACAAGAGGCATTTCCATCCCCACCGTATCCCATACGCTCATAATGCGGGCAGTCTACGATATAACCACTGAAAGCTAGGTTCTTGAAAGTATATTTGATCATCGCATAGATAGCATTCAAGTCCGGATCCGAGCACTCGAAAGACGAGGCATCCTTATAATCCGTATGAATCAGATAGCCAGTTACCTCCTCGGGAGCTTTCGCCAAACCGGATATCCTTATATATTGAAACGCATGGTGGTTAAATTTATTTCGGAATACCTCTTTGCCTTGTCCGGAACCGATATACCAATCCTCATACTGTCCGTTCTCCTCTTGTGGCTTGAAATCTTCGTTTTCATTTAACCAATCCGTATATTCCATACGGACCCGGTGGCCTTCCGGTAATTTTGGGAAACTCAGCTCAACCCAACCATTTAACGCCTTTCCCATATCTACGAGCCAAATACTGTCCCCTATTTGTTTGATTCCTTTGGGACGGATAATCTCTTGTATTCGATTAGGCTCACACATCTGGGGACTTACCTCTATCCCGGGTACCTCCACCTCCAACACCGGCGTCCAATCCAGTTTGTCAAGCGTAGCCGTTGTTAAATCCGGCAACGCCTTCCGCCCATCCACACATTCACCCCCGAATTGATGGGGATACCAAGTACCGGTACCGGTCTCACCATACATACTTCCCCGGCCTTCCCAAGAGCTATCCGTAACGAGTAGCGTACTTGCGGTACCATTTGCTTGGATCTCGTCCAATCGCAGTTTAACCAACGGCCCATCATGAACGGCATTAAAAGTAGCTTTTCTGTACCAACCACGGCCCAACCAGAGCAATAAGTCGTTTATTCCCTGCTTTGCGTACGGCGTAAGATCGTACGTCACCGATAATGATCTTTTGTTTAATTGAGATACCGCAGGCGAGAGAACATCTTCTGATACCTTCCTCCCATTTAAATAGATCTCATGATACCCTAAGGAGTTTACATGAAGGAGTAATGTGGCATCACGGTCTTGAAGCTCGAACTTCTTCCTTAACATCGGATTCTTCTCATCCGGCATCCCTATATATTTCCCTTGCCATTCCGCTTTATCCAAAAGCCCGATCCCAAAGCGATTGATTGGACTCCAATCCGAGGATTCCCCCTTATTGTCCCATACCCGGACTTTCCAATAGGCCAGCACACTAGATCGCAACTCTTTTCCTCGATAAGGGACCATCACGGAAGCGGACGATTCCACCTTACCTGAATTCCATAGATCGGCTTTGCCTTGAGCCAGCAAGGAACTATCCGTGGCTACTTGTATCTCAAAATACGCTTGCCGCATAGTTTGCCTGTCTGTCTCGATTTTCCAGCTAAAATGGGGATGAGTATTGTCGATCGCAACCGGATTCTCCAAGTTCTCACAACGAAGATCTTTTAAGAGGATCCTCCGCCCGGATTCACAGCCCGACATCAGTAACAATAGGGTCACAAAGTAGATAGATATACATTTCATGATAAATAGATTGAGATTACGCATGAATATACTTTCTAATGGCTTACGATACTTATATCCCCGATAAATATTAAGATTTATTAAACAAGAAAGGCGAGCCACTCGCAAATGACTCGCCTTCCTATGATTCCTCAAGAATAGCTAGAAGCGGATCTTGTAGGATTGGTTGCCAATATAAATTATATAAGACCCTTGTGGAATACTCGTGATAGTCTCGCCTACAGGCAAAGATAAGTTCCTATACAAACGCCCTTCGAATGTAACGATACAAGCTGTGTCCATAACAGGAGTCTGGATATGCAATCGTCCATTCTCTCCCCATACTCGCAAGCCATTGGGATCTACCTCTGCGTTATCAGTAGGATTATCTTTCACGATGCCTGTTACGGTAACAACGATATTACTCGTTACTTTCTCAATCACATAACGGCCGCTTGATACCGGACCAAGTACTGAGCCATTCGCTTTCACTGTCAGTTGAGGCGCACTGTAGCCGTCCTTCAAAGTCAGTGTGAACGCAAAACTCTTGCCGGATTCTACATTCGTGGAAGACTCCGCAATCAAGGTAGCGCCCTCTACAACCGGCAATGTCACCATGTAGGTGGTCGGGGTTGGCTCCGGTTCTGGTTCCGGATCCGGAATCCTATTACCTGCCGCCGTAATCACCAAGGTAGCCGTGATCTTCTCCAATGCGAAAGCACCCGTGCCAGAATTGTATGTATAATCCGTAGACGCTAGCGTATTCTCTCCCATCTTCACAGTAATGGATGTCGGAAGCGTATAGCCGGAGGCTGCTTTCAGCGTAAGTTCCACTTTGGAATCCTTAGCCAAAGGCTCGAAAGAAGCCGGATCGGAAGTGAGGTTAACAAGATTCGGGATTACCTCAAAGAAGCCCTCTTGTACACCTTTCGCCTCAATAACGATCTCGCCATCCACATTCTCAATCTCGATTATTCCCGTCGTATTGTCATACGTATAGTACTCAGAACCTGCTGCCCTAAGCAAATTCTTTTGCTTCAACAAACGACCATTCATCATCACCTTTATGACATAAGGGAATTTGTATCCCGTAGCTGGTGCTAATTCACATTTGAATGGCTCTCCTTCTTTCACGGTCTGTTCGGAAGTTTTGATCTCTATGTTCTCGGTCTGTTCTTTCACTTGGAAGATCTCCGCACCAGAAGCTTTAATGGAAACCTCAGCGGTTACGTTCTTTATTTCTATCTCCCCGGTCTTCGGATCATAGGAATAGCCGGAACCGGTAGCCAGCACTTTATCACCCATCATCACCTCGATCGTGGAAGGAAGCCCGTACTGTGGGGTCACTACAGATAACTTACCGGTCAAGGTCTCACCATGTTTAATCTTCTTGCCTTGCGAGATATCAGAAGTCAAGTCTTTTAACGTAAGGGCTACCGCATAGCTCTTCTGTACGCCTTGCGCCGTGATCGCTAACTCACCGGTTACTTTCTTCAAAGAGATTTTTCCCGTAGCGGCATCATAGGTATAATCAGTTACGTCTACCAATGTTTTACCACCCATCGTTACCGTGATCTCAGTTGGAAGTGTATAACCCTCATTTGCGGAAAGTACACAAGCGAAGGCTTCACCAAATTGAACTTTAGTGTCCGACTTGATATCGGAAGTTATATTTGCCAATGTAGCGGTAACTGAATAGCTCTTTTTCACACCTTGTGCGGTAATGGAGAGCTTCCCTGTAATCTTCGCCAAAGAGAAAGCTCCTGTGGAAGTGTTATAGGTATAATCCGTACCGGCAACCAAGGTCTTATCACCCATCTTCACCGTGATCGTGGTTGGAAGTATATGACCTTCAGCCGCCTTCAAGGTCAATTCAACTTTGCCATTAACTAATACCGGATCAAAAGAAGCAGGTTCGGAAGTAACTCCAGCCAAATTGAGTATCACCTCATAATGGCGATCATCAATACCGGAAGCTTTCACGGTCAAGTCACCGGAAACTGCCTTGATCACGACTTTACCCGTTTTAGCGTCGTAGGTGAACTCTTCCGCTGTCAATGCGTCATTGCCCTTCAAGATACTGATCGCATCCGGAAGCTTGTAGTTCGTAGCGGCTTTTAAGGTGAAAGTGAACGATTCGCCTTCCTTCACGGTCGTAGCCGAGGTAATAGCCGGCGTGGAGGTTAGGTTCTTCAGGTCTGCCGTGATCTTGTAAACAGATGGTTCAGACACTCCTTCAGCGGTAATGGCTACCTCACCTCTCACATTCAATATCTCTACTTTGCCTGTCTTGGCATCGTAGGTATATCCCTTTCCTGCCTCCAAAGTGGAACCGGACATCTTTATCGTAATGGATGCCGGAAGCATGTAACCGTTATTCGCCGATAAGGTAAACGAGAATGTCTCTCCTTCTTTCACGGTCGTAGCGTCTGTGATAGCGGGGGAAGAAGACAGATTCGACAAATTAGCCTTAACAGGATATGTGGCGGCTTGGATCGGATCGGCTTTAGCAGTGATGACGATATCGCCGGTCACGCTATTGATATATATATTTCCAGACGTAGAATCATAATAATACTGCTCTATATTCAAGGTGGTTCCTCCCATCGTAACCGTAATAGATGCGGGGAGCTGATAACCCGTATTCGCATGTAACGTAAGTGACAGAGGTTTCTTATCTATGACAGTTGTTATCTCGTTTTGCACGATCAAATCCTGCAAATTCAGTTCGACCTTATGCGTCGTTATCGGGGCTTCCGATATGATAAGCCTAGAGTATCCGGAAGTAGAGGGGACAGGCTTCCCATCTACATGCGCAAAATCAACAGATACGCCTGCTCCTTCACTTTCCGCAATTGCCTGACTCGAACTCAATACGAACCGATAACTTGCCCCTACAGTGAGATTACCTACAGCCAATGGCTCTTTCGCATAATGATAAGTACCAGAGCTCCCTGTTTCCAGTTCAATTTCTTTCTTCTGCTCACCATCCATATAGTATAACTTTACTTTATCTATAGTTTGCATGAATAAATTTGGATTAAGCTTTAGTTCTTTTCCAACAAGTAAGGGATCAGCCTTATCGAACGTATAATTAAATGATATTTCCTTATTTACGGTTCCAACAACTGGGCTCGGAGTAATCTTTCCTTCAATGCTATTTATGAATACCATCGATTTATCCTTTTCCTCAAATACGGGATTAGCTTGATCCGATTCGGTACATACCTGCATGTCATAAGCCAGACTACCGGCTTTTGCTGATAATATTTTCAAGTAATTAGTAAAGGAACCTTGCGCCAAAGCCGCTAAACTAATAGGGACACTAAAGGAGCCATCTGTACCAATCGACACCGGCGTACCTTTGTCCGGCATATAAATATCATACTCATCTCCATAATAAACAGCTAACTGACCTTTCCAGCTTGAATAGTCCTTCAAGACATATCGCAAGACGAGGCCTTCTGTCGCATTGGTCACTTTATAAAGGGTTCGAACCGTATTTTCCGAGTTATACTCGCTATTATCCAGCCCAGATACTTTCAAATAAGTATTATCCAATTGATTCCATTGAATGTTTACATTTATCGGCTTTATTGTAGGATCATTAGGATCATCGCCCTCCATTATCACTCCATTCTTATTGATGTATAAAGGAGCCGTGGCTGTACCTGTCATGATCTTCCAATTGATTTCATCAGTCGAATAAACAGGATGGATTTTATCGCCATCGGCTAAAGCTTCAGTCAAGCGACATTGGATATTCTCGAATGCAACCCCGAGGTCATATTCTGGCGTAAATGCAAAATCTATATCGACCGGGGTACCGATACGCTTCACGTTCCCATTCGACTCTATCACTGCGATATCCACTTTCCCAATGAAATCCACATTCCCTGCATTCTTGATTTTGACAGATATCATGACATCAGAACCAATAGGAAGAGGAACAATTGATGGTTCTAAAGAAGAGTATTTCAGCTGATATATCTTGGTGTCGCCAGCCTCGGGTGGACGAATTCCTATCGCCATTTTCATTTCAGAACTATAAGGTTCATTATTTCCCTCGGGATCCAAAGCGGTAAGCAAGAAGTACCCATTCAAATAACCTCCCCACCCCCAATTGATGTGGAACGCATCATTTTCCTTGTAACCATCGCATATAAACGCATGTCCCGCATTTCTCTGGGTACGCCCACTGTATAAAACCGGTCGATCGTTATCCAACTCATCCCGTAACATCGTTTTCCATTCATCCCAACGGTAATCCTCTTTTGAAACGAAAACAATGCCATCACTATAGCCAAATAAGCTATTTAGTTTATAAGCTGCGAATCTTGTATTAGCACTACTTCCACCAGACCCGATAACACCATAATCCATATTCACATTTGCCCCGATATTCCACATCAAGGCCGATACCGCATTAGCCTGTGTATCAGTAAAATTCCCCTTTGTGTAATTAAGAGGCATTTGATTCCAGTCATAGGGAGCGTATGTAACCGGGAGTCCATTATATGTAGTCACCCCACTGGTAACCGCTGTCGTAGGATATTTATGATATCGCATGATGATACCGGTAGCCGTAGCCACGCAGCCCGTATACGTTCTTTGCCCGTTAATTGTAGGAGTCTGTCGGTTGTATGGATCCTCTTGATTCCAATTGGCCGTCTCTAGCAACACATTTCCGGAGGAAGCCCGCAGGCTACCGTTCAGATAACGATTCCATTCAGCCTGTATATTGGCCGAAGCCTCCAAGCCTGTACGTTCCGCGTACATGATCTGATCTTGATAATAAGCCAACATCGCACGCAAGTTTTCCGGCAAATTGTCCGGATCAAAGTTTCCCTCATCCGATTGCCCTAGGACCGGATAAGCACGATCCTCTCCGGAAACGATCACAAAACCTTTATTTCCCAGTGCGTTGAACACGAAATAGTCAGCGTCGCCATCCACTGTTCCACTACGCAGAACAGAGCGAGATTGTCCCGGTGCCGCCGCATAAACCAGCGACAAGTCACCAGCCGAGCGCAAGCCCGAACCTGCATTAGCCACGTTCTCCGCCACCTTGCGGGCCGTGGACACGTCTATCCTTTCCGCCCAGACCATCGTGGCCGACAAGCAAAGGATCAGCATTAGTAAAAATTGTTTTCTCATAGACTATAAATTTATAATGAATAAATGATTTAACATTCGTTAGTAAGGGGTATAGGAACAACGGTGTTCCCATGGGTGGGAAAGCCCCGGTTGATAGGTGTGGGAAAGCCTCGGTTCCCATGGGTGGGAACAATGGTGTTCCCATCCATGGGCATAGAGGCTCTCCCATCCCGCTATGCGCCTAGATCTCGTCCGGGCTTTCGCTGTCGCCTCCTCCTCCCGCGCCAACTGTCAGGAGTATGGGAAATTTGTAGGTGCGTGGATCTTTTACGAGAGAATAGCCCGCACCTGCCTGCGTGGTGACGCTCAACCAGTACTGCCCCTCGGCGAGTTGCGGGATTTGGATGATGATCTCGCTCTTGGTGTTACGTACGATAAGGGAGACTTTCGTTGGCGTGGCGCCCTCCTCGTCCTTGGTGAAGTAGACGCCTACTGATGGATGATCCCCCTTGATAAGCAGCGTGCTGCCGAAGATGATAGCCGGGGCGTTCGGAGTGATATGGAGGTTCTTCTCGTTCGTGGTAGAATCCGTGAGGCTCTCGATCATCGGGCCCACGGTAGCTACGTCGGCGTTCACGTAGATGTTTTCTAGCGCCTTCAGGAGGGTGGCGCTGGGGGTGAACATTACGGTGATCTTATTCTCCGTAGAGCGGAAGTCTGATTTCTTTCCGTCGAACGAGCCGTTGATAGTGAGCAGCCATTGCCCGAACTTGTTCACCACGCAACGGCCTTGGGCGAGGGCCTCGATCATCTCGTCGTAGGAGAGGTCGAGGATGTTGGTGATCGTCTCCGGGCGGTACTCGGTGCGTTTCTTCACGATGCGGTTCGAGATGTCTGAGGTTCGCGTGGTTCCGGTAATGCGGATCTTTCCGGTGAAATCGCCGGTTTTCTCGGTTAACACGTTGTCGTACAGATCTACGGTCAAGATGGTCTTTTCTTCTGCCATGATGTTTTTTGTCTTTAATGCCCCGTGGTAGTGGGGCGTTACCTTTTAATAATGTTTATCACCCTTATTCGCGAAATAAGGGGAAGAGATATCGCACGTCCAACATAAACTAAAAAAAACACGCATAACCACTATTTTTAACCGCATATCCACGATATATGCGCAATAAGCATAAATTTGGATTAATTAGAGGATACGATATCTGTATCCCCTTCAATTCCTATTTCTTAATAAATAGATAAAAGTGATTGTTTATCAATAATATTTTTTACATTTGCCAAGCCTTCCGTTGAAAATAGCCTATTATAGGTAATTTTTATGCTGAATAGGCTCCTCCCCTTATTTCGCGAATAAGGGCATCACCCAGCCGCCAAAAGCAAATCCACCTCTTCCGTCACCCTAGCGTTCGCACGATTCAATTCCGACTGTTCCAAAGAGGCCAGATAAAAACGTGTTGTTTTTTCCGAGGTATGCCCCAACGCTTGGCTAATGATCGATAAAGGGACTTGTTTCCGCAAGGCGTTCGTTGCCCATGTATGGCGGAAAACATACGAGGTCAGATGAATGGGACGAGATAGCGCACGACCGATCTTCTTCAACGAGTTATTATACGAACGCAGTATCGCCTTGTATTCCTCATGCCCTACCTCTCTACCCGGAGATAAAATAGGGAAAAGGTACGGGGAAGAAGCGTCCGCATACTTATTAATCAACCGCCGCATCCCCGCTGTTATCCCGACACGGATTAAGGTCCCCGTCTTCTTACGCCGATATACGATTTCCTCGCCATACAGGTTCGCCGTAGTCAAGCGAGCCATATCCGCGAAAGGCATGCCGCAAGATAAATAGGCGAACGTACAATAGTCGATCACGCACGCCAAATCCGGCTCCTCAGACTTCAAGGTCACGATCTCCCGGAGCGACTCGTTTCCCAACGCCCTAGATCCGGCTCTTTCCCGCTTCAAGTTCAAGTACGCGAAAGGCGATACGACGCAAGCCGGCAACAGACCATCCCGGCAAGCTTGGTTATAAATCGAGCGAAAGTTGCTGAGGTATGTATTCACGGTATTCACTCGCAAGCCGGCGGATTGCAGATAAGCGACAAAACGGCTTATTAAGCCCGGGGTTATCTCCGGGAAAAGAAGGTTTCTCCTACCCAGAAAGGCGCAGATCCAATTACGGGTCGTCCTATATAAATCGGCGGTGTTATGTTTCCCCGCTAAACGTTTCTCCCGGATGCGTTCGGTGGCATAGGTATAAAATGTGATGCCCGCCTTGCCCAAGCGGTTATTCTTTCTTTTGCTCATATCTCCTTTTTTGATGATTAAACGTATTATTATCTACCATCAAAAATAGCATAAAAACAAAATCAAGCCAAGTCCATCTCGCAAACAGCAAGCTTCCAACCCTTAAAGACCAAGGTGACAAGGCGAAGCTCCGTATCCCCCTTGGTAGCGTGAACCTTCGGGTCAGCGGCGTAACGGCGTAACTGGATGGCGGCCTCGGCTCTCAACGCCTCGATTTCCATTTCGGAAGCGTCCCGACGGGCGTATTTCACCTCCACGATATAGCTAAAGCCTATCTCGGGCTGGTGGATCAAGTCGGGCATCATGTAGAAATCGGCGTACCCCTTGTTGGCCTCATACTCCAGATAAATTATATAGGTACGGGTCAAGCCTAGATAAGCCAGCAGGAAACCTTTCACGTGCGCCTCCCCCTCAATGAACTCGCGGATAGCGCTCTGCCGCTCCAGCTCGGAGGAGAAATACTCGAACACAGGCTTCCAGTCTCCGTCGTAAGCCATGTCCTTTACCAGATCATGAAGCTTATATAACTCAATTGAGAAGACATCAGCTTCCTTATACGCCTCGATCAGATAGGTATATAATTGCTCACGTACCGTTAGGTTGGGAACGCCCAGAAGGGTATCTCCACGCTTGGTACCCTTGATGGAGAGCAACCCGAAATAGTAAAGCAGGCTCTTGAAGTTGTCCGGCTTGGCGATATCCTCGGCAGGAAAAGCATCCTTGATTACTGCGGTGGTCTCGCCGTTGTTCACGATCTCCTGGATGATCGAAGCGTTCGTGCCGAACCGCTTGTCGAGACGGATCAAATGGCGGAGCTTGTTGTAGTCCGTGCGGATATTGTTGTCGATCATGTTCTTAGGAGGCTTGTGAAGACTCAGATAATTGCTCAGGAAATATAATACCATATCCGAGTTGTACATCGGCTCGTCCATACATTCTTCCGAGAAGCAGTAGTTATCGTACCACGGCTTCATCAAGTTGATCAGATCGTCCACACTATCCTCGAAACCTGTCTCCTCCTTGTAATAGGCCAGCATCTCCCGTACCTCTCCCTCGCTAAAACCTATGATTCCGTTAAAGCGGTAATCCGTCGTCATGTTGGCTCCGATATTGAAACCGCTGGTCACGTCGTCCATCGTCACTGGAGATACCCCGGTGATAAACATGCGCTTGATAGGGCCATCGCCCGTAGCCCCTTCTTTCAGTTTGTTGAAGAAATAACGGAAGAAGCCCGTACCGTGTGTCAATGCCTTGTAATGCTTCTCACCCATATTGGCGAGGATAGCGTTGGTGAAGTTATCATACTCGTCAATGAAGAGATAGATAGAGAGATTCAAGCGTTTAGCCTCACTGATCGTGTAGGTCAACTTCTCGTCAGCATTTGGCAGACTCTCCATTTTCTCCCAGAAGCCCGGATTGAAGAAACGTTCGTAGTAGTAGGCAAACTCCCGGAAACGAGCGGCACAGTGATCATTAAAAGAGCGGATCAACTCGTCAGGATCTGGGTTCACGCCTGCGAAATTGAAATCCAATACAAGATATTGTCCCTGCTCCGGGGTCGGATGGGAGCCGATATATAAGTCGCCGAAGAGTTCCTCAAAAGAATCCTTACGGTTCACGTCATAATACCATCTGAGGACATTCAAGAATAGCGACTTCCCGAAACGGCGCGGGCGGATAAGGAAAAAGAAACTTGCGTTCCGCTCCACCTCCGCAATATAGCGAGTCTTATCAACATAATAATAATTGGCGGTACGGATTCGCTCGAAATCCGTCAGGCCATATGGAATTTGCTTCGTTGCCATAATATATCTCCTCCTGTTTATTTGTCACTTACGAATAAATCACTTGTTCGTAACTTACTTACGCAAAGATAACATCTACAAAATGATTTCACGAATCTTTATATATTAATGTTATCCGGCCTAAAGGAGAAAGAAGACTGTCTAACGTTAAGACCACCAATTTTCTCAAGTTATGGGCGAGAACCTTCATCCCAGACACCGCAAGCATTCTGAAGATCATCATGTTATACAAAGCATGCCCCGAAAGGGAAACTGTTTTGACAATGCGACGGCAGAGAACTTCTTCGGCATCATGAAGTCTGAACTTCTTTATGCAGAAGAATTTGAATCGCCAGAAGCCTTCATGAAGGCTTTAGAGGTATATATTGAATTACAACAATAAAAGAATAAAGTCCCGGTTAAATGGAAAGAGTCCAGTACAATACCGAACTCTTTCTATAATTGGTAAAGGTTTAACCTGTCCAACTTTTTGGGGTCACTTCATTCGGAGATAGCCTCTATTTTGGCATCTGAGCCTTTCACATCTTAACAAAAAATTTCTTTTTAATCCTAATTAGAAAATTCATTGCATAATACAAACTCCGCAGGAACATCTTCTTCTATAATCGTAAATCGGCCCAATTCTTCATAAAAACGATTATCATTAATATCATCATTTACTGTAGAAACTTCGCCTACCAAACAATGCCCATTTTCAGACCAAAATGTATGATATAGATAAGGCTCAAAACAGATACTCTGCCCCGGCATTAATCGCAAAGTTTCACCAGCTTTAATTTTCGTCCTAACACCATCTATACTTACACAGCAATCTTCTGTAGATAATCCTTCCGTCGCCGTCGCTTTCCATAAGCGCATACACAATATAGCACGCCCCCTATTAATAATATCCTCCATTTTTTTCCAATGGAAGTGAACAGGGGTAACCTGTCCTTCACGAACCATCATGATTTTTTCACAGTAACTTTTTTTGTCACGATGAATATTCCCATTACGAATTGTAACCAGCGTAAGCCCCTCCTCCAAAAATCGTCCTTTCCCGAAGTCTGTCACATCCCATCCTAAATGATTTAAACGAATCTCGTCATAAGCTTTACCTTTCTTTTCCCATATCGCAGGACTCCATAATATCCATTCCGGCAAATAAAAATGGCTTTCTTCAAAAAACTCGATAGCCTCATGTATAAATTGGTTTATTTCACTTCTTCTCATATCTTATTTACTTTTATAAAATCATAAACTTCTTTTAATCTAGGTGCCCCACCACAACAAGTCGCATGTAATAAATTAAAATGCGCCAAAGCATTTGCAAACCGCAGTGTATCTTTTAATCCCAGACCTTCATGTGCCGCATATAGTACTCCTGCACAAAAGGCATCTCCTGCTCCAACCGTAGAAACAATTTCATTTGATTGTATCTTATAGGATGGGCAAAAGCCTTCCTCACCAGAACGATGTAAGGCATATCCTCCTTCTGGAAAATGAATACAACACAACGTATTCACTCCTGCTTTCATCAAATCTACCGCTACAAGCCTTACCTGATCCAACAGAATTTCCCCATTATCACCACGTAAAGATATCCCATAGCATGATCCTGCCTCCACCTCATTAATTACTAAATAATTAATATATGGTAAACAAGGCAATAAGACATTCCGAAAACGATCACTCTCTTCCGAGACTACATCCACGGAAGTCTCATAGCCTTTTTGCTGCAATTCATGAAAAACACGGGCTACTTTCAATTGATAGAATTTATCCGGTTCCTCCAACTTATCCAATAACAATAGATATCCTAAATGAAAAATCTTAGCAGGAACATCTATTTGATCTATATATTCTATACCAAACTCTGCGTTCGCTCCTCGATTATGAAAAAACGTACGGGTTGTACCCGCTTTAGCCACCATAACATCTGTATAAGATGTAGGAACACTGGATAACTGACATAAATATTTCGCATTTATCCTTTGTTCCATGACTGTTTTCAAGATCAAGTCCCCATACGCATCTTTTCCTATACAACCAGCAGCATACAAAGGCAATCCACTCTGCAATTTTGCCAAATCCATCAAAACATTGTGAGCGCATCCTCCTAATCCAACTTCTTCTTTTTCGATAGAGACCAAATTTCCCGGAGCAGGATAATAAGGAATAAATTTGATCAAATCGGCCAGCCATGTCCCAGCTGCAATAATCCCCGTCCTCATTGCTTTACTTTATTATTACTCTCAAACAGTTTGATATGATCTGCTACAGCATTCTTTGACGCACACTTTATTTTTTCTTTTAATCCAATGTACCCCAAATCAGTCTCATTTTTCATGCACTCACGTAACTCATCCATTATACGTAATTGAATAGCAGTCGCTACATTTACCTTACTAATCCCATTATGAACACAATCCTTAAAGTCAGCCTCACTAGTACCCGATCCTCCATGTAGAACTAAAGGAATTGGATTCCGGTCTTTGATCTCTTTTAGTCGTTGGATATTCAAGTTAGGTGTAGCTGTATATTTCCCATGTAAATTACCTATAGAAATAGCAAGGGCATCAATGCCTGTTTCTTGTACAAATCGGATTGATTCATCTACATCTGTAAACGTATTCACATTATTATCCCATTCCACCGTATCAGTATCACCAACTTTCCCTAATTCAGATTCAACTGCTACACCAAAAGCCTTGGCCATTTGGACTACTTCACGAGTAACTCGGATATTCTCTTCTAAAGGTAGGGTAGAACCATCAATCATGACAGATGTAACCCCTAAGCGAATCGCCTGCGCACAAGTATTGAAACTTAATCCATGGTCTAGATGAACAGCGACGGGAACAAAGGAGCTGCGAGCCGCATCCACAAACATAGGTATCATCTTCTCTAATGGCGCACAAGGGAACTGTACTTCCGCTAGTTGTAAAATAATAGGAGAGTTCAATTCCTCCGCAGCCATTATCGCTCCTTCCACATTTTCTAAACTTAAGCAATTAAATGCTCCAACAGCATAACCATTTTGATAAGCATCTGCTACAATTTCTCTCAATGAAACTAACATAAACAATATTTTTTGTACAAAGAATCAATCAACAAATTCACTAGAAGGAGGGGTTGCCCCTTCACCTATTCCCCAGCCCTTATTAGGACGGTTGCCCATTAACAGTTCCAATGTTCCACCTTCCATGATATTCTCATGGGTAAACCAAGTCTTATCATACTCTACTCCATTCAATTTAGCGGACTGGATGTATTTATTTTCCCAAGAAGCTCCATGAGCAATCACCGTAAACACTTTTCCATTCGCCAACCGAATCTCTGATCTCTCAAACAAAGGGCTACCTATCGTATAAACTGGCACACCCGGAGATACCGGATAAAAACCTAATGCGGAAAAAACATAGAAGGCAGACATCCCCCCACCATCTTCATCGCCGCAGATCCCCATCAAATCATTCCGGAACCAACTTTCCATAAGCATACGGATCCGTTTTTGCGTCTTCCATGGCTGACCCGCATAATTATATAAATAAGGAATATGGAAACTGGGCTCATTACCCATGACAAATTGCCCCACATTACCGGTAGCATCAGGATGCACGGCATAATACTGCCATTTAGATCGCTTCATGCTTTCTACAAATAATTGATCTAATTTTTCCGTGAAAGGTTCCTCCCCTCCAAATAAATCAATTAGATCTTGAATATGGTGATGTACATCCCAGTTATATGTCCAAGCATTATTCTCATCATAATAAGCTCGAGAACCAATACCTCCTGAAAAAATATAGTCAAATGGTTCTATAAAATTCCCATCCTTGTCTTTTGGATGAAAAAAGTTCGTCTCCTTATTAAAGACTTTTCGGTAATTGTAAGAACGTTTATTGAAGAAATCATACTCTGTCTCTTTTTTTAGATATTTGGCCAACTGAGCAATGCACCAATCATCGTAAGATGCCGCAGTAGTAACCGCAACAGCCTGCCGCTGCTCAAAAGGGCCAACCATTGGGAAAACCTCCTTTTCTCCCGGATGTAAGGCTGGGAACCAACCATGCTCATGATAGAAATCATCCAACTCTGTCTTAGGTCCCAAATACCATGGGATCATGGATTCATTCATTACCGTATGCCTCATTCCCTCAAATGCCTTCTCCACATCAAACTGCAATCCTTTATGTAACGCATCCGCAAAAACACCTGCTACATGATTTCCATTCATGCAATGAGCGTCGCCAAACACACATGGGAAAGTTGGCATCCAGCCCGATTGCTCATACATGCGAATGTAGGAGGAAAGCTTCTGTTCCTGAGCTTTCGGGTTTAACAGAACTTGTAATGGATGAAGCGCAAGATAAGTATCCCATACCCAATCATCTACCCAAAAATCCACTCCTCCGTCCTCATGGACTTTCCCATCATATCCACTAAAGTACTTTCCATCCTCCGAAATATTAATCATCCTTTCATGCGCCCGATATAATGACGTATAAAAAACGGTCTTTTGATCTTCTGTGCCCCCATCTATCACAATTTTAGACAAAGCTTTATTCCATTCTTGCTTTGCTTGGCCAGCAACTCGATCCAAATCAAAATCAGCAATTTCTTCTCTCAAATTTTTCCGGGCCTGTTCGACACTAATATAAGAGATTCCATACCTCACCTTAATTTCCTTCACGGAAGAATCAAAAGAAATAGACTTTGCGCAGATCTTTTCCCAATCAAGAGAAGACACACTTAACGGATCTTGATCAAACTCCAAATAAAAGTAATGCTTAATCCCGTTATAAATCTCATAGCCGCTCAAGGCTTTATTTGCCCAAATCAAATCGCCTTTAGCGTTTGTTCTCAATATTATTTGGGGGTTATCTTCTTTTTCAAAAGCAAATGAATAGATAGCCGACTTTTTCATTGGAGCAAAGCGAGCTTCTATCTCGTAATCATCCAAAAAAACAGAGTAAAAATAAGGTTTGGATATTTCATGATCATACCTATAATCAAATGCCCCCTTTGAAACATCCAAATTGCCACAATAAGGCATAAGCAATAAAACATCCCCCCTACGGTGAGAAGGCACATTCAACGGTAACCCACGCATCCGATCTGTAACAAAATCATGATGCCCGGGAATCATCCTAAGCATGCTATTAGGCTGATGAGTCGTAGGAAAAGTAGGAACAAGCAAATGGCTTATATTTCCTATACGGGTGTTCACATAGTCTACGGGAGCGTTTTCTGATTGCGCATCCAATGCGAACACCCCACACGCAAACAAAAAAACTCTCATCCAAAAACACTTCGATTTATTCATTTTCGCATCAATTTTAATATTTAAGACTTACTGTTATTCTACACTTTATGGTGTATACTCCACGGTGCCTTTTGAATTCACTGTATATCCCCATTGTTTAATATAATATTCTCCCTCCAAGAAAGGATCCCCATGCTCCTTTAATGAGCTGAACAGTTTTTCATCCAATTGTTCTTGAAGATGCTTATAGCCTACTTCATGAACCAAATTTCTCAATTGATACGGATCCTCTTGATTATCATATAAAAGCCAAGGGCCTAATAAATCCCGAACATACGTATACCTCCTAGTTCGTACACCCCTATACTCTTTTCCTCCTTTATCTCTTTCCCATTCCCCAAAAGGTGCGATACATTCGATCAAGGCCATTTCCGTAAAATCAGTAATTTCTCCCCGTAATATAGGAGACAAATCTTTCCCTTCAACAGACTCAGGTACAGTCACATTTGACATTCCAAGCAATGTAGGCATTATATCAACAGAACTTAAGATCGTTTCAACCTCCTTACCTTTTTTCCCAAATATAGCCGGATACTTTAATAGGAAGGGAACCATTATACTCTCTTCATAAGGTTTTTGCTTACACTCCAATCCTTGAGAGCCTAACATATCCCCATGATCTGACGTGAGTACAAATATCGTATCCTCCTCCACCCCCAAACGTTTAATCGCATCTTGAAGCATACCTACACATCGATCCAAAGCCGTTATATGCGCATAATATCCTTTTAAATCACGAGTCGCTTTCTCTTTCATCTGATCCGGGACATTCGGACGAAGAGTTATGTCCTTATCTTTATATAAATTCAAAAATTCTTCCGGTACAACCTCATAAGGGCTATGAGGTGGTCCCCAAGACAGGAACAAGACAAATGGCTTTTCCCCATTAGCATGCTCTTCCATGTAATGTACCGCCTCTTCTGTTTGTGCAAAAGCATCATACCCTTTCCAATATTTTTTTTCCGGATTATTATTGTCATAATAAGCAGAATGCATATAATTATGCGTACACTCCAAGACCTTGAAGAAATCAAAACCCTGCCTATGTGTCTCAGGAATATAATTACTTCTTCCATTCCCATTTACATGCCATTTCCCTATATATCCTGTATCGTAACCAGCGTTTTTATATACCTTTCCTATAGAAACCGAATCAGGATCCAAGGTTACATCATTCAAAAACAGTCCATGCGTATGGGCATATTGCCCTGTTAACAAAGAGCCACGATAAGGAGTAGATACTGGCATGCAAGACACCGTATGCTTAAATACCAAACTCTCACTAGCCAATTTATCTATATTTTCAGTAATAACATCGTTATTTCCCGCAAATCCTGCATCTTGGGCACGCCACTGATCCGCGAAGACATATACCAAATTAGGTCTTTTACCTCTCCGCTTATCATTCCTCGCTACAGAGGTGCAAGATCCCGACAACAAAAAAGTCCCCGCCGCCAATGTTGCGCTCTTTATGAAATCTCTTCTCGAAGTATCCATCGTATATCATTTTATATACCTAAACCTATTCAAAAAACTCTCCATCTTGTTCAAAGTATCATAATAATAAACATTATTATTTCTACCATGATTAAAAAAACCATGTTGCTGATCCTCATACAAGTATAGATCACATACATTTCCTAATTCCAACATATTATCCCTATATTTTTCCATCGTTTCCACAGGAATTAAATTATCATTTGTCCCTAAGAATATTATAGTTGGAGGTAATCCTTCCTTTATATTGTAATAAGGAGAAAATTCCTTATAATGCTTTTTTACTCGATCATAACCATATCCTTCGGGGCCATTATCCAACACTGGATTAAACAACACCAACAAATTCGGCTTACAGCTTACGGATAAATCATCCGTAGCGTCATTAAAACCATCTATTGATGCGATTGCCGCTGCCAAATGACCTCCGGCAGAACCTCCGGAAGCCACTATGCTATCACTCTTGATACACAAGCTGTCCGCATTTTTTCTTATATAACGAATAGCGGATTTCGCATCAGAAAGACAAACAAAAGGCGATACCTTATGCCTACCCTGAACCCTATAGTTAACACGAACTGTTATCAACCCTTTCTTAACAAAATGGTCGGCTTGAGGCTTGAAATGAGCGATATCTCCAGCTATCCATCCTCCTCCAAAATAAAACACAATCGCCGGTCGTTTTTCAGAAGCTTTCATATCATCCGGATAATCGATATACAACTTCATTTGCAATGAATCGACTGTTTTATATACCACTTCTACACTCCTTGCTTGCAAGGATAAGCAAGTAAATAATTGCAACATTAGTATGACTATTAATATCCTCATATTCTTATTTAAAATAAACGTCATTAATCTTTTTCATCTCTTCACAACTCTCATCGTCATCACCATATTCTTTTTTCAACCTCAATAATTCAAGTTTCAATTTGTTTATTAAGAACTGGTTCTGGGGATCATTATAAATATTATGCATCTCTTTTGGATCTTTTTCCAAATCATACAGTTCCCATTCTGGAGCTATCGTACCATCTTTGGTTCCGATTTTCCCAAGAGATCTTGCATAATAATAAATCAACTTATATCGATCCGTACGTATTCCATAATGAGCTGTCGCATTATGAGCGCCATCTCCTTGCATCCAATAACGATAATACATAGACTGTCGCCATTCCGGAGAAGCCTTTCCTGATAAATTATCCCGAAAACTTTTTCCTTGCATATAAGCAGGCGTATTCTTAACCCCCGCATAATCCAAGAACAAAGGAGCAAAATCTATATTTAAGATAATATCATCATTTATTCCTCCCGCTTGAATTTCTTTCGGATAGCGAATCAAAAACGGCATACGAAGACTTTCTTCATACATCAACCGTTTATCAAACCATCCATGTTCCCCTAAAAAGAAACCTTGATCTCCAGTATAAACGACTATTGTATTTTCCGTTAAATTGTTCTCATCCAAAAATTTCAAGATTCGACCAACGTTCTCATCTACTCCCGCTACACAACGTAAATAATCCTTAATATAAATTTGATAAGCCCAATGTCTGAATTCATCCCTGGACTTATCCGATGGAATCGGAGTTTTCAAGTCATTTTTATTCATGAACTCTAGCCCCATTCGTATCTCAGAAGTATATTTTCCTTTACTTTCATAAGCATCGAGCAAATTAGATGGCTCGGGAACATTCACTCCTTCCAACAACCCCTTAAAGCGTTCGGCAGGTTGCCAAGGTCTATGAGGAGCCTTAAAATGGCACATCAAGAAAAATGGCTTATTCTTATCCACATTCTCCAAATAGGAAATGGCCTCATTTGTTATGACATCGGTACTATGCCCCTTATGAACTTTTCCTATAGCCCCTTCCCCCTCTTTATTTGCGACATCACGCCAATTCCCTTTTTCGATCAATATCGGATCATGGTATCGGCCTTGCCCTGGAAGAACTTTATAATAATCAAACCCACTTGGCTCTGTTCCTAAATGCCACTTCCCGACAATAGCAGTCTGATAACCGGCACACTGCAACTCCTTTGCCACATTCGGCAAATCTCTCGAGAGACGATCACCTAATGTATATACTCCATTTTTTTGACTATATTGCCCTGTTAAAATAGCCGCCCTACTAGGGGTACTTATCGAATTGGTTACAAAACAATTATTCAAACGAACGCCTTCTTTGGCTATCCGGTCTATATGGGGTGTCGGAAGTACTGATGATAATATCCCACCATAAGCACTAACAGCTTGAGAGGTATGATCATCAGACATAATAAAAATGATATTAGGAGCCTTATTTTCTGAATGTGCGAAAAAAAAGCTAACCTCTACAAAAACGAATAAACCCGTAGAAAATATCTTATACATACTAACGATTAATTAAAATTCGATAAAGAATAAGGATAGTCATCCTTACTATATTGTTTATCTCTAAGAGGATCAGATACCATATCAAATCGTAAAGTTCCTCCTTGAATTATATCCTCATGACGAATAAATAAAGGAGAATATATATCTTCATTTAAATAGGTTTGTCCCACGAACCTGTTTTTTTCGCAATTTCCCGGAGCAGAGATAACAAATTTTTTCCCATTAGATAAAGAAAGTGTCACCTTATCAAAGATAGGGCTTCCTAAAATATATTCCCCAGAACCCGGACAAACAGGATAGAATCCTAAGGCGCTAAACAAATACCAAGAGGATGTCTGTCCATTATCCTCATCGCCGCAATAACCATTAGGAGTTGAATTATACAAACAATCCATAATTTTCCGAACCCAATATTGAGTTTTCCAAGCCTCTCCAACATATGTGTACAAATAGGGAAGATGTTGGGCCGGTTGATTTCCATGAGCATATTGACCAAATCCCGCTTGATGCATTTCCGCAATCTCATTAAAGCTACGATCATATAAGCTAAATTTGGGAGGACGTGTAAACACAGAATCCAATTTGGAGATAAACTGCGACTTTCCACCCATTAAACTAACCAAACCTTGCACATCATGAAAAACACTCCAACTATATTGAATCGCGTTACCTTCCGTATAAGGACCACCCCAGCGATACGGATCAAATGGAGAATGCCATTCCCCATTAAGCATGCGCGGACGCATAAATCCTGAAATAGAGTCATAAACATGAGAATAATTCATCGCACGTCTCTTAAACTCAATAGCATCATCTATTTCTCCTAACAAATCCGCTAAGCGCATCGCACAAAAATCATCATAAGCATATTCCAATGTCATTGAAACAGCCTGAGGATATTTAGGGTAAGGGACATAACCTAGCTTATTATAATTTTCCCAGCCATATCTCCCCATAAAAGATTGTGGAGCATCCATGGAACATTCTTTACGAACCGCCTCCAATGCCTTTTGGGCATCAAAGTCCCGGATACCTTTTACGTAAGCGTCGCTAATCAAAGAAACCGCATGGGCTCCAATCATTGAATTCCGATAACCCGGACTTATCCAGTTCGGGAGCCATCCTCCCTCCTCATAAATATTAATCAATGCTTGCATCAACTTCCCTGTCAACTCAGGGAACAACAAGGTATAAAAAGGATGAGCTGATCGGAAAGTATCCCAAAAGCCATTGTCGCTGAACATGACTCCTTTATGCACTTGCCCATCATAAGGGCTAAAATAAACAGCTTCCCCTTTCTCATCATACTCATAAAACTGACGAGGATATAAAGAAACTCTATACAAATTTGAATAAAAAGTTTTTTTCTGTTCTTCAGTTCCACCTTCAACGTTAATACGTCCCATCAAATCTGCCCAAACCAATCTTGACTTTTCTTTAACTTGCATAAAATCCAAGTCACCAATTTCTCGCTTCAATGTTAACTCCGCTTGTTCCACGGAGATATACGATGAGGCAACCTTTACAGAAACTCGATTGCAACTATTTTCAAAACGTAAATAAGATCCAATATAAGAAGACTCCAACTCTTTTTTCTGCTCATAAACTCCATCCTTGTCCCAAACTCCACAATCAGAAAATTCAGAATCAAATACCATTACGAAATAATTCGCAAAATTCGATGGTACACCTCCTGTGTTATTCTTACAAAAACCGACTATCTTCCGTTCTTCCGGAATTATCTTCACATGTCCTCCTTGATTAAAAGCATCCAATATTAAAAATCGGTCCTTATTATCATTAAAAGAGAATCGCAAATATCCACATCGTTCCGTCGCTGTCAATTCCGCATCTACATTATAATCGGCCAAATGCACTTTATAATAATAGGGAGTAGCAAATTCATCCGAATGATAAAAACAAGATGAGCGTTCCGTATCTTTTGTTTTCAATGAACCCGTAACAGGCATGATCGAGAAAGCGCCATAATCACCAATCCAAGGGCTTGGCACATGTGTCTGCTTAAACCCCCGAATAGAATCTGACTGATAAGTATATACCCAAGGATCATCCATCAGACCAGTTTGCGGTGTCCAAGCATTCATCCCCCAAGGCTGCGTAACCGCAGGGTACGTATTGCCATGAGAGAAAGCTCTATTCGAGTTTGTCCCTATTAAAGTATTAACATAGCTCAAACCTGACAGGCTTGTATCCTTTTGGTTTGAAACATTAACGCAGGATACAAATAACAATAAAAATAAACTAACACAATACGAAAAACATCTCATAATCATCTTACTTAATTATATTCAAAATCAATCTGCCCACAACCCCGGACGAGTCTCATACAAGGGGAACCCAGTCACACGATCATTTTGGTCACATCTGCGACGCATCCACCAAGGATGGTCTTTTGTCTCCTTTTGCCAATTCACCAAAAGCTTAGCCAATTTTTTACCAACGTCTCGATACTCTTTCACATCCGCCACATTTGTAAATTCTTCCGGATCTTTTTCCAAATCATAAATTTCTATCATTGGACGAGGAGAAGTAAATAAAAGGGCTTGCTCCTTGCTTAACGTTCTCTCTTTTTGAGCGATTTTCAAATCATACCAACTCAAACTTGAGCCTAAGTCCATCGTCGTGCCATGAGGAAGCTCATAATATGCGTTATAAATAAACTTATATCTTTCGGTTCGTACGCAGCGAATGTATTCATCTGTATCATGCCAATTCCTTTCAGCGAAAATGTAGTCCCGTCCTCTTTTCGTAGGATCAAAAAGTAATTCTTTAAAACTTCTACCATAAACAGTATCTGGCATATTAATTCCCACCAAATCCAACAAGGTAGGAGCTAAATCCACCGAACTAACCAAGCCATTGCTATGCACTGTATTCGGATTGATATGTTTATCCCACACAAAAATAAGAGGGGTTTGAATCCCCGTATCATACAAGGAACCTTTACAGCGGGGGAAAGGACGGCCATTATCGCTCATGAACACAATGATCGTATTATCCAGCTCTCCTCTTTTTTCCAATTCTCCCAGCATAATCCCTATATTCCGATCCATACGGGAAATCTCATCATAATAATCAGCCATATCCCTCCTGGTATCTGCCGCATCCACCAAAAACGGAGGTATTTTCACATCCTCTGGCTTATTGACTTGAGGACAAACTTCTCGATTATAAGGCCGGTGAGGATCAATAAAGCCAACCCATAAGAAAAAGGGTTGCTCTTTGCTATCATCCAAAAACTTCCGGTAATTACGATACAGCTCCTCCGTCAAATCTCCCTGATTCGGTTTATATCCCCCTTTAATAACATGGGTAAATTGCTTATCGCCATTAGGTCCCCAATGCGTTTTAAGCATTACCCCTGTTGAATACCCGGCTTGATTAAAATAATAGGGCATCATTTTCGTAGACCCATCCAAAGGGTTGTGCAAGTCCTCGGTGCCTATCGTATGGGCAAACTGGCCGGTCATCATACTCGTTCTTGAAGGGCTGGATTGAGGAGAAGTAAGATAAGCCTTCTCAAAACGTATCCCTTCTTTTGCCAACCGGTCAATATTGGGTGTCTTAATACCATTATTCCCGTAGCATCCAAAATCCATACCTGCATCATCTGCAACAAAGACAATGATATTAGGTAAACCTTTTTCTGATTTTTCGCTCCCATAAACAACCGATGAGATCATAGGAAGCGAAACTAACATCCATATTTGTTTCTGAAAGTTTCTCATGATATTTTATTTATAGGGTTGCCCCATACATAGGCAACCCTGATTAATTTTAATATCCCGGATTCTGCAAAAGTCCAGGATTAATATCTATCGCATTCACTGGTATCGGAAAAAGTAATTTATCTTTAGTCAAGTTAAACCCTTTAGAGTTTATTACCTCCATTGCTCTATTTGTTCTTACTAAGTCAAAAAAGCGATGGAATTCCATTGCCAATTCTACACGGCGCTCATGCTCTAAAGCTTTATTAAAGGTATTATACTCCTTCGGATAAACAGCATCACCATATCCAACAAGCCCGGCCCTAGCACGAACTTGATTTAAGTACTTCTTACCTTCATCTTCACCCACAGCCTCTGCATACATCAATAAAACGTCCGCATATCTCAGTATTTTAAAATTATTACCAGGATTTCTCCAATTAGGATCATAGAACTTCATCGTAAATGCATAATCTTCCCATTTTCCACTTTCTAAATCAACGAAACCCTCAACAACAGTAACATTTTTACGAATAGTATCTGTCGGTTCAAATTCCGCTATCAAATCCTTCGTTGGCGTACAATGCCCATGTCCTCGGAATGTTTCTGTTTGCCCAGGTAGATGGAAAGACCATAAAAAAGGCATATAAGCAGTCTGGTGTGTACTATTCGGATTTGAAACTCCTGCTAAAAATTGGCATTCTAACAATGATTCTTTGCAATTCTTTGTAGTTGGAGCAAATAAATACTCATAGTCAGTACCATCAACTAGCCCATCCTCATTCGTATCCAATGAATATAAACCACTGTCAATAACCGATTTCAGTTCTACAGCAGCTTTAGTCTTATCTCCAAGCGTTAAGTAAACTTTCCCTAAAAGAGCCATAGCTGCATATTTCGTCACTTTTCCAACATGCGTTTTAGAATAAGATTCGGGAAGATACTCTTTCGCCATAGTCAAATCAGTTATAATCTGTTCATATACTTTTGAAGGATCCTCCCTTAAATAATTATAAGATTCTTCCGGAGAAATCGGAGCCAAAGGCATCGGAATAGCTCCCCACGCCCTTACCATATTAAAATAAAACAATGCTCTAATAGTACGAACCTCTCCTATGAATTGCTTTTTTGTTTTTTCCTCCTTATAAACAGCCTCACTGTTCTCTAGCCAATATAATACATTATTACATATGAATATACCATTATAACAAGCATTCCATGCATCTAATATATACCCATTATTATCTTCCTGTATATATCTACTTATATTATCTAGAAAAGGATCACTTGAAGCAAAATACTGCATCCATGTATTATCAGAATATAACTCTCCATATAATTCACAAATGCTAGACTCTTCATACAATCTGTTCAATTGCCTATAACAATCGTTTACAGCAGCAGACAACTGATCTTCTGTCTTATAAAAATTCCCTTCTGAAACTTGCGTATTTGGAAACTTACTCAAAAAGTCATCACCACAAGAAGTCACCAAAGCTCCCATAGCTAAAATCAAGACTATCACTTTTTTCATAACATGATCCTTTTAAAATTCAACATTAATTCCCATTGTAAAAACCTTAGCCGTTGGATATTGATTATCCGAAGTACCTCGTCTTCTAGCTTCTGTTGCATTATTTTTAAACGATTCAGGATCTATCCCTGGATATTTTGTTATCGTAAATAAATTAGTTCCATTAACAAAGAGACGAGCAAAACCAATATGCAATTTATCTGTCAAACTCTTAGGTAAGGTATAACCCAATGTGATATTTTTAAAACGTATATATGAGCCATTTTTCAACCAATAAGAAGACCCCTGTGTTTCAAAATGATTCGTATTTCTATTTAGTTTATAATGATAACCATCTCCTGGTTGCTCCGGAGAACGATATCGATCCACCATTTCTGCCAGATAGTTTCGTCCTTCATGATAATAAGTTGAACGAATCATATTCATATCATAAATCTTCTGTCCATGTGCACCTTGGATCAAGAAACTTAAGTCAAAATTCTTATACTTAAACGTATTTGTCATACCCCAAATAAATTTAGGAGTATTTTGCCCCAATGTAGTACGATCCTCTGAGTCAATCTTTCCATCATTATTAACATCTTCATATTTTCCATAGCCAATGCCAATACCTGGATATTTAGCTGCTGATGCTAACTCTTCTTCATTCATGATTACCCCTTGATAATTGTAGCCATAAAATTCATATAGAGGATGATCGACTTGTGTAATCAAGCCTAATTGTCCAGCATTACCCGGGTAAAACAATATAGGAGCATCATCTTCTCCTAAACTTAACACTTTACTTTTATTCGTTGAGATGTTAAATACAGTCTGCCACTGGAATTTACCGACTAAATTTCTTGTCGTTAAATTTAATTCTACACCTTTATTTTCCAGTTCTCCTATATTTTTAAGTACTGTCTGAAATCCCGAAGTAGCCGGCACCGGAACATTTAATAGTAATCCATCACAATAAGAACGGTACCAATCGGCTTCCAGTAGAATTCTATTTTGTAAAAATCCTAAATCCACACCTATATTTAATTGTTGTAGCCTCTCCCATTTTAAATCTGGATTGCCTAATTTACTAGGATAATAAGAAGATTCTATATTTTCTCCATAAACGATTTTCCCTTTATCCAAATTTGCTATCCAAGAATAGTCTGCAATCCCATCATTTCCAGTCACACCATAGCTTGCTCTGATTTTTACAGTATTCGCTATTTTAACCAATGGCTTAAAAAAAGATTCATCAGACAACCTCCAAGCCCCAGATACCGAAGGGAAATAGCCCCATTTATTATTTGCTCCAAAACGTGATGATCCATCTCTACGCAAAGAAGCTGAAAGCATATATTTTCCATCAAAGGTATATGAAGCCCTACCAAACCAAGAGACTCGGGCTGTTTCAACATCAGAATCAGCAGCTGCACTTAATGTTTTACCCGCACCAACATAATGAATCAAGTCATTCTCATAATCTGTACGAGCAGCGGTTACACTTTCCAGCCTACGATAATTTGCCTCATAACCAGCTAATGCGGAAACCGCATGTTTACCAAATTCTTTATTATATGTAAGTAAATTCTCACTTGTAACATAAAGTGTCTTATTCCATTTTTTATAGCCATAGCCTGCATCCATAGCGTTAGGTCCCATATTATGGTCTTTAGGCTGATATTCATCTCTATCCGAACGATTTATATAATAATTAAAAGTAGTTTTGAATTTCAATCCGTCAATAATATCTAGGGCAATAAAAGCATTTCCATAATTCTTGAATTTCTTACTATATAATTCCCAATCAATACAATAAAGAGGATGCCCATTACGAGCCCTAAACAACAATGAGTTATAGTTCTCAAATCCCTCAGTAGTTGTAGGTTCACCTAAAAGGCCGTCCTTACCATAAACTGGATAAATAGAGGGATACTGAACAGCCCACTCCACTGTCCGACTAAAAGGTTCTCGTTCCTTATCATACAATGCGGTCATCATTCCTCCTATTTGAAGCCAATCCTTGATTTTTGTGGACGCTTGTAAAGACATCGTATATTTCTGATATGTTGAAGTGATCACGACACCATCTTGTTTGACAACTCCCATAGTTGCTGAGAAATTAGAGGTTTTATTCCCCCATGAATAATTTAAATCAACTTGATGCATAGGGGCATTCCTATATATTACATCCTGCCAATCCGTATCATATAAAGTTTCGGGAGAGTCTAACGCCGTAGGCCAAGTATATTTATATTGATTCCTACGTGCTTCTAAAGTATTAGGAGCATTAGGATCTCCACCATCTTCAATCCATGCATTCTGGATTGCATCCTTAGCAGCTTCGGCATATTCTGCGGAATTCATAACATCAACCTTTTTTATCGGCTGCTGTATGCTAAACTTATATCCAAAATTAATTTTACCTTTACCCTCCTTTCCGCTTTTTGTAGTGATAAGAATTACACCATTTGTTCCTCTAGAACCATAAATCGCAGCAGAAGCCGCATCCTTCAAAATATCAATAGACTCAATATTACTAGGAGGAATCAAATTTAAATCATAGTCGGGCATTTGGATACCATCCACCACAACTAGTGGTGCCTGAGAAGCTGTAACAGAATTTATACCACGAATTTGAACGGTAGAAGAAGCTCCCGGACGACCTGTGGCAGAAACAACCTGAACACCAGCTACACGTCCAGCAATGGCCTGTCCAGCATCAACAGCTGGTGAACTAATAACATTCTCATCCATTTTAACTGCTCCTACAGCCCCTGTCAAATCTCTTTTCTTCGTTACACCATAACCTACCACTACAACTTCATCCAGCACTTGGGTATCTTCTTGCAACCTAACTGACACAGCTGTTTTACCAGCCAAAGCCACTTCCTTCGTATTGAAACCTATATAAGAAACCAAAAGAACAGCATTTTCCGGAACATTTTGAATAGAAAAATTCCCATCAATATCTGTTATTGTTCCATTTGTAGAGCCCTTTACAACAACATTGGCTCCAATAACCGGTTCTCCACTAGGATCTAAAACAACACCTGTTATTTTATTAGTTTTCTTGGATACTGTTTTCTCAATCGCTCCCTCTTTCTTCAAGATAATATTCTTCCCTTGGATCTCATATATCAATCCTTGACCACGCAAGATCTGTTCGATTACCGCATTGACCGATTGATTCTCCGCAGACACGGATATTTTCTTCCTTGTATCCACATCCGCAGATGAAAATACAAATGAGTAGCCACTTCTACTCTTTAGTTCATCCATCGCTTGCTTTACTGTTATATTGCTAGCTTTCAAGGTTATATCCTGAGCATTGGCAGTTAGATTTAAGCAAAACGAAGCTACGACCATATAAATGGCCTTTTTTACAACTTTCATAAATAGCTTAATTTTTAGTAATTTAACTTGTGATTGATGATGACCTTTCAGAGGATTGATTACATTTGTAATCCTCATCCAGATCATTTGCATAATGTAATTTGAGGATTTACGAGTCGGAGGATCTAGCCCATTCTCCGATTCCTTTTATATCCTGTTACTCCTTTTTTAATCTCCTTCCATATACTCCATATCAAAACAATTTTAAGGTTAAACAATTATTTATCACTTCGCATAAAGTAGAATATTGTCTCCTTCCACCTTATACTTTACTTGATTTGTAGCAGTTATAATATCCAGTACATTATATATAGTCTGTTCTTTCCTATTGAACAACGCATAAAAACGATTATGAGTTAACTGTTCATCCACGATTTGAATCTTTACACCATAGCTACGGTTCAATTCTTTCACGATATCAGCAAGAGGCATTTCATCAAAGAAAAGTCCATCATTTGTCCACTCCTTAGCATTTTTTACTTTGGCTCGGCTTATAACCATTTCCCCAGTAAGTTTATTTAAGGTAACTTTCTCTGATGGAAACAAGTAATTAATTCCCATCTTCTTTACATAATTCTCTAGCTGAACTTTTCCTTCCAACAGATTCACGGTTACCTCTTCGTCCTCGTCATAATTCCGGAAGTTGAATTTAGTACCCAATACTTTTACATTCAATTCTTTCGTCATTACATCAAAAGGTAACTTCTCATTTTTCCTCACCTCAAAATAAGCCTCTCCATTCAGTCGAAGATGGCGGTCTTTCACCCCAAAACCTTGCGAATATACGATCTTTGAGCCAGCGTTTAACCAGACCAATGTGCTATCCGGTAAAATCAGCTTGGTCTTGGCCCCTAAAGGAGCTTCCACCAAGATATCCGCAAACTGGTTCTGTAATTGCCGCTCACCCCACCAATAGGAAATCGTAGAAGCGATCAATAATAGGATAACCGCTGCCGCACCATAAACGATTTTAGGAATATTGAAAACCGTACGGCGTTTTTGCTGGGTACGAGAAACAAAACGATCGAACGCCTTATCGACATTATAGGCACAGGAATCATCGGCAACCAAAGCAGAGAACCAAAGTTCTTGTTCTTCATGATCAGGTAATGATCGCTCGTTTTTCGTATGTGATTTCTTTTCTTCCATATAGATTAAATATCCAGCTTTTATATATAAGACAGTTATTTCTCCTCAAGGGGTAGTGAGAAACATCAATTTTTTCATCCTCACAAGGAGAAAAATGATATCAACAAGATCAGATACTTCCTCAGATCTTGATGTAGGCGGGTTAAAGCCATCTTTATGTGGTATTTAACAGTATTGACAGAAATTCCTAGCTCTGTAGCGATTTCCTCATTTTTCTTATGCTCAAAACGGCTTTTCCTAAAAACTCGTTTACATTCATCGCCTAAACTATCGATTGATTTTATGATCTCCTTCTCTAACTCCCGTTCAAGTAATATACCTAGCGGCTGTTCATCCGATTGTATCATAGCGTCCCACCCCAAGGTCTCAGACTCAATCTTCGAGAAACGGACTTCCTTCTTTTCCTTTTCTGATGAGATATGGTTATAACAGCGGTTCCGCACAGCCCGCATTAGATAAGCACGAAGAGAGCTATTTATATCCAATGTCTCACGGATTTCCCACAGATGAAATATCACATCACCAACTATAGTCTCCGCTAGAAATGGATCGCCAACCAACTCATTCGCAAATTGACATAGTACCACATAATGACGATCATATAAATATCGATACGCACCTTGGTCGCCATTCCGTAATTTCTGTACTATTGACTGTTCCTTAACATCCATCTCATCGCAAAGATGAGATTTTAAAATGAAAATTAAAAATATTATTTCTAATTATACGATCTTCCATCCACAGCTTTTTCATTTACCGCTCCGTTTAAATGAAGCTTCTTGTAGATTTTTATATGCGCTCTGGTTTTCAGTGGAAGGATTCGGGACAAACACGTACGACTTTCATGCAAAACACGTACATGTTTTTTCAAAAAGTCGTACGTGTTTTAGATGAAAGATCATCGTGCTTTTTTGACTCTGATTTTTAGCATTTTATAAACCAGACTCATCAGTGGTCTTATTGTACGGAATTTGTCTTGAGAACAATGCTTTCCAGCTTAACCCAAACGGATGGGTTGCCATCTCATATACGTGCCGGTCCGCCATAACCACTCCATCGGGCCGTAGCGCAAGCCGGACAGCCAATATTGGCTAAAGGCTATCTGTATGGCCGTAAATCCAAGGCAGACCAATACACTCAAGAAAACACCCAAATGGCTCCAATCCAAGCCAAAACTGGAAAAGAATTAATTCACGGTAAGATAAGCAATTATAGTCCCAATGGCCAAAATAGCGCCGATTGCGGTCTCATAAGGAATCAGCCTCAACCGCTCACGAATGCTTATATCCGCTACCCCACCGGTAGCGTGGAAGAACGATCCATGTGGCAAATGATCAAGTACGGTAGCACCGGAATTAATCATAGCGGCTCCCCAGACACCACTGATACCGGCGGCGATAATAATATCCGCGAATGACGAAGAGGCAACTGTCGCTCCGGCTGTAGTAGAGGCTGTAGCGGCAGACATCAATACGCCGGAAACCGGAGCCAATAAAAGCTCTCCCATATTCGTATGCGATAACGCATCTAATAAAACATCCTTGATAGAGGAAGCCTTGATCACTCCCGCTATAGTGCCTGTCCCGACCAACAGGATCGAGACATTCGACATCTTCTTGAGTCCATACGAGAGGCTGTCCGTAATCAATGACCATTTCCTCATCGCCAGAATACCAACGATTCCTCCAACGGGCAAGGCTATCATCGGATCGATCGCCACATGGAATAAAGGGCGAAACGACAGCAGTAGGATCGTCACTACCGGAGCGACCATGCTAGAGGCGAAGGAGGGGAGATCCGCTTGCAGGTTATCTATCTCCTCGTTCGCATAAAATCCATTTTGTCGGGGTAAGAAACGGCCTATGACATATACCGTAAACAACAAGCCAACCAACGCCGGGATCAAGTTCGCATACATGACAGAGTACAAATCCGCATGAAAATTCTCAGCGGCGATAATCGTATTCGGATTTGGAGAAATGATATTGCCACATTTGCCTCCACCGATCATCATCAACAAAAGGCTACCCCGGGGAACCGCCAGTTTCCGGCCGATGCTCAACGCAATCGGAGCCACCGTAATAACAGCAACATCAATAAACACTCCAATAGCCGTCAGCAACATCGTAGCGAAAGCGAGCGCAAAAAACACATGCCGTTCTCCCAATCTATAAATGATCGTATTGGAGATAGAAGCCGCCGCACCTGTTTTCACCAATATCCCCGACAATACTCCCGCCGTTATAATTCGAATGACGGCCGGAGTTACGTCATTTACTCCACTGATCATTAAAGAGACCGTTTCCGGCAACGACACACCCCCTAATAATCCTCCTACTAATGCCCCTAAAATAAGGCTATAGACTGGCGATACCTTTCTTATAATCAAGAAAATCGACACTAATAATCCGATAAAAGCTCCCCATGCACTCATTATACCCATGTGTTAGTGATTCATATAGTAATGGATTACACGCAATTGTTGTTCCAAGGCACGCCCAACATTCCGGCAGGTGAAATCCTTATCCATCGCCTGCTCCAAGGAAACCGGATAAGGAAGAAGTGGCAAGACCGCCAGAAACCCGGATTTATTAAGCGCCTCTACCTCCTCTACGGAACCACCCATTACGATAACCGGGATACCCTGTCTCATGCCTGCCTGCAATACTCCGCATGGGGTCTTTCCCATACAAGTCTGTTTATCCAGTTTACCTTCTCCCGTAATAATTAGATCCGCCCCCCGTATACATTCATCAAAACGCAAGGCATCCAGAACCATCTGGATACCGGGTTTAAGTTCAGCCTTTAGGAAAGCGACAAACCCTCCACCTAAACCACCTGCGGCTCCCGCACCCGGAATGTCGTCTATCTCTATTCGTCCCGTTCTTTTTATGACTTCCGCAAAATTTCGCAAGCCCTCATCCAGCAAACGGACCATAGCGTCGTCCGCTCCCTTTTGGCGGGCAAAGACATACGCCGCCCCTTTCTCACCATAAAAAGGGTTATTCACATCGCAGGCTATGGTAAATGAAGTTTCCCGCAATTGCGATAATGCCCTTGAGCAATCTATCTCATAAATCTGATTAAGGATCTGCCCACCCAATCCCAGCTCATTCCCGTTTCTATCAAGAAAACGAAAACCCAAGGCCTGCAACATACCGGTTCCTCCGTCATTCGTTGCGCTTCCTCCTATTCCTATCAAGAAATCCCGGCAACCACGATCCATAGCGTCTTTTATCAACTCTCCGGTTCCATACGTCGTTGTTCTCAAGGGATTACGCTCCGACACAGGCACT
Organism: Parabacteroides sp. 20_3; assembly: GCF_964238835.1. Taxonomy (NCBI): domain Bacteria; kingdom Pseudomonadati; phylum Bacteroidota; class Bacteroidia; order Bacteroidales; family Tannerellaceae; genus Parabacteroides; species Parabacteroides sp. 20_3. The sequence continues at coordinate 366,535 of NZ_CAXSNO010000003.1, read as the reverse complement.
AACGTAAGACCACTCGCCGTCGCCATCTCGATAACCGCCGTACGATTATCTCCCAGTATCCCATAAGTGGCCTCGACCGATCTCATCAACGGATCATGTACGACACAAGATACGGCTTCTCCACCCATCGCCGTAATCAAAGTCTCCACGGTACCTTCTCCCCCATCCCCAACCGGGATTTTCACGACCTCGCAATTCGGAAAGACCTTATGGATCGCCAACTCGGCACATTCAGCCACTTCAATAGAAGATACTGAGCCTTTAAATGAATCGGAAGCAACAACGATTTTTTTCATCTACCAACCTTTTTATAACATGAAAAATAAGATGCCCAAATATATAAAAAAGGAGTGTCCTTTTCCGAGGACACTCCCATAAACTTAACTAGGTATTCTTTATTTTGCCCGTGTACATTCGATTACCTCTTGATTAATGTATTTAACCTTCTCCATATCTATCTTTTCCACCTTTCGGTCATAAGTGACCAAGCCGTTTATCTCATGTTCCACATCTGTAGTCTGCGTATAGATGGCCGTGCTTAGTCCGAAATAGTTTATCATCTGCTCTAGCTCGGTAAGCATTAATACATAGGTATCGGTCAAAATTTCTCTATTCAACATCATCTCATAAGCGTCATTGCGTACAGGCCACATATGCCCACGCACAAATAGACCTTTTCCTCCGAATTCGCCAAGGGACGCAGCACGTTTATCATCGGGACGGGGGATCGCCTTAGGCTCGATCTTGCCATAATGATGCATATCCACGAAATCTCCATTTCCGGGATCTCCATAAGCCTTACGATAGCCCGGAGCGTAATTATATCCCGACATACCGTTTACCCAACGATTCGGATCGTACTTTTTCACCCAAGCTGTGATGTCTGTCGCTTCAAAGGCTCCCAAAGGTTCGGCATATCTTGCCAAACCATTAGGCCAAGCCTGTCACAATGATAATACCAACGTTGAGGCTCTACTTTGATATGCTTGCGTATTACATTAAAACCCGCACGTTTCGCCAGTTCTATATCATACAACAAAGCCTTGTCGGTAGGAGCGGTAAATGCGCCATCGGGCCAATAACCCTGATCCAAAAGACCGATATGGAAAACAAACTCCCCGTTCAATAAAGGCCGAAGCACACCATCTACCTTTCCCATACTAACAGAACGCATACCAAAATAAGAAGATACCTCATCTATTATCTCACCCTTTCGATCTTTCAACTGTAATTTCAAACCATACAAGAAAGGATCATCTGGACTCCATAGACGGGGTTCCCGGATAGGCAAGTAAAAACTCATATTGGAATTTCCTTCGGTTCTTGCCACCTCTGAAGTACCATTATCCGCGATAGCCGTTACCTTTAACTCCTTATCCTCCGTATAAGCAATTACTTCCAACCGATTATTTTTTAAATCGGGAACAAGCTTAATCTGAGAAATATATTGTTTCTCTACCGGTTCAAGCCAAACGGTTTGCCAGATACCGGAGGTAAAAATATAATCTCCACGTGAGCCGTTCTTGCCCGAAGCGGCCCGGCCGTCGTTAGGATCATAAGCACCTACCACAAGGACATTTTCACCGGATTTCAAATAATCAGTAATATTTAAACTAAAAGCATCGTACCCTCCCGTATGGGTACCCACCTTCTTACCGTTGACAAACACGGACGAGATCCGATCTACAGCCCCAAAATTCAACAATACATGCCTGCCCTTCCATGCTTGAGGAACAGAGAAGCTACGCCTATACCACAGGCAAGTATCACCCCCACGAGCTATACCGGATAATTCCGATTCAGGAGGATACGGCACACGTATCTTTTCTACTTTCGCGGGAAAGACTGGAGGGGTGGTTGCCGTAACAGGATCAAGCAGGTCTTTTCCTCCCATATAATCCCATATACCATTCAGATTCAACCATTCCGAACGCACCATCTGCGGACGCGGATATTCCGGTAAAGGAATCTCAGCCTTCAATGCCTCCTCTGTCCATGGGGTAGGCAATGTGAACTTCTCTAGGATTTGCGCCTTTACGGAGAAGAGATCTCCCCCAAAAAGAAAGGAGCAAAGAGCTAAACAAACAACGGTAATCTTTTTCATAAACCAACTATTTAAATAATTCCGGATAATATTTCCGAATCAAATCTTGATCTTCTTTCTCCAACTTATCGATCAAGACCGGCTTATCTTGCGGGCGGAGACCTTTTTGGTTGATTTTGTTGATCAAGCTCCAATCCTTAGCCGGTTTTGTCGGGGTCGGATCGGCAGGTTCATGAGCCGGCAAATCATAGCGGGTAAAGTCGATGACATAAGCCGGGGAATTTTTCGTATGCCAATCACGTAATAAGGCCAAGCGGAATTCCTTATTCATAAACCATTTTATCTCCAAATTATTATAAGAGTCTCCCAAACCAGAGCCACGTTCTACGAAGCGATAGTTCCAGTCGTCGTTCGATTTATATTGTTTTCTCCAAAGTTCGCCAAATTCTCCGAACGTAACGAAATGAGTATCCGGCCAGCGTTCCTTGGTACCCGTTACCCACATCTTCATGGCATCACAGATGAGATCCTTCCCGAACTCATGTACCATCTGCGCCTCCCAGATATTGGCGACCCAGCCAAAGCCATTCAACTCAAGACCTTTATCAAAGTGAATCGCTTCCGTGTGCATCACCTCACGATGCCCCAAGTCAAGCCCCCAACCTTTGTACGTCTCGATCGGGCCGACACCTCTACGGCTGTTGTATCCATCGATACCATGTCCGGTCTGTCCGCTACGGCGGGCACAGATAAAGTCCATCGTCCAGCCATCCAGATTCACGCAATCGATGAAATCGCTTTTTCCCTGCGCCGGCTTGCAGAAGTGTTCCGTCGAGGGATAGAAAGGATAAGAAGGAGAACCGTCAGCACCACCACCGTCTATATTATGCTGGCTCCAGATCACGGCGTGCGCCACATGGATGTTCTCTTTCTCCGCCAAATATCTCAAATTATCGGCCGATAAGAAACCTCCCATAATTGACTGCGGACGATAACCATTTCCTACCATTTTAGAAATGATCTCTATCGCCTCCGACATCTCACGGTTTACCCGCTCACGGGGTAGATACATCGCAGGAAAATAACCGGGGAAATAAGTAACCTCATCCCCATATTTCTTTTGGCACTCCACTACATAATCACGGATCTCCCGGTAATTCTTCCGTCCGTCCTCCAAGGCATTCATCGTGAATCCCCATGTAAGACGACCGTTCGGGTTATTCGTGGCGAAAGCCTCCCGCAAGGCCCGCACTCCCTCAAGCGTATGCCAATCCACCTCATCGCGGGGATGTAACTTGACATCCCGGGAGACTTCCCAAGGCGTCGTACGTATCATGATACATAAGGTGACAAAACGATTTCCTTCTATCGTCAGCGGTTCCATATTCGCCGGGACGACCACAGGATCCGCCGCCCTTAATTGAAAACCACTGAGCACAGAGACCATCCATACGATCGCCCATTTTCTCCAAACTGATATATTCATATTACTTTCTCGCATTTGTACAATCTATTACTATTTCCTGATCCGACGGAAACATCCTAAAGACATAATCCGAACCAGATTCAGGTTTCCTTATATGGCCTTTTTCGCAAGTGATCACGTAGTTAAAACCATCGAAGCTAGCGTTGACCGCCTTATCCTCTATAACGGTGAAAGGTAGCTCCTTCCCTGCCGCAGCCTTTAGCTCTAAAGCCCATGAGAAGTCCGCCTCCTTTGATAGAGCGACTACCTCGAAGCGGGTCTCATAGAACGTGATCTTGAAAGCATGGCCTTTTGAGTCTTCGGCGGAAACTACCAAGGTATCCTTGCCTATCTCCGTCACTACCGGATGGTCCAAGGTAAGTTCCTCCTTATCTCCATCCTTGTCTAATCGGACGATCCGAAGCCCGGCACGATCGAGTCCCTCGCTCCACATGAATCCGTCCACGACGGGCAACGTATAGAATAGGAACTGGTTCCCGTCTCCGGGCTTTTCCAGATAAGCCGACTTATAGCTCTCGTCGAAAAGATGGATATCCCTAAAGCGGAACGTTCCCTTCTCCCACAATAAGTTCGCCCGATAATAACGGCTGTTAAACCAGACCGTCTTATTTCCTTCTCCACGGACATCCGTCAACGTAGTGACAGCCGTCGCCGGCGTAACCTTGAAGCATTCCTTGAACCACGCACCGGATTCGCCCAGCGTCTCCACCCGGATCTTATTTTCCTTCCTCAAGGAGTCCAAGATAGGGATCTGCATCTCCAGTCCCTTGCTCATATTACTCCACGTGAAAGAGTTCTCCTGTCCCGCTTGCGCATAATTGAAGGCCAGACAAGGCTTGTTCACGATCGATTCCAAGAAATAATCCACCCAGCGGCGATCCATGCCCGCCTTCTCATACACGGGTTCCAAGGAGATCACCCCTTGACGCTCTTGTCCCAGACCATCATCATACTGATAAATAGGATCACTGCCCAGCATACGGAAAATAGGAACGGGGATTTGCCCCTCCTCGGTCTGCGCCGGCATATAAGCGTTTATCCGGCTTGGGTAATAGGCTTGGTTCCAGTAACCACCCCATAGGGTATAACCATCCGTCCCCACTTGGTCTTTGCAGTTGCACGACGCCACGATCTTATATTTATCGTACATATACCCCAAGGTATGCGCATCGATAAACCAAGAACCGACCGATTTCGGGTACGTGCCGAATATCTCCTTGAACTTCGCCATATAGACATCCACCAGTCGCTCCCGTTCTTCTTTCGTATATCCGGTGCTGAAAGCGATATTCGCGTGCGAGACCCAAGAATGCTCGCCACGCCACTTGATCCCGGCGGCCTCGATCTGCGGTTGCGTAAGTTCCCACCAAGCACCGATCTCGGAGTGAGCATTGAGTTTACTTTTCAACAGATCTTGGTACAATGGGTTGATCAACGCATCGTACTGTAATAAAAAGGTAGCCGGTAAATCATATTTATTCACCAATTTCACTTGCTCACAAACCGTCTCGTACAATAAGCTATCGGCGTTCTCCACCCGGTAGTCTGTCTGGCGGATGAAATTGATGATGTTGATAATACGGGGAGCAGCCGCACTCTCAACCAGTTTCTCTCCCGCGCTACGGCATCCCGCACAGCAGAAGACGATAAAGCATACAAGACCTATCTTCTTTATGAATGACATTCGATTCAATTTTAAATTCATTTACTCTCATAAAATATTCTAGAAATGGCATTTCACCGGTGTAAAATCATTTTTAGAGATCTAAAAAGCATTTCGCAAGGGTGCAAAGCCATTTTTACCGGAATATAAGGCATTACCCTACCACCCCGGGTTGTTCGGAGCCAAGTTCGGGTTCAGATACAACTCATCCAACGGAAGGGAATAATAGTAATGCTTCGGGGTCACAAAGTTACGATTCTCCGCCGGTTCCACAATCAAGAAACCATTTTCGTCTGTCAAACCGGGATTTCCCTCGTTCAAGACATCCAAGTTCTCGTATTCCGAACCTTTCAGCTTAATACCTTTTATGGCACCTATCAATTCCGTCTCAGCCGTCTTCCAACGTCTCAAATCATCCCTGCGGAAGCCTTCGAACGCTAACTCGATCGTACGTTCCCGACGGATCTCCGTCCGCATATCCAACCCATTGCTCTTCACGAAAGCGTTGGTCAAAGGAGGCATCTCCACGCCTTTCCGGGAACGAATCACATTGATCGTCTTGTTCAAGATGTCATCGCTGATCGCCCCGTCTTTCTCGTAAGTGGCCTCAGCCAATATCAGCAATACCTCCGGATAACGGATGATGTGATAATCATATACATCCTTGTCAGAAGGAACGGAAGTCTCCGCCATATATTTCCACAACTTATAACCCGTACGTGTCTCGGGACGTATGGTAAATTGCGGCGGGCAGGTCAAGGCGCCGTCTTGCGGACTGATATAGTCGGTTCCGGGCATCAAGAAGGTCTGTTTCATACGAGGGTCACGATTCTCGTATTCGCTCTTGATCGTGGCATATCCCTCAAATCCGGAATTAGCGTTCTCAATTGGCAATCCCGTACTCTTACACAAATACATATCTGCCAGCTTACGGGTAGGCGTCCCTCGCCATCCCCAATATACAGGGCACGCGTCGCTATGGTGGCGGATATCCGTCTCGTACCGACTGTCGAAGATACCTTCTTTTGAATTATCGCCCGCATTGATAAACAAGTAGCGGTAGCTCTCCTCACCAGAGCCTTCATATAAAGCATACTCACCACTATCGATCACTTTTGCAGCGGCATCGATCGCTTGTTGCAACAACTGCTGATAGTCCGAACGGTGCTGGTGATACTTCGCCCACGTCCCGGCAAACAAGGCAACCCTCGCTTTCAACGCCAAGGCAGCGCCTTGGGTTACACGTCCCGCCTCATCCGAGCTTAACTCACTTTGCAAGGGTAGTTTAGCATACACCTCGTTGAGTTCCGACAAGATGAAGTCTTCCACCTCCTGTTGCTTATTCCTAGAACCATACAACTCCGGGGAATCTACGGTAAGCACCTTCGTCAAGATAGGAATATCGTTGTATTTCGCCATCAACCGAAAATGCGAGTAAGCACGGAAGAAACGGGCCTCAGCCACATACCGCTCGATCTCCGAGGGATCGCCCTCGTACGTCTGGCTCTTCTCGATAATCATATTGCTCTGACGCAGGTCTATGAAAGTAGAGTCCCATAGGGCATCCGTATTCGGGGCGATCAACGTACCGTTGCTCGTCGTATTCTCGTTCAACTCATAGGCGATATCGCTATCCGTATCCTTCGTGCCGAATGTCTCGGTACGTGTGTAGAGCCAATTGACCTCTTTCTCGAAATCATCCGGGGTTTTCCAGAATAGCTCGTCCGGCATATTATCTTTTGGCAACAGGTCTATATCTTGGCAACTTGACAAGAACAAAGCGGAAACAATAAAGCTTCCCAATATTATCCGATAGTTTTTCATGACTTTTCGCTTTAATTTTTAAAATACGACATTTATACCAAATGAATAATTACGGGTAAACGGATAGGAAGTAATGCTACCGCTGTTCTCCTCCGGGTCCCAACCATTTGGCGTGTTATGTACCTCAAATAAATCCTCGCCGGAAAAATACACCCGCACCTTCTGCAAACCGGCCTTCGAGGTCAAAGTCTGCGGGATCGTATAACCGAACTGCAAGTTTTTCAAACGAGCATACGCAACGTTAAACTTCGTGTTCGTAGATACATAATAATTGTAGTTTCGTTTATCCTTCAACGTGATCGCCGGATACTGGGCGTCCGTTCTTTCCGGGGTCCAAGTCTTTCCATACCAATACTCGGCGGATTGATACCATGCCTCTGGCATCGGGCACCGACTCTCCCCTTCCAAGAACATCGTCCTACGGCCGACTCCTTGTATGAAAGCACTCAAATCGAATCCCTTCCAAGCCATACTCAGGTTAAAGCCGAAATTATAACGCGGGTTCTTGTCGCCCAAGTATTTCACGTCACCGGAGCCTTCTTTACCATCACCTAATACGGATAGCTTCCCGTCTCCATCCAAGTCCTTGTACATAGCGTCACCTACGCTCAAGTCACCCGGGATACCCCCTTCCGAGAAACGAGATTTATACGCCTCCAATTCTTGCTCATTCTGGATGATTCCATCAAATTCATATCCGAAATAGGAATTCAACGGATATCCGGTCGGAGTCTCGTTATTACCTAATTTGATCAGGTTACTTCCAACCCGATCCACGACCTTGTTTTTCGCGTCACTGATATTAAAGCGAACCGAGTAGCTGAAATCCTTGATCTGATCCCTCCAGCCTAGAGAGATTTCCCATCCATGAATACTTAAATGGCCGCTGTTCGTGCTCGGAGCGTCCGCACCTAACATAGAAGGATAGGTCTTCGGGATAAGCATGTTTTTATTCTCTTTCCAGAAGTAGTCGAACGATCCATATAAACGGTTATTGAGCGTCGAGAAATCAAATCCCACATTGGTTGTCTGGATCGTCTCCCATGTACGAGAGGTAGAAATAATATTTCCAGACGTAGCCATTTGTCCTTTCACGCCAGTCCCGAAAGGATAATAATCGTTCGATAAAGAGATCAATTGAATATAATCATACAATCCGATACCGGACTGATTACCCATCTCTCCGTAAGAAGCCCTTACCTTCAAGTCCTCGAACCAACCCAATCTTTTCATGAAGCCTTCTTCCCCGACACGCCAAGCCGCGTTTACACCCGGGAACCATCCCCAACGGTGATCCGGATCAAAACGGGAACTACCATCCGCACGGATCGTTCCTTCGATGACATATTTATTGGCAAACGTATAATTCACTCTTGAGAAGAAAGAATTAATCGTCCACTGATTTCCCTCGCTCCAAGCGTTTTGATCTTGGGCGCTACCCAATTGCAAAGACATATTTTCTTGTTGGTCGAAGTTAATACGCTTCGCCGTGAACCTATCATAGTTCTCAGACTCATGGGAAGTACCGACCATCACGCTTAAATCATGCCGGTCATTGAAGTTCTTTTTATAATCAGCATAGAGCGTGAAGTTCTTGGATAAAGTTTTCTGGTAACGACGCTCTGCGCTATTCGGCGTACGTTTCTCCCGGACCTCGTTATTATCCCAATCGTAATTGGTGATTTTCTTGTTCGTCACGTTCTCATCCTGATCATACTTACGGATCACGGCTTGCCCCACCAATTGTAATCCGTCGATCACTTTCCAGCGTAATTGGTTGTTGACCGTTATATTACCTGTAGTCTTATTCACCATACCCCCGTCTTCCAATACTTGAGCCGGATTATCGAAACCCTCGAATGTATAGAAAGTTCCCGACGGATTGTACATCGGAGTCCAAGAGCGAGTCTTATAAATCAGTTCCCATATATTCTGTCCTTCCGTCAAACCCGAGGAATAGTCCCTGTTGCTTGCCTCATAAGCTAAATTAAGATCGTAAGTCAAGTTCTTGAAGATCTCGACGCTCGATTTAGCACGTACGAAGTAACGCTTGTTCACATCCTCACCAAATTTAGGGATACCTTCCTCCCGCTGATGGCCTAAAGACAACATATACGAGTATCTCTCTCCACCGCCGGAGATATTGACATTGTAATTCTGCATATTACCATTGCCAATAAGCATATCATTCCAGTCTTGATCCTTGAAGAATTGCGGATAACCGGTCCAACGCCCCCATTCCGCATCAGTCAACACCAGATCACTATTCTGCCGGATCAGGTCCAATTGATCTCTCGTGTATTCTGGAGTGAATGATCCATCGGTGATCTCCAAGGCCATCTCCGCATGTTGTAATAGATTCGCCGGTTTCCTTAACAACGCAGGAGTCTTAATAGAGTAATATGCATCAAAAGCAACAGATGTCTTCTGATTGCGCTTACCACTTTTCGTTGTCACCAGAATAACACCATCCGAGGCACGAGCACCGTAAATAGCGGCCGTACCATCTTTCAATACAGAAATATTCTCGATATCGGAAGGATTGATCATATTAATGTTTCCCTCCGCTCCATCAATCAAAACAAGGGGAGTACCACCGTTGATAGAAGAGACATCACGAACCTTCATGGTCATGTCCGAACCCGGAGCGCCTCCGGCACGTGTAATCGTCAAACCGGGTACCTCTCCCTGCAAAGCCTGAGCCGCATTCTGAATCGGACGAGATTCAAACGCTTTCGCGTCGGCCGTAGATACGGCACCACCCAAGTTCGCTCTTTTTACCGTACCATAACCGACAACTACAACCTCATCCATTTGCAAAGCATCTTCCCGTAACTTCACGTTCAAATTCGCTTCCTTGCCGGGACGCAATTCCGTCATGGCATATCCGATGTAAGAGATTTGAAGGACACCGTTTTCCGATACCTCCATCGTAAATTTTCCATCAAGGTCCGTAACCGTTCCGTTGGTAGTACCTTTCTCAACTACGTTCGCGCCAATAATAGGTTCTCCATTCTCGTCGGTCACTACACCTTGCACTAAATTCTTCTTTTGCAAAACGGCTTGTGAGGAAGGGGCGGCTTTCTCGTTTTTTGTAGAGGGATTAATCAAGATGAAATTATTCTCCGTAATCTCATACTTTACGCCTTCCCCTGCGAAAAGACGCTTTAAAATGGTTTCCACCGTCTGCTCTTTCACATGTACAGATACTTTCTTATTCAGGTTAACCTTCTCGCTCTCGTAGATAAAACGGAAGCCAGACTGTTTCTCTATCTTGAAAAGAACCTCCTTTATTGTCTGGTTATTAACGTCCAAAGACAACTTTGTCTCTTGCGAATAGACAGAGGCCGAGATCTGAAGTGAACATGCGATAGAGAATAATGTCGTCAATCTCATAATAGACAAAGTTTTTTTAAGGACCGGAGACTCTTCCGGCCTTGCTATATTCCAAAAATTCATATATTTGTAATTCGATTGTTTGTTAACACTAGTGTTACGAGCACTAATTTTAATGATCAAAAAGATGACGGGGAATGTTCCAGCATTTCCCGTTTTTCATGTGTATTCATGCGATTCCTGTTCTTTACTTCATAGGCAGACTTTATTTAGAGGTTATACTTATATTTTTTCCTTTCACGTTATAACTTATATCACTCAATCGGGATAGTACGCCCAATATATCCGTTATGGTTTCCTCCTGTATGACTCCATCGTAATGTATACTATTCCCCAAATCCTTTTGAAGATGGATGGTTACATCGTACCTCCTCTCCAGATATTTGCAGACGGAAGCCAACGACATATGATCCATATAGAGTTTATCCTCCAGCCAGCTGTACGAATGAGATAACACACCCGATGTCGGTCTCATCTTGTTGGTTTGCTTATCGAAAATCGCCATGTCACCGGCGTTCATTAACAACTTATCATTCCCATGATCCAACTCGATACAACCTTCCACCAACGAGGCTTCAACTGTTTTTTCATCCGTATACGCTTGCAAATTAAAAGAAGTTCCATGTACCTTTAAGCGTAATCCATTGCTCATCTTGATCACGAACGGTATCTTGTTCTTCGAGACATCGAAGAAGCCCTCTCCTTGGAAATTCACTTCCCTGATATTCTCCTTTGCGTTATAGGAATACGTAATATCAGATCCAGAATTCAGCTTAACAACGGAACCATCCGGCAAGACCACCTCCGATCGGCTTCCGTAATCAGCGGTCATTCGAACCAGCATTTCCGGCTGTTTATCAAATACTCCCATTTTCGAAAACCCGAGGACAAGCAATAAAGTAGCCGCCACTCCTGAAATGATATATCCGATATTCACCAAGCGTTTCCGCTTATTATCTCTCTCCTTATTGATACGATCGATCTTATCCCATGCGTATTGAGCATTAAAAGTTTCTTGCTCCAGATAAGAGCCTGTTTCTTTCCAGATCTCTTTATACCGTTTAAAATCCTCTTGATTAGACTCATCCTCAGCCAACCATTCATCCAGAACCGGATCCACGATCTCTTCATTCATCCTCTCCGATAAATGGTCAACGATGTGTTCTCCTATTTGCTTTTTCTTCTCCATGAGTCTAGTCTTTATTTAAATGACACCACAAATAAAAAAAGGTCCTATACGAACCTTGAAAATTTTCTCATTATTTTATACCTCCTTCATCTCCAGACATTCCTTCAACTTCTGTAAAGACATCCATATTTGATTTTTAATTGTTTTCACGGATATAGATAGTTTCTCCGATATTTCTTTCTGCTTCAATCCTTTTACCCTGTGAAGAAGTAACACTTCTCTGCTCCGATCCGGCAAATGGTCTATACAATCATAAAGAGCGATCCTAAACTCTTCTGTTTCCAGTTGATTATCCTCATAGGATAGAAGTAATAAGTCTTGATTCTCTGATAAACTTCCCGTCTGCACCTTTGATCGGATAAAGTTCAAGGCCAGATGTTTAGCCATCCGATATAAATATCCTGATACATTTTCCTTTATTTCTATTCTCCCCCTATTTTTCCATAAATTCAAGAAAAGCTCTTGAACAACATCTTCCGCATCATTTCTATCCATCAATAGACTATACACATACTGACAAAGACGCCCGTAATAACGATCAAACAGTTTATTATAACTGATATAATCATTATTTCCGATCGCTATCATTAAAACCTTATCGGCATGAATTTCCTGCATACAATCTTTATTATCATGAATATTCGCAATCGTCTTTACAGGTAAATGAGTTTCGGCAAGACTATGGCTAACAAAAAGAAGAACGAAGATATAAAGCGAACAGAATCAGTTTGTAATCGAGGTTTAAAAAGATGCTTAGTTGATAGATCTGAGATTTCATAAAAAGGAGGAATAGATTATAAATATATATGGTTGAGTGATTTACGGTTTATCAACAAAACCATAGTCTTGCCGAGACTCAGTTGTAATAGATCTCAGAAATATATTTTACAAGGGATCAATCGTGTCTTTCCTCAAATCTCCTGTAACGCAAATGTAGAAAAATTATTATTCGATTGGTTATTTTAATATTTATTTTCCTGCAAAATTATTATTTTTGGAAAAAACAGAACGCAATCTCCGATTTTATCTACGAATAGTTTAAAATCTAAGTTGTCATGAAAACATATGCTGAAAGAAAACAGAGAACACCGCATACCCTTGTTGGTCATGTTGGTAATTCCAAGCAAGCATCTTTGTGTGAAATATTACAGTCTTCTCATGATAAGTTGCTTGAGAGGAAGGCTATTCAATGTCAAATAAATAATAACAGTCCAGGAACTAAAATAAAAGACGAGCTAAAAATACCATCAGTCAATAATTTTGTACCCATTCAACGATATGCTACCTTCACGGAAGGTGGGAAAATTTATAATATTTCCAATTCTGGCCAAGCTATTTGCGGCTTGGAATATCCAAATCACGAATTGTATGTATTAGATTTTAATACTATTATGCAAAAGGAAGGTGCTATGATTGAGTTTGTGCCAAAGGAAAAAAGACAATTTACAAGACTCAATTCAACATACCGTACAAAAGAGTATATCCGGGTAGAACCGAAATGGAAAAAGGAACATGATTTTTCGAGTAAAAAGTTAATTTCAAGTTTTTCAAATCTTAATGATGTTACAGGTGGATATAATGAAGAATTTAATTCGCTCTATCAAGAGGTGAACGAGATAAGAAAAAGCAGTGAGAATTTAAGGAAGTTCTTTGTTCAGTTGCAATTTAAATGGCCGGTCGAACAGAGTCAATTTACTTCTGTCTATGAAATGTATAAAGAAATTCACATTAAACTTTCCTCTTGGCTCTACCCAGAAAGAGGTAAAAAGCCTGTAACTGGAAGTTATGATACCTTGATCGAAAATTTAACCACATTGAAGTCTGATCTGGAAGTAGCCTTGTCGCCCTCTTCCTATATACCTACCGTCTTTGATAATAATAGTGAAAGGGATGATGTCCACGAGATGTATGGTCCGATTGTAAATAATATAGATTCCCTTATATCGAAATTACGACAAATAAAGAGTCGTATCTCAATTGATACCTTAGGTCTATGTACCAGAGAGGCATTTCTTTACGAACAAACCCACTCTGAAGAGGTTAAAATGCCCAGAGGGTGCGATATGGTTGCCTCTCTGTTTGGCCGATACGAAAGTCAAAGTAAATCTAGCATGTTGAATTTTACAGTGAAAGATAGTACCGCTCATCATTACGCTACCATTATCTCCCAAGACAATTCGGATTATATAACGATAGAAGGGTTTGCCAAAAAGAATTATGCGGGTGTAGACGATACTTGGGAATTTTTTATGCATGGACATTTTAATACCTCTCCCGAACAAGCATTTACGGATTATACGAAAATAAGATATACTTATTTCGATCAGTTTAAGGGAGGAATCGATCCAACAAGACCCCATACATCCAAAGAAACAGGTAATTGTTATTCTGATACAATTAATTCTTTTATGGGTAATTATTATAAAAAGAATGAGTAAATAGAACCTCTATAATATTTCTACAGAATAGGAGGCGACCTCTAGCGATCGCCTCTATTTTTCTTAAAGTTTTTCTATTCTACTTCTACCACAACCATTACAGGAAAATGATCAGATGGCGTACGAGCGACATACTTCTGCATGGAAACTTCTTTAGGGAAGTTCGCATCCTGTTCCTTTTGAGCGCTTTCTTTTGCTTCCGAACGATACGTATCCGTCAAGACTCCGTACTTTTTCACATCAAACTCTTTCGTAAGGAATAAATGATCGATACGACTGTCTGTTTTGCGATCCGCATGGAAGGCATTAAACGTGCCGTTGGGTACATACCGGAAATCCGCTATCTGATAAGAATCCCGCATAATACCGGAATTGTCCAGTAATAAGTAGGATTCATTATGTTGATCCACATTAAAATCACCTGTCAGAATCGCCGGTAGCTTCTCCGGAAATTCTTTCAACTTCTTAAGGATAAGTTTCGCGCTTTCCGCACGGGCCTGTACGCCAATATGATCCATATGTAAGTTAAAGAACAAGAAAGTAAAGCCGGTTTGTTTATCCCGAAATTTACCCCATGTGCAAATACGGGGAAGAACGGCATCCCATCCCTTATTGGGGCGATCGGTTATCGTAGACAACCAAAAGTCCCCATGATCCAGTACCTCAAACTTCTCCTTACGATAAAATATGGCAGAGTGTTCCCCGGCTTGTTTACCATCATCACGCCCTACCCCGATATAATCATAACCGGGCATCGCATTTTTAAGGTCTTGCAATTGCTGGTACTTGCCTTCTTGAGTTCCGAAAATATCAAAACCGTGAAACTGAATCAACTGGGCGATATACGGATACCGTTGCCCCCAGCCATTACCATTCGTCGAGTCACCCGCATTCGCGTTACGCAAATTATAAGTGGCAACTACCATAGACTCCGCCTGCAACGCAAACACGGAGCAAAGGAGAAATAAGAAAGAATAAATTAGCTTCTTCATACCTTTATAATTATTTTTAACATCCTAATCCTTAAACTCAAAATTCAGCCTCAATCATAATCGGGAAATGGTCTGAAGGGTAATGACCGTATTGGAACTCATTCAACGTACCATATTTATTCACGTGAATATTCTTGGTAACGAAAATGTAGTCAATTCGATTCTTCATCGGAGCATTCAAATTAAATTGATTTGTCGTTCCTACCGTTCCATAGGGTGGTGTTTTTGAGATTTCCCGTGAATCCAACAGTAAACCATCGGATTTCAATATTTGTATAGGCTCAGAATCCGGCGTACCATTGAAATCACCTACACAGATAGCAGGGGAATCCCCCGCTATCTTTTTAATATTAGCCAACATAATCAAAGCAGACTCATGACGGGCCACTTTACCGATATGATCGAAATGCACACTAAAGAAATAAAATTCCTTTCCCGAAACCTTATCCTTCAACTTCGCCCAAGAACAAACCCTCCGGCATTGCGCATCCCAGCCAAAAGAAGGCTTATCCTGTGTCTCCGACAACCAGTAATTTCCCGAGTCCAATAATTTAAACCGATCTTTCTTAAATAAGACCGCGGCATGTTCCCCTGCCTCTTTTCCGTCATCCCGACCTACACCAACAAACGTATACGTACCATCTTTCACCAAATCCTTCACTTGGTGAATCAGTCCTTCCTGGATTCCAAAGACATCAAAGTCATGGAAATGAACCAAAGATACCGCCATGTCTTTGCGGTGTGCCCATGAATCATCCTTATCCCCCTCATTATCATACCGCAGATTAAAACTACCCACGTTCAGTTTACACTTCTGTTGTCCGGATATCCCTATGCAGAAAGTAAATAAAGAGATAAACACTATAATTAAGTTTCTCATGATACCCCCTTGATTACCAACCCGGATTCTGGCTTAGATTCGTATTGAACTGGATTACAACCTCCGGTATCGGATACAAGTACTGACGAGTCGGCCAGCTCCGTCCAGCATAATTATACTCCATCAAATAACCACCTTGAACCGGCTTCACGTTTAGCACATTACTCTTATTTGTACCTACATAGACACCAATCGCAGCATATTTCTCATCAGCGATTTTGTCCGTATCATAGAAATAGGCGTCATAATTACCATCGCCATTCACATCCAGCGGTTGGTTAAGTGACGGGATAAAGATACCTTCCCAAGGATCGTTCACCCAAAGATCGCAACAATTCCAACGTTTCAAATCATTTAGGCGCAAGCCTTCCAGACAAAGTTCAATACCACGTTCGCGACGGATCTCCAACAAGGAAGGATCAGAGATCGTCGGGTAATAAGAAGCGATATAAGGTTCCGCAGATGACGGACGGGTTGTCAATGTACCTGTCTGTGGTGTGCCTCCCGTAATTCCCGCACGAGAACGAAGCGCACCTATCGTAGCCGCCCAATCCGCATCAGTCAGTTCGCCTAATTCAGCCTTAGCCTCAGCATAGTTCAACAAAACCTCAGCATAGCGCATGATAGGAATGTCATTATCATTCGTAGCCGCATCATCGTAAGCCACGTCATCCATGGCAAACTTCGTAAACTGATATCCCGTCAATGTATGTCCCGTGAAATTAGCTGCCGTCGGCTCATAAACACCAGAAGCATTCTTACGGGTATAATCCGCTCCCCGGATCGTCTGGTTCAAGCGGGTATCACGTCCGGTTGTCTCCTCCACGAAATTCTTATAGCTTCCATCCGCTTTTTTCTCGACATAAGGCGTACCATCCGCATTCAAGTATGACAGCATAAATTTACGGCTCATGCATAAGTGTGGTCCGTAAGTAGAGGAATTATACCACCAATTCTGCTCACCCAGTCCTAACACCTTGTCAGTCTCGATAGCCATCATTACCTCCGTGGTAACGGCCTTATCGGCAATGAAAAGTTCGCGATACGCTCCACGGCCATCGCTATAAGCACCCGAAGTATAAAGTTTGTACGGTCCGTTATCCATAACTTCCTTAGCCGCCTCAGCCGCTAGTTTATATAAATCTTTGGCCGAATATTCCGTACATCCCGTACGAGCGATATCCAATTGGTCAGCGGCATGATATTTACGCCAAGCAGCCTCAAACAAGCAAACACGAGATTTGAAAGCGGCAGCTGTCCATTTATTTACGATCGTTGAATTATGCGTGACATCCTCTTCCAATATATTCGTATACGCATAATCCAAATCCTCCAAGATATGCCCGATAATCACATCACGCGTATCACGCGGGTTATAAAGATCCGGGTCTTCAGCCTCGTTAAATACCTTATCAATCCAAGGTACCTCGCCATATTGTACCAATTTATCAAAATAGAAGCGAGCACGGAACAAGCGTGCGATACCATTATAATTGTCACGGATAGTCGTGCTTAGTGACTCATTCACGTTATTCTCCAAAAAGAAATTTATATTACGAAGAGCGGACCATGACCAACTCGTCGCGCTATTCGTAGTATAAGCGCCAACCTCCATACCACCCAAGGAATTTTTCACCCCATAATCTGCCGTAGCATCACGCCGGAAAGCGCTTCCTCGGGAAGGCAAGACATTGTAAAATGAGTACGTATACGTCTTCAAACCATTCTCGGAGCTAAACACCATATCCACAGAAGCCTCCGACTTTGGTTCCTCATTCATCTCGCACCCCGAAAATATAGCCAAAAGTGCCACCAGACCGCTTAATAATATATTCTTTTTCATTTCGTATAATCTCCTATTCTTTAAAATGTAACATTCAGGCCGATGCTGAACGACTTCATCATCGGGTAATTATATCCATCACCACTGTTGCTGGAAGTCAAGTCCTTATCCGATTCACCGATATTCGATACATTGACATCCTTGGAATACTTGTAAAGCGGAGACCATGTAAAGAGATTTTCCCCGGAAAGATAAATTCCTACATTTGTCAAATGCAACTTCTTAATCCATTCTGATGGCAAATTATAGCCAACCTGTATGTTCTTCAAGCGTAGATAGGCCGCATTCATCAAATAGCGCGTGTTGGCGTTCTTATGACCTCCATAGAAAGGCGCATAGTAACCCGTGTAACGAGGCAAGAAAGCATCCGGATTCTCTGGAGTCCAATAGTTGTCCACATGCCAAGAGGGCATCTGGTTATACGGACGATTGTACTGCCCCCAGAACGTAGAGGCTTCATTAGACGGATACCAATCTTGCTTACCCACCCCTTGGAAGAAAGCACTTACCCAGATATTGTTCCAATCGGCAGAAAGCGTAAAACTATAAATATAACGAGGTTCCTCGTTACCAATGATCTTACGGTCGCCCGGATCATCTACCGTATTCTGTCCGCGGTCAATATAGCCGTTGCCATTCAAGTCTTCGAACTTAATATCGCCCGGATACAACTTATAGGTTTTCGATGTTTGCATAAGCGGGTTATAATAGGATTGCCCCGCAGCTTTCGCAGCGGCCTCAGCCGCATCGATGCCAGCTTGATCCTGCCACAAGCCATTGGATACAAACCCCCAAATCTCACCGATACGCATTCCCTCGTAATAATTCTTGTCGAGCGACTGATTTGCGTACTCGCTCAATGACATATTCGCATTATTAAACCTATCGATCACTGAATAGTAATCTGCCAATGTACCCTTGATGCTATAATTAAATCGTTTACCAGCTAAATCGAATCCATCTCTCCATTCCAAAGACAACTCATAGCCATAAGTAGACATATCCGCATAATTACCTTTCGGAGAAGAAGCACCGAACACATCCGGTACGGTCGGGCCATTCACGATCATATCAGTTGTTTTACGGATATAATAATCTCCACTTACGGTCAAACGATTATCAAAGAATCCTAAATCCGCTCCTATATCATACGTCGTAGCGGTTTCCCACGTCAAGTTGCCGGGAAGAGCCGCCGGAGATGACATATAATTCTGCCGCAAACCGTCAAGGATATAATCAGACTTGCTGATACCCAATGTCTGGATATATTGATAATTACTCAACCCGGCCGCATTGCCCAAAGAGCCCCAAGAAAACCGGACCTTAGCGTTAGAGATATGTTCGGACTTAACATTCCACCAAGGTTCTTGCGAGATTCGCCAACCCACGGAAGCCGAGGGGAAGAAAGCCCAACGCTCATCACTCGGGAAGCGGGAGGAACCATCGTAACGTCCGTTTACCTCCAATAGGTAGCGATCGTCAAAGGCATAATTCAAACGGAAGAAAGCGCCACCAAACTGATAAGCCTTCCATTGTGAGGTAATGCTCCGGTTATCAGTACCCATCACCAGATTCATGTTGTCCACGTCATCCGTCAACAGGTCATCATTATAAGCATAGATACGTTTGAAGCTAGATTTCTCGTAATTCCATCCAGCCATAGCCTTAAAATAATGTTTCTCGGCAAAAGTTTCCTCAAACTCTGCGAAAAGGTTCGTTGCTAGATAGTTCGTATGATCAGTTGTCTCTGCCAAATTGGAATAGGTACCCGTAATATGTTCGATCTGGCTTTCCCCATCTGCATCAACCGACCGTGCATACGGTGAACGTACTTGTTTCTTGGTCTTCTCTTGCGTCTTCTGTTGATACGTGAAATCACCATTCACACGCAAACGGTCACCCAAGAACTTAGCATTGAATGTCGTAGTATTCTTTAAGTTGGAGTTCTTTGTCGTAATACCGCTACGTCCATAAAGCAAATCGCCTACGGTATAGACGGCAGAATAAGTCATCGTACCATCAGGGTTGAACAGTGGCGATGACGGGTGTCCCTCGTCCGCGATATTTCTCCATACCACACCAGAACCTTCCGAATAGGTAATCGGATTGTAGTATTTATTATGGGAAAACTCAAAGTTATTGTTGATCTTCAACCAAGGAGTTAACTGATAACCTCCCTTGAAACGCATGTTATAGGTCTTGAACTTATCCGTTTGCTCATCGCTATCGAAAAGTCCATCGTAACTATAGAAACGTCCTGACAAATAATAATCAAACTTCCCGTCGGAACCCGAGATGGAAAGATTTTGATTCTGCGCAAAGACACTCTTCTTATACATCAGATCATAATAGTCGGTTCCTTCCGGATAATATACATAACGGCCTTTTGTACCGATAGAGCCATCAGAGATCACCGTCCCAAAATCGCCCGTCTCATGACGGCGCTTATACTCGTCCAGCCAAGCCACGGAAAATTGCTGTGTCTTGTTGATACCGGAAGGATTCGCTTGATTGTAATTAAAATAAGCGTCATAAAAATGCTTTGCCCAAATATAACCATCGGAAACTACATCCGGCACATTCTGTGGTGATTGTAATGAATAGCTAGAAGACCATGTCACCTTCGGCTTACCTTCCGTAGCGTTCTTCGTCGTGATCAAAACCACGCCAAATGGAGCACGTGCGCCATAAATAGCGGAAGCGGCAGCATCCTTCAATACGGAAATACTCTCAATATCATTCGGATTTAACATAGAAGGGTCTCCTTCCACACCATCAATCAACACCAAAGCACTACCCCCATTGATAGAACCGGCGCCACGTACGTTAAAATCCGCCGTACGCCCCGGTTTACCATCAGACAAGGAAATATTCAAGTTCGGGACAACTCCTTCTAACATCTGAGTAGCGTTAGCCGTAGGACGCCCCTCGAATACATCACTAGTCACTTGCTCTACCGCACCGGTCAAATTCACTTTTTTCTGGGAACCATAACCCACCACGACTACCTCATCCAGCTTCTGCGTGTCCTCATGAATAGATATAACCAAATTATCTTTATTGCCTACCGGAACATCTTGAGCCACATAACCAATATAAGAAACCTGAAGTATCGCATTCGGAGTTACCTCAATAGAGAAATGACCATCTATATCCGTGATGGTACCATTGGTAGATCCTTTCACGACCACATTCGCCCCGATGATTGGTTCCCCTTTCGGGTCTGTAATCGTACCGGTAACTTTCTTATTACCTTGTTGCTGAACAGTTTTTACCGATGATAAAACGATCTGATGACCCGATTTCAATACATAAGCCACATTCGCTTGCTTTGCTATCGCATCCATTACAGCATTAATATCCGCATCTTCCACGTCAACAGAGATCGGAGAATTCAGACCTTTGATCCCATCATTATAGAAAAAACGATATTCAGTCGTTTCCTCTAATTCTTTAATAACCTCCCGCATCGGTCTATCCTTTACCGACAACGATATCTGGGCGGCAATCGCAACTCCGGAAAAGCCCGACAATAATTGGGCATACAAAAGTGTCCGGAAAAAAGAGTGCTTGAAATTACTCATTTTTAAAAGTTTTTTAATAATACATAGATTTTAAACAGGTAACTTTACAAGCAAATCATTTACATATTCTATCTTATTTATAACCGGCTAGTTATTTCCTTGAAGATATTATATACAAGTGATTTTGCTTAAGAGGAAGAAGGGCCTTGCCTTTCTTCTTTTTTTACTACAATCATCTAGCTCATCTCATAGGCTTCTTCTTTATTAGGTTAACACTCAACTTTCTATTTCTCATTTAAATAAATAGTATCACCTACCGACACATACGTAATCGGAGCCGTAAGGCTTATTATTTCAAATACATTATCCAGACTATTATTCCGGATCACCCCCGAGAAACTGTAGCCTTTAATCTTATTGGACAAAAAACGAACTTCAACATTATACATTCGATTCATCAATACCGCAATCTCCTCCAACGACTCGCCAGAGAAGGCCAGTTCATTCGTACGCCAAAGACGGGCATAAGAAGCATTTGTCGGGTGATTAACAGATAATATATGACTAGACTTATTAAAAACCGCACTCTCATCCGGAGACAGAATCACAAACTCTTTTCCAACCGCTGTTCGTACACTGCCTTCAAACAAGGTCGTAACCACCTCGTCATCTTCCTCATACGCCTTCACATTAAAAGCTGTGCCTAGCGCCTCGACTTCCATATCCCCCGCATTTACCAAGAAACGGCGCAATGTATCTTTCGAAACTTCAAAATAAGCCTCACCAGATAAAGAAACTGATCTTTCTTTCACGCCATAATCACTCTTATAATTAAGTTTAGTATGCGAATTTAACCATACTTTCGTCCCATCAGGAAGAACCACGCTAGCACGTTGCCCATTATCTGCCAACACCACATAATCCAATGGATCAGGTGGTGGAACCTGTCTCATATTATACCAATGGGAGCCAATTCCAAGGCCTATACATATTAAAGCCACCGCCGCATAAGAAAGCCACTTCCATAAGGTATGCGGTTTCTTCTTTATCTCCAAAGTTTTCTCCTCTTGTCTTATCCGCTTTTTAATCTCACAGAACATCTGTCCTTGTAGCTTAGGAGGAAGCTTTTTCCCGGAAGATTCTTCCCATCTAGACTTATAAAAAGCCATGATCTCTTCCTTATGATCGGGATCTCTAAACCACGCCAAAAGAGTTCGCTCTTCTTCCGGTGAAGTCTTACCACTCATGAAGCGATCCAATAATTCGATATGTGTATGCATTTTTCTCATCGTGTAATAAGTATATCCCGAAAAAGAACTTTACCCTTACACGGAAAAATCAAGAAAGCCTTGATTTAACACAAATTAATACCACACTTGTTTTCCGCCTTCATAAGTAAACGGGCGATGTTCTTTTCCTCGTGTATGGTTATGAATACGAAAGTTACAAACATAAAAGCGGGTTCCTATCGTTCCTGCGGCTTGAAGCGCCGTATTCATTCTATATGGAACTTTTGAATAGAATGTAGCAGAACTTTCCATTCTTTCAAAACCCGGCAATAACTTACGTAAGTTTCCTTCACTAGTCAAGATGAACGCATCTCCCGCCGGTTGTATACTTCCATTATTATAATAAGCGGGAAGGTAGAGCATATTGACACCCATCTTAGGGAAGTATGCCTTTGTCCCTTCAGCCCGACTCCAACATACCGGATTCCAACCAATAACATCGTAGCAACATAAATAAACATATTCTTTAGGATGTTTTTCTTTCCAAAGCGGAACCTCTATATCCTTACATACGACATACTGGTCAGTGATATCCTCAAGTCCCGGATTTTTAAATAAAGCAGGTATTTCCTCTTTTGACAAGATAGCTAGAGAGTGAAGCTGTATCCGATAGTTATACCGATAAACTTTAGGAGCAGTCCTACAATATTGGACAGTGATAGTAGACGGAAGCAGATCTATTTTAGGTTGATAGACATCCCTCCAAAACATCCCGTCTATCTTAATGTCCTCTTTAGTAAGGAAAGGTCTTTGTGTATTATCATATATAGAACCGGATTGCTTACTACCGATAATCTCTACCCACGAATGAGGATATTGTGAATTCCCCCAACAAGGCACCATATTCAATGCAGCTGGTATGCCATTCGCCCTCAATGCCGCTATCTTATAAGTAGACTTTTCTAAACAGGTTCCTATTTGAGTCGCTACTATATTTTGAAAGGTCATAGGACGTAATCCTTGATATTTACCAGTAAAAATTATCCATTCATTAAGAAAGCCTTGCTCTACCTCATCCGATATAGCTTTACCAATCTCTTCATACGAGCATGTATACATAGAGTCTCGCAATGAAGCATACTTCCGATCAAAATAGCTCCAAGCGTGTTCCCAATGGCAATTATCAGTAGTATAGGGTAGTAGATAATTCAAAAAAGTAGCCCAATCCATATTCTTGCACCAAGGGAATCGCTCTTTATTTTGGAAACACTGATCTAATATGATGTATAAGATAATCGGAAGATAACTCTTTCAAATCGAATAAAAAACGAGGATTCACTTTTATATGAGAATACGATTTATTTATACTATCATATATGGCGTACTGGATATCGTATAAAAAAGAACCGTATGTCTCTCGATAATTAGCGAAAGCATCGAAATATACTTGATTTCCTTTCACAGAGTTACTGTCTAACACTTGTTTCCCTATCATATTACATATTAAAAAACGGGCAGCTTCCAGTTTTTTCAGATCATCCTTGTAATGATCTAGAACAACTTCTAACTCCGATCTATTTTCCCCCGATTTGTCCAAGGCTAATTCTAATAGGCCATTTTCTCCCGAAGAACAAGCATAAAAAGTTAAGAGAGCAAAGAAAAAAAAGTATTTTACGACCATAACTAAAGTGTTTATTTACTACCATGCAGATATAACCTTCGACAGATCAAAAGAATATAGATGATAATCATCATCCCATCCTAAAGCGATCAGTTCTTTATCATCGTTTGCCACACAAATATTGAATAGTTTTATATCAGAAACCAATCGACAGATACACTTTCCACTCCAATCATAGACTAAGACATCATTACTTAACATAGCGTCTATCATCCCCGCATTAGTATGTTGATTTAATTTTTTCCCTGAGTATAAGGCATAGACATAACGATTGGTCGCATATATATCCGTATAACCGATTACATTCTCTTTACCATGCTTTATACCGTTTCTCCCAGATCTACGATCATCAGTATATATAGGATAAATATCATGATAACATTTTATGAGCGTCGGAATCGTATCTATTTGATATAGCTCAAATATAGCACCTGATGACGCTACTGTAGCAAA
This sequence comes from Parabacteroides sp. 20_3, assembly GCF_964238835.1. NCBI lineage: Bacteria > Pseudomonadati > Bacteroidota > Bacteroidia > Bacteroidales > Tannerellaceae > Parabacteroides > Parabacteroides sp. 20_3. Next base: position 341,893 of record NZ_CAXSNO010000003.1, on the reverse strand, counting down.
TCTGTCTAACAATGAATTATAAGCCATATAACCTTGATAAGCAAATGTTTTACTTTTACCTCCACTATTGTTTCCGTCATTAGGGAAATCACCAAAAGACTTCACATATTTCCCTTCACAATCAAATAAAGCATATCTCTTAGTATTGGGTTCCTCTTTATCAAGCAGTCCAGAAACAACATATCCATGCTTCGTTTGTATGGCAGAGAGAAACATATAGTCTAAATTTACGTTGGAAGAGATATCCTTTGGTAAACTCTTTGTTATAATTTGTTTTTTCTGTATATCCAATATATTCACATTTGACTCATCCTTTTTTTGCATTAAACGAGGCATGATGTTCTCATCCGGTCCTTCTCCTGTTTGGGCAAAAGATAGGATACTGTCTTTTGTATAATATATTTTATCCAAAGGAGATTCACTTAAATAGTTCTCTTTAATTATACATTGCTCATCCTCAAATAAGATCATCCTACCAAACGAACTTAACTTATAAGTATCTACATTAAGTTTATTTGCGTTTATAGCAATTGTTAGTTGGAAATGCTCTTGAGGATCTACTTCTTTTTTCTGTCCACAAGAAGTAAGAGATATAAGAATAATAAAGAATGATATAACACGAAGGAAGCCATCAGAAGACAGTCGATCCCGCAAAAAACGTAAAGCCCTGTTTACCTGTGTCTCCACGGTCTTTTCTGAGATAGAGAGGCGTTCCGCTATTTCTCTATATGATAAATGTTCATGACGGCTCAAACGGAATATCTCCCGACGTGATGGCGGTAATTCTTCTATCAAGCTATTAATATATTCCCGTAAAGACTCTGCGTCGATTCGTTCTTCCGTAAGAGAATCGGCATCTGATAGTTGCCGTTGTAGGCTTTCCGTCAGTTTCTCGGAGAGTAGCCGATTCTCTGTCTCTTTATAAACTAAGTTACGGGCGATGGTGAATAGATAGGCGTCAAAGTTTTGCTCCACATCTATCGTCTCATGCTTCTCCCAAATCTTAAGAAAAACGTTTTGGGTCAAGTCCTCTGCCATAGATTTTTCATATAGTAATGAGTAAATAAAATGATATACATGCTCATTATATTTCCAGAATAGAGTCTCAAAAGCCTTTTCATCTCCATTCTTCAGATCTATAAGCAAATGTCCATCCACTTTCATATTACATATATATTACATATCCACGCCATACAAATCTTATCTCCTTTCTGCATATTTGCAGTTTTCATATACATGAGTTCTGATGAAACTATGTCGGTTAGTGTAGATGATATGAATGATAAGATAAAGATAATCAGCGGATAACTAAATAGTAAAATTACCGATGGTAGTGGAGAACTAAAGAAAAAACGAACTAGATGGTTGTTATTTAGATATTTATATTATAAACAAGACATGGTCTCATCAGAACCAAGTACAAGGTTACTAATAAATATCCAAATATAAACAAGCATCATTACATATCGCAAATATACAAAAAAATGTAAATACAGTATGAGTATCCTTGAAATCTAGTTAAATTCTACTTGAGGACAAAGAATGTCCTCACTAATTATCCGCTTCGCAAATGATATATTGATAAAGGTCGGAATGCCCGGTTTTATCGATTATCTTATGCTTTTCGAGTTGGAATTTCAGTTGGGCCAAACCAAGAGCGCCAAAGCCGGGAAGGTCTAATAAAGAGTCGAGTCCGTTTTTGAGGGCGTAACGTAGAATATCTTCTATGGTTTCTATTTTCAAGGTTGTAAGGCATTTACGGATATAGGGCGCTAAGGTGAGACGGGTAATGGGTTGGCATATCCGTTTCGCGGCATTTAAGGGAACGGGGGTAAGTGATCGGGGAGATTCGATACATAGACCGTTTTGGAGCGCCTTTTTATATAATCTTCTCAATTCGTATTCCATGTTCCTGTTCTCTATCCACAGACGTTCTATCTCAAGGTCTTGGTTCGTGATTGTTTTCTTGTATTCGGTCAGGAAGCCCATGTTTTCTTGCAAGCGGAGCGATATGACCTTATATCGGCGACAGATTCCATCATAGGATATACCACAACGTTTAGCTACGTCTTCTATCTTGGCTCCGGAAGTTATTTCCGTAAAGATAAGTCGGTCTTTCTTGTCGTGTATGAATGTTGATAGTTCGGCGATAATGAGTTTAAGTAGGGGAGAGATGTTTTTAAGGGATCGCAGGCAGAAAAGGTAATCATCGAATTGGGAGATGATCTCGTTTATCTCTTCTTCCTTGTCTTGGATGATAAGTTGCAGGTATAGCTTTTGTATTCCCATACGCTCGATATGGGAAATGAATTCACGCAAATTGGTCAGATCGACTAGGCGAACACCTTGCTTCACGACGTAAGATGTTATTTTTTTAGATATCGCCCATTGCTGGATTTCTTGAGATGGAAAGCCGGTGATACGAGCGGCTTCTTCAATAGTAATAAACTCAGGCATAACTATTTGATTAAAGTAAAACTTATACTATTTATCTTTAAAAAGGGCGTTATTTGGCGTTATATTGAAGAGCTGGCCTTTCATTATAAAATAAAGAAAGGGCGATTGGCTGAAAATATTGTTGACAAAGGCTCGGCCAAGCCTCAACACTCAATAAAGTCAGCCGCACGCCCCCCCTTATCTGTATACAATAATCTATCTATACTATACAGTAGCATAGATAACACGTATATCTAATAAAGGGTTGCGGGGCTTTCTCTGTGCATTGAGTGTCTCGAAAAATTTGGCCGATTTTTGTCAACTCGCACAAATATCGCACGCAACACAAGGCTTCTAACTTAAAAGCCTTTTATTGTCGCAAATATACGTATTAAAAATATTTTAGTCTATGATAATCCATACGTTTTCTATTTTATCATTGTTTTACTACCAACAAAGAAAGAATAAGTAGATAAAAACCTACGCTTTTACCTTTTGCTTTTCTGTCTTAATTACTAGCTAGGCAAATATATGATATATTCTTTAATTATAATTGATTATTAAGGAAAAAATCAAGATGGCGATCCATCAAACAGTACGAAGACTACTACCCTAAAGTCTACGGAATGACCTTACAAAATACTTTTATAGCGCAAAAAAGATTAGGTACATTGCCAAATGGCTTTTTTAGGTAGAAAGTTACCAGTTAACTAACATTTCAAAGTAAGTTAGCTTCAACGGCAAAGTAAGTTAACTTCATAAATCCGGGTTGAAATCCGCAAACGACATACAACACGCGTCTACACTCCCAACACTATATAACCGCTATGGATATTTGAAGTATTGATAATAGGCGGTTTACTTCTGTTATCCGTAACTCCAACCTTATCAGTCAACAAGCCTTTCATTAAAAGATAAGCACATCATGATGGCACGACTGTGCCATCCTAGTGGCACACCATTGCCATAAGGAAGGCACAGCTATGCCACGCTGATGGCACAGCCGTGCCACGATATGGAAAATGATTGGCACTGTGGAAGTCTGTTAACTAAACAGTTAAGGATGGATAAATAATTATTCCCCTAACTTATCAAGCAACTCATACGACGGAACGAAGAAAAGAGTTCCCGTTATCGGCGTGCTGAAGTCCAGCAGACGATCCGTATTGCCTACAGGATCACCGACGAACATATTCTCCAGCATTCGTCGGGTGGTGCTGAACGTGCTGGCATAGGCGATAAAATAGGTACCGTATTCACCTTTGGAGGTATGGGCGAATGGCATGTTAGCACGGACTATTTTCAGATCGTCTCCGATGTTCGTCACGGCGTTATGGGCGTTCTTCGGTTTTTCCTCATCTGATAGCTCAACATCGTTGAATTTACGGCGACCGATGACTTTCTCTTGCTCTTCCACTGGAAGCGCATTCCATGCCACCATATCATGAATGTATTTTTGCACAAATACATAACTTCCGCCCATAAACTCGGGGTCCTCATCGCCTATTACCGCGAAACGATAGGGGTCTTCATCCACGGCAGGATTCTCCGTACCGTCCACGAAACCGATAATCGCCTTACCGTCTCTATACCGAAAACCGTGGGTCTCATCGATCGATTCCACGACACCTCGCAGTTTCTGGTCTATAATGGAGGCGAACTCAAAGCACAGTCCCATCTGCTTACAGCGGATGTGGAATAGTAAATCCCCGGGGGTAGAAACAGCCGTAAGCTTAACTCCTTTGATCTCTTCAAACGGTTGCAATTCTTTGGGGTTTCCTTGCTCCGGAAAGAAGCGTTTCCAAGCATCCGCCCCGAATCCTATCGTACAACTGAATTGCATATCAGGATAGCGATTGCGCATACTACGTATCAAAGCGGAGAAATTAGCGCACACGTCCTTTACCTTATCAATCGTGTCGGGGAGATCTTTTAGAGCATAGACAATGAAAACCGCATTCTCGCCCGGTTTTTGGGTAACATCTTGCGGATAGTTAGCGTTCAATGGATTTTGTAGAGAGTTCATAGCACATCTTTAATTATATTGTTATTATATGGATATAACTCTATAGATGCGCTCTTGTTCAAGGAAATGTAACGAAAAATGTCCTAGCGGTTATTTTTCAATATCTATTTGTAGAGACGGGGCGTGCCCCGTCTCTACAAATAAATGGTTATTTCACCTCCACGCTGATCTTCTGCTTGATATCTGAGACGGAGGCTCCTAGTTGGAGGATGAACTCGCCGGGTTCTACGACGAATTGGCTTTGTACCTCACTATAGAAAGCTAAAGAGGATACGGGGATGTCCAACGTGATTCGCCGACTCTCACCGGGTTTAAGGAATACCTTCTTGAAGCCTTTTAACTCCTTGACCGGACGCATCACGGAGCAAACCGGATCGCTTACATACAATTGGGCCACCTCAGCTCCTTCACGGTCTCCGGTATTGGTTAGGGTGAAAGTCGCTTGGATCGTGTCCGCTTGATCATACGTCTTTTTATCCGTATTCAGATTGGAATAGTTGAATGTCGTATAGGATAAGCCGTAACCGAACGGATAAACGACCGGAAGCCCCTTCGTATCGAACCAGCGGTAACCTACCAAGATATCTTCCTCATAATTCACTTTCAGATCCCTGCCGGGGAAGTTGCCCAACGCATGCGCCGGAGATTGATCCAAGCTCACGGGAGTGGTGAACGGCATCTTACCGCTCGGATTCACCTTGCCGGATAATACGTCTACCAAGGCATTTCCTCCTTCCATGCCGTTGAACCAAGCCCAAACGATAGCCGGGGAACAAATATCTACGGCGGCCATATTCAACGGCGATCCGGCGATCATGACCACGATCGTACGAGGATTCGCTTTTACCACCTCTTGAATCAACTCAACCTGCCCGTATGGGATATCCATATTCAGACGGTCGAACGACTCGGTATCATAATCATGGTTCAAACCACAAACCAAAAGGGCCACGTCACTCGTGCGGGCAACCTCTACCGCCTCTTTCAATAACGCGTCGCTTTCCTGTGTCTTGGAAGAGAAAGTACCAGAGCTCTGCCCATTATTGCTACCCTCCACGAAAGTAGATAGCTTCTCATAACCTTGGGCAAAACGGATATCCACCTTATCGCCCCATTTCGCACGAAGCGCCTCTAATGGAGTTACCTCGTAAACCGCCTTGATCTCGGAACTCAAGCCACCATTGGAATGTTTGCGGGTAGCGTTATCGCCAATTACCGCCAGACTCTTGATCGAGGAGAAATCCAACGGGAGAAGATTATTCTGGTTCTTCAATAAGACAATGGCTTCGGCAGCCGCGTCGTAAGTGGCTTGCTGATGCTCTTTCGTATTCATGGAGCCGGGACCGAAACGCTTTTTCGGGTCCAAGACATTCGTCTTGATCATCACACGTAAGACATCGCCCACCTTCTCGTCCACCAAGCTCATAGGAATCTTACCAGATTTAACAGCCTCGATCAAGGGGTTGGCATAATACCAATCCTCATATTTATCGATCAGCGTGCCCATCTCCAGATCCAAGCCGGCCTCCATAGAAGGAACCGTGCTATGGGCGGCTCCCCAGTCGGTTACATATACGCCATCGAATCCCCATTCATTCCGAAGGATCTTGCGAACCAAGTAGTTATTCTCCGCACAGAACTCCCCACGGAATTTATTATAAGCGGCCATTACCGTCAAGGCGCCTCCCTCCTGTACGGCCGCCTTGAAAGCGGGTAAATAAATCTCACGCAAGGCACGCTCGCTACATTCCACATCGACAGTCGTACGGTTTGTCTCTTGGTTATTCACGGCGAAATGCTTTACGCTGCAAGCCACGTCACGGCTCTGCAAACCCTTGATATAAGCGACCGCCAATACGGAGTTCATATAAGGGTCCTCGCTCATATATTCGAAATTACGGCCACAAAGCGGGGAGCGAATGATATTCACGCCCGGGCCCAGCAACACATCCTTCTTACGCCAGCGAGCCTCCTCGCCCAGCACCTCGCCCCGGCGATAAGCCAACTCCGGGTTCCAAGCGGCGGCGAAAGCCGTGCCGGTCGGGAAATAAGAGGCGGAATCATTTGTCCAACCCGCATATGCCCAGTCGTGGCGATTGATCTCCGCACGTACCCCGTGAGGCCCGTCGCTCAAGCTCCACTCGGGAATCCCCAGACGCTCTACTCCGGCAACATAGAATTTTGAGTTACCATGCAATAATCCGACCTTTTCCTCCAAGGCCATCTTCTTAATCAGTTTCTCGATACGTTTCTCCATTTGTACCTTCTCTTTATCCGTGACCTGCGAGCTTGCGGCAGCCGCGTTCAAGAATAGCCCGCAAGCGATCACGCCTATTATCTTTTTCATTTCCTTTTTATTTATAGGTTTATTATTGCGCTTGAATCGTTACCGTCGCCTCGGGTAAGCCCTCGGCTATGGCTTTTAAGTGGATGTCGCCTTGTCCGCCCTTGTTCCGGATCACGACCAAGGCTTTTCCATAGTAAGCTTGCCGTTTCGGTTTACGGAGGCTGTTCGGATCGTTCGGATCTCCGTTATCCGTTCCGGCGATCTCACCCGGGCCCTCCACGGAGAAACGGATCAACGGGGTAGCGTCGGGAACCCGGTTACCATCGATATCGCATACATCTATGGTTACAAACGATAGGTCCGAGCCATCCGCTTGGATGACGCTACGATCCGGGGTCAAGACCAAACGGGCCGGCTCTCCTGCCGTATGGATCTCTTTCACCAAGACCTCCTTACCCCCTAAGCGGGAGACGGCTTTCAAAGTTCCGGGCGTAAAAGGCACACGCCAAGAGACATGATAGGTACTGTCCGTTTTTTGTCGTACGCCTAGGCTCTTTCCGTTTAGGTATAGTTCCACCTCATCGGCATTGTTATAATAGGCCCAGATATCCACCGGTTCGCCTTCCTTCCAGTTCCAATGCGGGAAAATGTGTAATACGGGTTCATTCGTCCACTCGCTTTTATACATATAATATATATCCTTCGGGAAACCCGCCAGATCCACGATACCGAAGAAGCTGCTCCGGCTGGGCCACCAATAGGGGGTAGGCTCTCCCAAGTAATCGAAACCCGTCCAGACGAACAGGCCGGATACATGCGGAAGCGTCTTCACCAGATGCCAAGTCTTCTCGTGCGTAGAGCCCCAAGGTACATGGCAATTATCATAAGAGGAGCAAACATGCTCGGGAGCCTCGAAAGGCTTGTCCCACGATTCCGGACGGATATAAATATGATCAGACGGCATCTCATAATAGCCACGGGTCATCAAGGCCGAGGTAGATTCGCTCACGATCAGTTTCTTTCCGGGGAAATTCCGGAGGAACGGCTCGAAATATCGCTCATGGTAGTTGAAGCCCAGCACATCCAAGGCATCCGAGCGGAACAGATGATTCGCAGGGTTTACCTCGTTACAGCCGGCGGTAACGACCCGGGAGGTATCCAGACGTTTCACGATAGCCGCCAGATGACGGGTGATCAAGGATTGACGGCTAAGGGTCGTATCCTTCAGCAAAGCGGGATCGATGGCATGACCGGCATTCAAGATCAGGTTCGCCGCTTGCAGATCCAGCTCGGTAGCGTCGGCATGACTCCATTGCTCAAGTACCTCATTGCCTATACTCCACATGAAAACAGAGGCGTGATTCCGGTCACGCAAGATCTCGTCCGTCAAATCCCGCTCGTGCCACTCCGCAAAATACCGGGCGTAATCGTACGGAGACTTACGGCGTTCCCACATATCGAAAGACTCATCCTGTACCAGAAGGCCCATACGATCGCAAAGATCCAGCAACTCGGGTGCCGGGGCGTTATGGCTGGTACGGATCGCATTCACACCCATCTCCTTCATGATCTGTAGCTGGCGCTCGATAGCCCGTGTATTCACCGCGGCACCCAGACAGCCTAAATCATGATGCAGGCAAACCCCTTTTATCTTCAAAGGCTTATCATTCAAATAAAAGCCGGTAGCGGAATCCCAACGGAACGAGCGAAGGCCGAATACCGTCTCGTAACGATCTACCACCTTACCAGCCACTTTCACTTCCGTGACGGCCGTGTAGAGCGAGGGAGAATCGGGACTCCAAAGTTTGGGATTTGGGATCGAGAACTGATGATCGACAGATGTCTCCCGCATACGGGCGTCGTAACAGGGCGTATACGGTACCCGTAACAGAGTTGTTACGGGTGCCGTAACAACTCTGTTACGGTCATCGTAAATAGAGGTAGAGACTTCGGCCTCCCTATCCGCCTCCGAGCTATTCCTTATTCTCACCTCCAAGGAGAAGGTAGCCTCCTCCGGTGAGATCCTCATATCATGCACGAAAGTACCCCAGTTGTCCACATGTACCGGATTCACCTTTACCAACCATACGTTCCGGTAGATCCCCGAGCCTGAATACCAGCGGGAATTCGGCTGCTCGCTATTATCCGCCTTCACGACAATCACGTTCGGTTGGCTTCCATACCTCAAATAAGGCGTCAAGTCATAACGAAACGATACATAACCATTCGGACGGAATCCCAGCGAATGACCGTTGATCCAGACCTCGCTATTCCGGTAAACCCCGTCGAAATCAACATAAACAACCTTACCCCGATCCGTCTCCGGAAGGGTAAATGTCTTTCGATACCAACCAATCCCGCCCGGTAGCGCGCCGCCGCCCGGGGTAGACGGGTTATCGAGGGAGAAATCCCCCTCGATACTCCAATCATGCGGTAAAGATAAGATACGCCAAGTGGAATCATCGCTGTCCGGGGATGAATAATCCTGAACGCTATCCGACAAGGCAAACTTCCAATCGTCATTCCATGAGCTACGTTCACGCACCTGCTCCCCGGTGGGGGAACAGGCGGTGAGCAATAGGCCCAGAAGCCACGCAAGTGGCCGATTCATCAGTGGTATCATTAGTGATTATATAGTTTAATTGATACTACCCAGTTGTAGAGACGGGGCGTGCCCCGTCTTAGCACAGACTGATGGGTATTATTTAAAGTTACCATTTAGAGGGGTTGAGACGGGGCACGCCCCGTCTCTACAACTAGAGGTTTACCTTGGTAAGATATTGTCACGTCCTTGCCAGCGGGGTTCTCCGGCGTGATGAGACGTACCGTGATCTGACGCTCGCGGATCATGCCCGGATAGTCGCCCTCCCGTGCGCCGATCGTGAGCGTTCGCCTCGCATCATCATAAACAAACGGGATGGTAGCGTAATTTCCTTTCTCGTAATCGTAGGTCACGCCATTATCCTCATATAAGGTGAAGGAGCCGTCGGCACCGGCGTAAACAGAGACGATTAAGTCTTTCTGCTCCTCTTTCGTAGACTGGATTACCTTTCCGTTCGGTACGATAGAGCCGGCTCTCACGAACAAAGGCATACGCTCATAAGGAGCATCCACATGCATTGTCGTCCCGCCTTGTATACGCTTGCCGTTGTAGTAATCGTACCAAATGCCTGACGGGAAATACACCTCACGGTCGCGAGCCTTATACTCATACACCGGGCATGCCATGAAGGCCGGGCCAAACATAAACTGGTCGTCTATATCGTAAGTCTTCTCATCGTCCGAATAATCCATCACCAAGGCACGCATGATCGTATAATCCTCAAAATGCGTCTTGGAGGCCAAGCTATAGATATACGGCATCAATTGATAGCGCAACTCGGTATAATACTTCATCGATTGGTACGTAGGCGATCCTTCCGGAGCGATATTATAGATCTCGCGGCAAGGATATTGCCCGTGGCTACGGAACAACGGACAGAAAGCTCCGAACTGATACCAACGGTTGTTCAACTCCCTCCATTCCCTCAAATCCTCGCTACCTTCCTTAGCGGCCATATAACGGTTCTCCACGCTGAAGCCACCGATATCCATCGTCCAGTAAGGGATACCGGACATGGCGAAGTTCAAGCCGGCGCTGATCTGCGCTTTCATATCCTCCCAGCGAGTACCGATATCGCCACTCCATGTAGCGGTAGAATAACGTTGCTGGCCGGCGAAACCGGAACGGGTCAATAGGAATACACGGTCATCCGGGTTTACGCTACGTTGTCCGTCGTAGATCGCCTCGGCGTTAGCCAAAGCGTAAGCGTTGAAGTATTTCGTGGACGGGCCCAGATAAGTCGGTCCGCAAAGCGCCTTGCGATACTCGATATCCGTATTATCCTGTACGTTCGGCTCGGAAGCGTCCATCCACCAAGCGTCGATGCCCAAGGAATACAGATGCTCGTTCATCTGTTCCCAGAAAAGCTTGCGGGCTTCCGGGTTGTACGCGTCATAGAAAGAACCGATATAACCCGGATAAATCCAGTCGCAGATACTATCCTTAATCGCCTGCTGATACATAGCACCCAGCGCGTCCAACTCTTTATAATGCTCTGTCGTATAATAGAACTTCGGCCATACGGAGATCATGATACGGGCATCCTTATCGTGGATCTCCTGAATCATACCTTTCGGGTCCGGGAAGCGTTCCTTATCAAACTCGTGGCTACCCCATGCGTCTACCGGCCAGTAGCTCCAGTCCTGTACGATCACATCCAAGGGAACCTGCCGCCGGCGGTATTCGTTCAAGGCGGTCAATAGCTCCTCTTGCGTCTTATAACGCTCACGGCTCAACCAGAATCCCATCGCCCATTTCGGCATGATCTGGCTCTTGCCCGTAACCGTGCGGTAACCGCTGATCACCTTATCCATGGAAGACTCTCCGTTGATGAAGTAGTAATCGATATCATCCCCCATTTCCGACCAGAAAGCCAACCGCTCCCGCTCCTCCTCCGGTAGCGGAGATAATACCTTCAAGCCGATATAAGAGACATCGCCATCCGGCAACCATTCAATACGGATCGGATAACGTTTGCCCTTTTCCAGATCGGCCGTAGCCTTGTAATCATTCGGGTTCCATGCCGCACGCCAACGTTCCGGGATGATCTCCTCGTTATTCACAAATACCTTGGTATAACCGGCGTAATGTAGTTTGAAATGATAAGTACCCGTCTCTTTCGCCTCGATCTCGCCCTCCCAAGTAGCGGAAGCGCTCGGCTTCGGGAAGTCTGCCGGCAGGTTCTTGATGGTTTTCAGATTCTCATAATCTACCTTATCTTCATCCCGCTGGATTAAAACGGAATTCTTCGCCTTATCCGTATAGTAGGTAGCGGTCAACGCCCCTGCCCTCCCGTCTTTTCCGTATAGGCCAAAGACATCGCCCAAATCGGCGTATGGACGCTTGTCGCCGAAACGGCTCAAGGAATAGTTATGCCAAAGTACACCATACCCTTTTGAGGAAACGATAAACGGCACGCTCACCTTCGTGTTATATTGGAAAAGCTCCTCGTTCTTGCCTTTGTAGTTGAACTCATCGCTCTGATGCTGTCCTAGGCCGTAAAGCCCTTCCTCGTCCTCGCTCTCAAATACTTGACGTAAGGTATAGCCTTTGGTTCCTTCCACCTCGATCGGCGTAAATTCCTTGCCTCCGTTTGTCTTCTCACGAAGGATCGTGTGTCCGTTGGCGTCGGTAAAGCGAACCTCTCCGGTCTCCCGTGAAAGACGGGCCTGTGTGGTTTGCGTACTTACGATGATCGTATCCCCCGAGGTCGTTATCTGAAACGATGGGGCGGGTAACGATTTCGTGTCCTTGATCAAGTTCACTTGGTTGGAAAACTTACCATCCGGAGAGGCGATTACCCGGATAATATCATCAGAGATTACTTCCAATTTAACAGCCTTCGCCTGTCCGGAACGGATATCGGCGACCAAGCCATTCTCGACCTTCCGGTAAGCGGAATCAGTCATGCAGGAAGTCAGCAGGGAAAGCCCTAACGTGAATACCGCGATGTGTTGTTTCATATTCTATAGATTCTTTAATTATTTCCGATCAGCAATGAGTCCGAACAGGTTTTTCCATACAAGAAAAATGGTTCTTCATTCGTTGGCAAAATTAAAGGGTTCGCGGCGGACAGGAAGCCATAAATGTTTTGGGTTACGGGGAGAACCGTAAAAAGGTAGGGGAAGAATGTTTATTTTAAGGGGATATTTTGTTATATCCCCTAATTACGTGGCATTTATTTAGAAGAAGTTTATTTATGATAGTCAGAGGGAAGCCTTCCGAACTCATCCTTAAAATACTTCCGGAATAACTTCACATCATTGAAACCGCACTCCAGCGCAACCTCGTTGACCCGCATCTGGCTCTTCTCCAATAACTGCGCCGCACGCTTCAAGCGCACCGTACGGATCAACTCCACCGGAGTCTTACCCGTGATGGAAAGGCATTTCTTGTAGAAGTTCACACGACTCATGCCCATCTCCCGGCTCAACCGTTCTACGGACAACTCCGGATTGGCGATCTGCTCCTCGATATAGCCGATGGCCTTACGCATCAACTCCTCATCCATGGAGCTAGCTTGTACCTCCGTCAAGGCGATGCCCATGGTAGAGGACTGCATAAAGGCCTTTTGCATCTTCTTCTTCATCTCGATCAAATGCCGCACCTTCAAGAGAAGCATCTCCATATTGAATGGCTTGCTGATATAATCATCCGCACCGGCTTCCAGACCAACCAGTTGGCTATCTTTAGCGGACTTTGCCGTCAGTAGGATCACCGGGATGTGGGAAGTCCGGATGTCTCCCTTGATCCGACGGCATAAGGTGATACCGTCGGTGATAGGCATCATCACGTCGCTGATCACCATATCCGGCAGCTCCTCCGGAATGAGCTTCCACGCATCTTCTCCATCCGCCGCCGTGAGTACCGAATAAACGCCACTCAAGCTTAACTTCATAAATTCCCGGAAATCCGTGTTATCGTCTACGACCAGCAACGTAGGTCTTTCCGCCGGAGACGCATCCTTATCAGCGATCTCCGGATGCTCCTCAACCGGAGGCAAGATATCCCCTTCGGCAATTCCTTCCGGAGCCGAGATAATATCTTGGTTGTCCAAGGGGATCACCGGCAGCGTAACCGTAAACGTACTACCCGCTCCCGGCTCGCTTTTCACGGTTATCGTCCCATGATGCATCCGCACGAATTCCCGGCATAGGTGCAGGCCGATACCCGTACCTACCACGGGATTTCCCTTATCCGGGGAAGCCACCTGATAAAAGCGATCGAAGATAGCTCCTTGTTTATCCGCAGGAATACCGATACCGCTATCCAACACCTCGATAACCAGTTTGTTCTCTCCCTCCTTCTCCAACCGCAAGCTAAGCGTCACCGAGATAGTACCTCCCTCCGGCGTAAACTTAAAAGCGTTACTCAGTAGATTAGAGACGATCTTGAAGACCTTATCCGTGTCAAACTTCATCGGGAGAGACGTGAAGACCGAGGAGAAAGAGAAATGAATCCGCTTTTGCTCCGAAAGCTCCTTGAAGGAATAAGCCACGTCACGCACGAACGGGACAATATCGCCGGTAGACAAGACCAAGCTATCCCCTTGCATATCGATCTTGCGGAAATCCAATAACTGGTTCACCAATTTAAGCAACCGGTCGGCGTTCCGGTAGATCAACTTCAATATTTGCTGGGATTCCATGTCTTTCTCCGTTTTCATCAACTTCTCCAAAGGAGTCATGATCAATGTTAGCGGCGTACGGAACTCATGGCTTACGTTCGTAAAGAAACGAAGCTTCATCTCGTCCACCTCATGCTGCTGACGCACAGTAGCCCGTTCTTGCTCCTCCTCCAACTTCTTTTGCTGGATACGGAAAATAAAACGTATCACGCCATACGCCAATAATATACCAGCTATGATATACAACGCTATTGCCCATCCGGTAGCCCAGAACGGAGGCAAGATCGTGATCTGCAAGCTCGTGATCTCCTTGCTCCAAATCCGGTCGTTATTCATCGCCTTTACCTTGAAAGTGTAAGTTCCCGGGTTCAAGTTCGTATAGGTAATACGACGTTCCAAGGCGCTTACGGTAGTCCATTCCGAGTCGAAGCCCTCCATCTTAAAAGCATATTTATTCTTCAAAGGAAGGAAATAGCAACAAGAAGAGATGGTAAAGGAGAAATTACGTTCCGTATAATTCAGTTTCAATTGCTTGGTACAGGTGATATCTTTATCCAAAATCACATGCCCGTCATACGCCTCTCTCGCCGTTATCGGGACATTATTCACCATAAGTCCGGTTATCACCGCCGGTGGAGCATAGCTATTATAACGTATCCGGGCAGGATCAACGAAGGTAAGACCGTTTGTCCCGCCAAACGCCAACTCACCCGTTTCCAGTCCGCAAGCGCTATTCACGTTAAACACACGTCCTTGAACGCCCTCATTCTCATCATAGCTATTCCAATCGAACGTATAATTATTATCCGTATCCCGATTCGGAACGATATTCAATAAGCCGTTCTTCGTTCCCACCCAAACCGTATGATATTTATCCTCCAGAATAGACATGATGCTGTTATCCGGTAATCCGGAAGAATGGTTCAACCGATACATCTTATCATTCAACCTATCATATATATGTAGCCCATGATTACTCCCGATCCATACCCATTGGCGGCTATCACAAAATACGACATTGATGATTTGATCCTCAAACACGGAACGTCCATCCTTCGTGCCATTAAAAGAAGTAACAGTCCCCGTCTCCGGGTTGATCCAGTTCACTCCTAAAGAAGTTCCAACGACAATATTCCCCTTCTCATCCCCGGAAAGGCTATATACGATATCCGAGTTAATCGCATTCTCCTTATCCCCCATACGATAATACGTCCATTTCCCGGTAGATTGATCCAAGCAATCCAGGCCGCCTTCCAACGTGCCGATCCACAAACGATTCTTGGCATCGACATACAAACTATACACGCTATTATTGGATAAGCCGTCCTTACTGCCCGGGATATCCCGATAATGCTTGAAACGTTTCCCGTCAAAACCGGTCAACCCCTCCATATAAGTACCCAGCCATAACTTGCCATCCAAATCTTTCGCCATACTAATCACGACATCGCCGGAGATAGCGTTCTCGCTTTCCCGCCCCGCCCGGTAGCGGACATACTCCCCGGTTTCCCGATCGTAACGTAATAGGCCGTTTCCGCTAGTACCGATCCACAGATCCCCTTCTTTATCTTCTACGATACAATTAAAGTCATTGTTAAAGATATCCCGCATCAACTCCAAAGGGTACCGGATAGTCTGGAATTTAAAAATGCTCTCATGATAATAGTTGAAGCCGTTTTTATAAGTGCCGGCCCACATAATCCCCGTATCATCCCGATACAAGCAGATCACGCTATTCTGGCTCAAACTCGTTTGGTTAAACGGGTTATTTCGTATATAACGCATCCGGTCCAGACGTTTATCCAAGATATTGATACCGCCATGATCGGTAGCGATCCAGATATTACCGTTCATATCCTCCGCCACGTCACGCACCATTATAGAGGATAAAGCGACCGGGGTTTCGGTCGTATAATGTTTCCACTCCTTGCTTTTGGGATTTAGGCGAAAGAGACCTCTACTATATCCGGGATTTAAGAAAAACCACAGATCCCCGTCACTATCGGCGAACACATAGAATAACTGGGCATTCGCATATTGAGTCAGATACTCATCCCGATAGACAGATTCTCCGGATGCCTTATCGATCCCCTCTACCACTCCCGAGGTATGGACTACATATAGACGATCGCCCACGTCACTCATATCACAAACCCGGCCATCCTCTTTATTTAGCGGATACGAATAAATCTTCCCCCTCGCTTGATCATAACGGCAAAATTCATTCGTATAGGTAGCGAAATAGAGTTGTTTATCATTGTCGACGAATATCTTAGCGGGAGGATTCTCTAGACGTAAGCTATCTAATATTTCCTTCTCCGGAATAAAACGGTCATTACCGGGCTCATATACGCAAAGTTGGTTCGTATTATAGGTAATCCAAATACGCCCATCGGCGGTTTCTTGAAGTTCGGAGACATGCTCCTCCCTAAAAGGCAACCCGCTTTCCTTGTATTTATAATGCTTAAACTCATACCCATCAAAACGGTTTACCCCAGAAGTGGTACCCAACCACATAAACCCCTTCCGGTCTTTCAGGATACAAGTGATCTCATTGGAAGACAGACCGTCCTGTACTCCCAGACGGTTGAAAAGAATATCTTCCGCCGCAAGTCCGGATCCCAATATTCCCCAAGACAGGATCATTATGATACAGAGTAGAGTTTTCGTTTTCATACTTAGCAAATATAGATATTTCCCGAGAACGAACCAAACCAACCGGTATCTAATTCTGCTGCAATGCGGGTTGCAGTAAACATACACGTAAAGTATCCATATATAAGAACATGATTATTAAAAATTATCCCGTACATTTGTCTTTCGATTGGAATAGAAATGAATAAGGCGCAATGATTGTTGTAAGAGATTTTGACAGACTGAAAGGAAAGGAACTGGTGGCTACGATCGGATTTTTCGATGGTGTGCATCTAGGACACCGTTTCTTAATCGACGAGATGAAAGAGATTGCCAAAGCACGTAACCTGCCATCGGCCGTAATCACCTTCCCGGAACATCCCCGGGCCGTATTGCATGCGGATTACCAACCGAAGCTATTAAATTCTTTCGAGGAAAAGTTACAGCAATTAGAGACTACCGGAGTAGATTATTGCATCGTATTGGATTTTACGATCGAGCTATCCCGGCTCTCGGCCAAGGAATTCATTACCTCTATTTTAGCGAAGAGCCTGCATGTAAAGACCTTATTGATCGGATATGACCATCGTTTCGGGCACGATCGGACGGATGGCTTCGAGCAATATGTCGTTTATGGCACCGAATGTGGTATCGAGGTGCTGAAGGCATCTCCCTATGACGAAGGAAATACGGCCGTCAGCTCTTCCGAGATCCGGAAATTACTTCAAGCCGGAAATGTAGCTGAAGCCGCTTATTTACTGACCTATCCCTATCAATTGCTGGGCCATATCGTCAGCGGCTATAAAGTGGGACGCACGCTAGGATTTCCCACGGCGAATATACGGGTAGATGAGCCTTTTAAAGTCATTCCGGGTATTGGCGTATATGCCGTATGGGTGGAGGTGGAAGGCGAACGATATAAGGGAATGCTTTATATCGGTGACCGTCCGACACTCAATAATGGGAAGGACATATCCATGGAGGTCAATATTCTGGATTTCTCCGGAGATATCTACAATGATAGCATTCGTGTCTCATTCGTTCAATACGTACGCGGAGACATCAAATTCGATTCCTTAGAAGAATTGAAAGCCCAACTGGAGAAAGACAGATGCACCGTAAATAATTTATTATAATATGGAAAGATATTACGAAGCGATTGATTTATTAAAAGGCATGATCTCCCGTCCGTCTTTCAGCCGGGACGAGACCGCCGTAGCGGATTTCCTGCAAGCAGAATGGCAAAAGGCCGGACAAAAGGTGTTCCGCAAAGGCAACAACCTGTGGATCATCGCCCCGGATTTCGATTTCGGTAAACCGACCCTTTTACTCAACTCCCATATAGACACCGTCAAGCCCGCTTCCGGTTGGACCAAAGACCCGTTCACTCCCGAAGAGACCGAGGATGATCAATTATATGGACTGGGCAGTAACGATGCCGGGGCGAGCGTAGTCTCCCTCTATGAAGCCTTCTGTATCTTAAGCGAGAAAGAACAACCTTATAATCTAATCTTCCTTGCGTCTTGTGAGGAAGAGGTATCCGGGAAGAATGGCATTGAAAGCGCATTGGCCGAGCTTCCTCCTATCTCCTTCGCTGTCGTAGGTGAACCTACGGGTATGCAACCCGCCGTAGCCGAGAAAGGGCTAATGGTACTGGATTGCACCGCTATCGGAAAGGCCGGACATGCCGCACGTAATGAGGGCATCAATGCCATCACTTTAGCGATGAAGGATATACAATGGTTCAGCACCTATCAATTCCCGGAGAAAAGCGACTTCCTCGGACCGGTGAAAATGACTGTCACCATCATCCATGCCGGTACGCAGCACAATGTCGTTCCCGATAAATGCGAATTCACGGTAGATATCCGCACCAACGAATTTTATACGAACGAACAGTTATTCGAGCTAATCAAGGAAAAGGTTCATTGCGAGATCAAGGCCCGCAGCTTCCGCCTTAGCTCCACCCGCACGGATCTGGATCATCCTTTTGTGCGACGGGCGATCTTGATGGGAAAAGAGCCTTTCGGCTCTCCTACGCTTAGCGACCAAGCCTTGATGCGTTTCCCCTCCGTAAAGATAGGGCCGGGAAACTCGGCACGTTCCCATTCCGCAGACGAATACATCAAGGGACCGGAGATCCGGGAAGCGATCGATACCTATGTAAGGTTACTGAATGGATTACAACTATAGCTTATGTTAAAAAAGATACTGGGGACAATAGGCTCGCGTTATCTGATAGCTTTCCTTAACCTAGCGCTGATCTTCATCAATGCGAAGGTGCTGGGAATCGAGGGCGTGGGGATGATCGGGTTGATCGTGGCCTCGGTAAATATAGCGGTAATCGTCAACGGGATTTTATGCGGGAATACGATTGTCTATTTCATGAACCGTTACTCCATGCGGACAATTTTCCTTCCCGCATATCTGTGGACCCCTATCGGCTCTTCCTTAGCTTGCGGCTTCATGTATCTTACCGGGCTTTTACCCACCGGCTATCGGCTGGATATCTTCTTGTTGGCGATCTTGAGCTCTACGGTAAACGCCAATGCCCGCTTCTTGTTGGGTAAAGACAATATCAAAGGGTTTAATCTCACGTTTATATTGCAAGGAGGACTGCTATTTTTCGTCTTACTCTATTTCTATTATATATTGAAGCGCCCGGACGTACGGTCGTATGTCTGGGGATTATATGTCACGAACGGCATAGCCTTTATTGCCAGCCTATCGATGCTTGTTCCTTATTTCTTAAAGGAGACATCCCGGTCTTCCGGCAAATCACTCTACGGTCTATTAAAAGAAATGTTTGCCTACGGCCTGTGGGCCGGTGCGGACGGGTTGGCGGAAACCTGTACTACCCGACTCAATTATTTCTTGATACAACGTTTCGCCGGGTTGGGAAGCGTAGGCTTGCTAGACGCTGGGACCAAGATCTCCGAGAGTGTATGGAATATTAGTCGCAGCGTAAGTTTCATCGAATACAGTAGCGTGGCCAAGACCTCAGAGGCAACGGAACAAAAACGTATTACCTTACAGCTTTTCAAATTGACCTTTTGCGCTTTAGCCCTCGTGATGGGATGTATCTTATTGGTACCGGAATGGATATATACGGATTATCTTTTCAGCGCCGAGTTCAAAGGCATACGTAAAGTGATAGGCGGATTATCGATCGGAATCGTAGCGTTAGGCTGCAACAGCATCATCAGCCATTATTTCATCGGCAGCGGAAAGATCCGGTACAGTACGGCAAGCTCGTGCGTAGGGCTTATTGCCTTATTAATCTCCGGCTTTCTACTCATCCCGTCTTACGGGGTCGTAGGTTCCGCTATCACGACCAGTATCGCCTTTACCTCTATGCTGGTTTTCTCATTGACGGTCTTCTCCCGGCAAACACTTACACGCTGGAATGAGTTCCTTCCGAACAAAAAAGACTTCCAAGCTTGCAGAATTCATATACAAAAATCCTTGTAATTCTATCACGAATTTTATCGATAACGCTATCAAGTTCACGGAAAAGGGGACAATTACGCTTGAAATGATTTCGTGCAAGGTACAGGTCTCGGGTTATCAAAACATGGACTGTACCTTATAAACAAACTCCATCCAAACCCAATAACGGATCGCTTTTCCTAAGAACATGGAGATCGCCACGACCCATATATTAGCCCGCAAGAAACCTAGAGCGACAGCGATAAAATCACCGATACCGGGAAGAAAAACAAAGAAGCCCATCCAAGAGCCTTTTCCCTTGATCCAATCCTGCACCTTCTGTAGTTTTACCGGATCGAGTTTGAGGTATTTCTCGATCCACTCTACCTTTCCCAGCATCCCCAACCAATAGCAGCTCATTCCACCTAAGAAATTACCAAGCGTAGCGGCGATCATACAAGGCCAATAAGCCGAACCCGCCAATAATACACCCGTCAATACGACCTCACTGCTAAACGGCAAGATCGTAGCCGCTAAGAAAGAAGCGATAAACACCCCGATATACCCGTAGGCTATAAGAAATTCCATATACGTATCATTAATAATGCGATAAACATAACTACCGAGAAATGGAACAGCCAAAAGATATATTTCCCCCGGTTCACCGTAAAAAAATGGGCGATCAAGATAGACGCCGGTACACAGGCCATTTCCAGAAATTCCTCGGACGACTGCTCATAGATAAAGAACAATCCAAACGACCAAATGGCCATGACAATCAGAAAAGAAAGAAACTGACGAGTACGCAAATTATCCTCATACTCATGTGTAACGATGTTTAATGAGGCAATGATCGTTAATCCCGCCACTAAAACGATCTGTATCCAATCTATAATTCCCGTCCCTAGTACCGCAAGGAAACGTATCTTGAATAAGGAGGTGAAAGGTATGGTAAATGCCGTGAAATCCCGTTCCCAGACACACCATCCGAAAACAAACCAATAAACCGTCAAGATTCCGAACAAGGAAGCGACAAAGGTCCGGATATTCAATGTCCTGAAATTATACATCCCCAACCAAAACAGCGGCAAGAACCAAAGGATGTGTATCCACAACAGACTTCCGATACTGATAATCAAGGATGCGTTATAAGCCTTATCCGTAGCGTCCGGGTCATGATAAGAGGTAAATAACTGATAAAGGGCCAATATCAAACAAAACACCCCGACAGATGTTGATTTCAAGGGAAAGAAATCCGGGTTTGTACTTGTCAACAAGGCATAGAAGAGAAAGGGAAGCAATGTCTTCTCACGAATCAACATCAACGCATAGTTTACCCGATGCACCAGAAACGCACCACCGGCCATCAGCAAAAAACCGATCAAATAGGTAAACAACTTTCCCGGAAGAACCAGACAAAGGGCATTCCATAAAGGAGGAGCCGTCACCTCTCCATACACGGGATAGCCTACCGAATCCACATACCCCACGATCCAACAAAAAATACAAGCGCAAAGCATGTACAAATGGGTCATAGGTGTCGCTATAGTATATCTACGTCCGTAATATGAAGTTGTTCCTCTTGCCATATACCTTATTCTTTCATATTCACATCCTAAAGGAATGAAATAAGTGGCAAAGGTATGAAAATATAACAAGTAAACTGCATCGGCCAACAAAGTTTACTAACCTTGTCATTTCAATTAACTGATTTGGCCGATGCAGCTAACAGACTTGGTCAATGCAGCCAACTGCAAATTAGCTATGTCTTTTTACCATATCACTTAAATATTATATTTACATTTGAAAAATATTCTCACAGAGCGTTGCATTGTTCAAAAAGAAACGTATATTTGTGTTGTCTGGCTAAAGAGCGGTCAGAAAAATAAAAAGAAAGCGTTTTTTGCTTTATCCTTGGTTCGAAGTCTGGAAAATTTCAAGCAAGGAGGATGAAGACAATGTAGCGCTCATTCTGTTAGTGCATGTACACGGCAAGCATTCGCTATGCCAATACATAACTTTACAGCGTGGGAATATTGTTTACTTATTCATCCTTGCAAGGTATTTCCAGACACCCGAATCAGATGAATAGAAAACAAGTCTCACGCTTACTTTGTTTTAAACCTAAAAATTTATATTACCCATAGGAGACAGAGGGAACTTTATTCAGGAAAGGACTTATGGGTACACAACGTCGGTGTTATGAGATCCAAGCCAACGTATCCCACTTGTAATTCAGGATCAAGAGGTACTCCCTCTAACAATTCATGTAAACAATTGCTCAAAGCCCTCACGGCTACTTTGTTAACGTTAAGAATAAGCCCTTAAACGTATGTTAAATTGATTATTTATGAGCAAGATTTAATATAGAGAAAACCATATAAAAGCGCTTAGATTCAAAATCTTTCTTACTATGCAACTCTAATGTAATCTACTTGTCACATGAATAGTCGTACTTTGTAATAGCTAAAAATTAAAACGATTTATGAAAAATTGCAAACATGTAGTCCCTATTCTGGGAGCCTTTTGCTTGATGGCATCTTTATCCTTTATGCCAAAGGAAGCTTGGGCAGAGTCTTCATTAGCACCTATCAGCCAGCAACAAGGCAGTTATCAGTTAACCGGTACCATCCTCGATGGAATGGGTGAACCTGTAATTGGAGCCAATGTATTGGTAAAAGGAACAACGAATGGAGTAGTAACAGACTTAAATGGAAAGTTCAGTTTACAAGTAAAGCCAAACGACATTCTACAAATCAGTTATATCGGTTATAATTCACAAGAAGTGGCAGTCAAAGGCCAACATACACTTAATATTACCCTGAAAGAAGATGTGGAATCTTTAGATGAGGTAGTGGTAGTTGGTTATGGGACAATGAAGAAGAAAGACCTAACCGGCTCTGTGAGTAGCGTGAAGGCAGATGAGCTGACAGCCTTTACCGTAGCCAACCCAGTACAGGCTTTACAAGGAAGAGTTCCCGGCGTAGTACTCTCCCAAAATACAGGTGATCCTTCCGGAGACTATTCTATTAGGATACGTGGAGTAAACTCTATCAAAGGTGACAACTCACCCCTATACATTATCGATGGTATTCCTGCCAGCACAGCCTCTATCAATACCTATGATATTGAATCTATGGAAATTTTGAAAGACGCATCCGCTACTGCCATCTATGGTTCACGTGGTGCTAATGGTGTCGTGATGATCACGACCAAGAAAGGGAAAAGTGGAAAAGCGAAAGTCTCATACGATTTTGAATATGGATTCCAAAAGCAAATCAAGAAACTGGATTTGATGGATGCCCAAGAGTGGGCCCGTTTTTATAACGAATACCTTGTAAACGCAGAGATACTGGAAACCGCTCCCTTTAGTGAAGCTGACATAACCGCCATGGGGAAAGGTATGGACTGGCAAAAAGAGTTCTTTCAAAATGCTCCCATTATGAATCATAACATCAATGTATCTGGAGGTACCGATGACCTAAAATATTTTGTCAGTGGCTCTGCCATGACTAAAGATGGTTTGATCCCGAACAGTTATTATAACAAGTACAATTTGCGTAGTAGTTTGGATATGACTATGAGCAAGATGATAACCGCTTCCGTCAGTATGGGCTACAGTATGATTAACCAGATGAACCAGTCTGATGGAGGTGGTAATGGCGGTTCATCTATGATTGGTGCTGCTTACTCCGCCTCACCAAACTTTTATCCTTATGATGAGAATGGAGATTATAAAGATCTACGCTCTTGGTACAGCTGGTCTAGCCATGAGATCAAGAACCCTTTATGTATGGCTTATGAGTCCACTTATAAAACCGTGACAAATCTGACCAACATCAACGCCGCCTTGAACTTCAATCCGATTAAAGGCTTAAGCATACGGACCAGTTTCGGATTGGAAGGATCTGATGCCCGCTACGATGGTTACACCACCAAAAAGTATATTTACAAAAATAATACTGCCGATGTCAACCACAAGCGTAGTACGAACATCATTAACGAAGATATCGTGACCTACGATTTTTCGTTAAACAACATCCACAGTTTTAACGTAATGGGCGGCTTTACTTACCAACAAAATGTTTACAAATCGATCGCAGCCTCAGGCAACACTTTCTTGAGTGACGTTCAAGAAACGAACAACCTGTCATCAGCAGGAACAGCCAACACACCAAGTACAAACTACAGCAAATGGGTCTTGATGTCTTATCTTGGGCGTATCAACTATAGTTTATTAGGACGTTACCTCGTAACAGCCAGTTTCCGTGCTGATGGATCAAGCCGCTATTCGGAAGGATCAAGATGGGGATATTTCCCTTCTGGTGCTGTGGCATGGCGTGTGTCTGAAGAGCCTTTCATGAAAGAATTTGAAAGTATTTCAAACATGAAGTTGCGTGTTGGCTATGGAAAGACAGGCTCAACAGCTATTGATCCCTACATGACACAAAATCTACTAACCACAGGTAAGACTGCTACTGGAAGCGAGAACGTACCTTACTACTCACCCAGCAGTACCTATCCAGAAGATCTGAAATGGGAGACGACCTCGCAATGGGATGCCGGCGTGGATTTGGGATTCTTTAAACAACGTCTACGTATTACCGCAGACTACTATTATAAGAAAACCACGGATCTACTGAATACAGTATCACTTCCTTCATCATCCGGTTACAAGTCCACCGTACGTAACATCGGTAGTATAAGCAATCAAGGCGTCGAATTATTGATCGAGGGTGATGTGGTACAAAACAAGGACTTTGGCTTAACCTTACAGTTCAATATAGCTCATAATAAGAATCGCGTCGAAGAATTAGCTGATGGTAAAGATATCCTTGGCACAACTTATAGCAACTATGGATCTGGTTCCATCACAATTATCCGTGAAGGTGAGCCATTAGGAGCTTTCTATGTCTACAAAGACACTGGTTTAGACGAGAACGGTTCTTTATCTTATGAGGATATGAACGGAGATGGCCAGTACACCGATACGGAAGACCGTTACATCGCAGGTTCTCCTTTCCCTGATTTTACATATGGTTTGAACTGTGGTATCCGCTATAAGAACTGGGACTTCAACTTCTTTTTACAAGGCAGTCAAGGTAACGACGTGTTTAACTTGAGTGAGATGCGAAACTACAGCTATGGCCAAGGCATGAATATTGAGCGTAAAGTATACTACGAGAGTTGGCGAGAAGGTCAAGACAACAGTCATGCTGCCTATCCCAAGATCAATGCCGTTGGTTCACTGAAATACTCTGACCGCTTTATCGAGAATGGTTCCTATCTGCGTCTAAAAAACATCAGTTTAGCTTACAATCTGCCATGTGACAAGTGGGCTACCAAAAATTGGCTAAACGGTATTCGTATCTTCGTTAGCGCACAGAACTGGTTGACATTAACGAAGTATAAAGGTGTAGATCCTGAAGTTAGCTCAAAAGGCAGCGACGTGAATGCAGGTATAGACCATTTGACTTATCCAAACAGTAAAACCCTTTCCATGGGTGTGAGTGTTAAATTTTAAAATAAGCGAAAACAATGAGACATCTAATAATAATAAGCGCAATGGCCGGAGTTACTCTACTAACAGCTTGTGACAACGCCTTAAATGAGACCGATTATACTTATTCGATCTCAAGCGAGACATTTTATAATACTGTAGAAGAAGCAAATGCTGCGGTATTAGCACCGTTAGACGCAATGCGGTCAGCCTATAATTCAAACTTCTTCGCCACATTAGAGATCAATACAGAATATTGTTATCCAAAAGGAGTTTATCAAACATACAAACAATACAATGGCTTTGTGAACGCAACACATATGAACCGGAGTGATTCAAACTGGCAGAGCCTCTATAAGGCTATTATGTTCTGTAACACCGCTATCGAGCGGATACCTAACGCTACAAAGATGACCGAAGAGGAAAAGTTGGCCTATCTGGGAGAGTTACGCTTTTTACGAGGCTTCAACTACTTTAATCTCGTGAAATACTGGGGTGGTGTACCTTTGAAAACAGATAAAAATATCACAGAGTGGAATATTCCCAAGAGTAGCAAAGAAGAAGTATACAACTTCATAATCGAAGATTTAAAATATGCTTTAGATAATTGTCCTGACAAAAAACGTTATTTGGCTACTCCAGATAAAAATACCGTACGGGTCTGCCTAGCAGATGTATATATGCATACAGGAGATTACATCGAGGCAAAAAAGCTAAGTGGAGAAGTGGTGAACAGTGGTACATACCAATTAGTACAAGTTGCGGAACCACGTGACTTTGACAAGGTATTTGGCGCAGACTTGACCACCTCTACAGAGGAGATATTCTACATCAAGACTTCACGTATTGATGGTAAGACATGGGACTACCTATCCTATACCTCACATCCAAAGTATGAGTTCGTTCCCGGTAAAACCATGTTAAATGGTAACGGCTATTACACGCACTATACAGACCTGCGTAACCATATCATCAAGAGCTGGGACACGAATGACCTACGTTACGGTATGAACATAGGTTTTTATGTATTCGGCAAAGACGCTTACGGTGAATATACTTGTCTACTCACAAAATATACGGATCCGAACGCACAAGGTAATGGCGCAAATGTATCTATTCCTTTGATCCGCTATACAGATGCTATGCTGATCTACAGTGAGGCTTGTGCCCGTGTTGCCAATACCCCAACTATGGAATCCATTGAAATGTTAAACCAATTGCGCCGACGTGCCTATGGCAAAGATCCTAAAGTACCTAATGCTGAACTGGACTATAAGTTGAGTGATTACGCCAGTATGACCGCTTATATGGATTTACTATTAAAAGAAGAGACTTATGAACACTTCAATGAGGCAAAGCACTGGGACTTCATAGTCCGTCAAGGTCGTGCTCAAGAACTGGTAGGTAAGTACTTTAATGTGGAGACCGGTGAATATACACAGATTCAAGAACGTCATTATTTATGGAAAATACCAGACAGCGAATTCAATTATAACAAAGCAATGGATCAAGTTAAAGATCAGAATCCGGGTTATACCAGCTCCAATTAAAAAAGAAAAAGATAAATTTGTAACAAACCAGTCCCGGGTTACTTACGCCCGGGACAAAACAAATCAGATATATTATGAACAGAAACAAATTTTTAAAGACATTATCCGCAGTCTGCATCTCCACTCTCTTAATCTCTTGCGGACAAAAAAAAGAACAGAAACCATTACGTCTACTCTACTGGAATATACAAAACGGTATGTGGTGTGGACAAGATGATAATTACGAGAAATTCACGACTTGGGTAAAACAACAAGATCCTGATATTTGCGTATGGTGTGAGGCTCAAAGCATCTATAAAAATGGTACCGCGGATCCTTTGGATTCCCAAGAACGTTTTCTGGTAGATAATTGGGGAGTATTAGCCAAACGGTACGGACACCCTTACTGGTACATAGGCGGACATCGGGATAATTACCCGCAGGTCATCACCTCTAAGTATCCGATCGAAAATATAAAAAAAATAATAGGTGAGGAGCCAAACCAAGTAGTAACCCACGGTGCCGGTTGGGCAAAGATCATTGTAGACGAAAAGGTTTTAAATATAGTAACACTACACACATGGCCACAACAATGGGCTTTTCGCACTGAAGACCAAGAAGCAAGTAAAGCTGAAAACGGTGGTGATAAATACCGTCGCATGGAAATAGAGTATATTTGTAAGCACACCATTGGTACTAGCACGAATGCTACCAACGAATATTGGATGATGATGGGTGACTTCAACAGCCGCAATCGCACAGACAACGCCATCTATCGATATCCGGAAGATAGTCCTAAGTTTTTGACGCAAGACTATATCGCTCAAGAAACACCTTATGTAGATGTCATCGCTAAGAAGTATCCAAATGAATTTAAGACAACAACCGGTAAAGAAGCCCGCATTGATTACGTATATTGTACACAGCCTTTGTTTGACATAATCCAGTATGCAGACGTAATTACAGATGAGTACACGAAGCCTGTACGTGACCCGAAAGAGCTATCTAATTTCTGGTGGCCATCCGATCATCGTCCGATTATTATTGATTTTGATCTGAGTAAATTAAAATAATACTATCAATAATCTTACCCAAGCTTACAAACTTCAATGTAAACTTGGGTAAGTATAAGCTACTTATTTAACGATCTGATACGAACCCGCACGATACTCGTGAGCTTGGCTTTCGCCCGGAAGTGTCACGAGAGCGACCGCTCCTTCGGGAATGGTGAAATCCCAAATCCACTGGTCTCCCTCATACTTCCAAGAGCTCTTGATAATTCCTGCCGCCGAATTGTACTCCGCATTTACGAACTCCAGACGCTTATCGGGAATCGGCTTCATGATAATGCGCTTGAATCCTGGCTCCGACGTATCCGCAGAGATACCAGCCATGGTCTCCCACATCCATTCACATACACATCCATAGGCATAGTGATTAAAGCTGTTCATGCCTTGCGGTCCCATGCCTTTATCAAGCATATAGCTATTCCAACGCTCCCAAATCGTTGTCGCCCCATTATCTACCGAATACAGCCAACTCGGATTCTTGCGCTGGAAAAGAAGCTCGTAAGCGATATCGCTCATTCCATTCTCCGTAAGCGTAGGCATCAGGATGGAAGTACCCAAGAAACCTGTCTGAAGGCAATTGCCATGCTCGGCGAAGTTGTCACGCAGTCGTTTCATCATGTTCTCCTTGGCTACCCCTTCGACCAGCTTGTTCTTCAAGGCGAATAGGGCAGGCGTCTGCATGGTATTGAATATCGCCGTCTTAAATTCTCCGTCAGCATTCAAGAATTTATCCAATATATACTGTTTCGCTTGAGCAGCCATCGCTTCGTATTTCTCGGCATCCCGTCCCGTCGCACGAGCCATATCGCTCATCATTCCGGCATCTATAAGCCAGTAATTCGCACTTAGATAATTCCAATAATCATAGGCTTCCGGAAGCGTTCCGGATCCATCCTTCGCTGTATGTCTGCCGCTGCAACTCTCAAGCGGCTCGTAACTGAGCCAGTCGGCCCACTGGTAATTGCCATTCTCCGCGCTGAGGGCATGATGGTCATACTTGGTCTCGTTGATATGATTGAGATATTTCTCCATCGCCGCCCAGTTCTCATCGATAATCTGAGTGTCGCCAAATTGTTTCCAGACAACCCAAGGCACGATAACTCCCGCGTCCGACCAGCCCAAGCGGTTCATATCAGTAGGAGACGCACCGTATTGAGCCAATGGAGCGACACCGGGATACGCACCGGTTGGTGATTGTGTGTCACGCATATCACGCATCCATTTATGGAAGAAATCAGCGGTATTGGCAAAGAAAGTACCAGTCTCAGCAAATACCTGCGTGTCGGCGGTCCATCCCAGCCGTTCGTTGCGCTGCGGACAGTCGGTAGGAACCGAGAGGTAGTTGGAACGTTGTCCCCATAGGGTATTTGAGATCAACTGATTGACCAGTTTGTTGCCGGTCGTTATTGATCCGGTCTCCATCTGTTGGGTAATCGAGGAGACAGGAATCGACTGGATCGACCGGATACGTACCTCCTGATCGGCCGTGATCGATACGAAGCGATAACCATAGAACGTGCGATGAGGGCGATAGGTCGTATAGTCCTTATGATCCGCAAAGGTATAGTCGAGTAACATCCCGGTATCCGGAGTGCGTAGATTCAAGCGATGGCAACTACCTTCAGGCCCATCCATTCCTCGGCTCTTCGCACCATTTCCATCGTTCAATATCTCAGAAGGACGACAATTTAGTTGGGTACCCTCCTTTGCCATGAACTCGAAAGCAGGAACCGCCGCACAATTCTGGCCAAAGTCCACGACAAGTGTCTCGCCCGGATGAACTACCATTTCCTCGCCAGCCGCATATTCTTTCGTTATAACAACCTTTCCATAAGCATCTTCACTCTCTCCGGTGACCCCTTTCCATAGATAGGCTTTTTGAGGAGAAAGCGCCAAATCTTCACGAAAATAGACCTCACCTCCATTTGAAGGAAGTATCTCTCCCTCAAATTCCGTATTCTTTTCCGGTGTCGAAAGCTTATCGAGCGTATCGTATCCCGGTAACTCACGGGCATCATATTCCTCACCATCAAAGATAGCGGCATGTTTGACCGGTCCGGCGATCCCGGCTTTCCAATCGCTCGTATTGGAACCTAAGTACGCCTTGCTACCATCCGCATAGGTAAGCTCAAGCACTCCACGGAAAGCGACCTTGGTACCCACCATTCCTTGCTGGCCACTGTATGTGATGATCTTATCGGCCCACCATCCCGGTGTCACCTGCACAGCGAAAACATTCTCCGCTCCCGCCTGTTTCGACAGGGCATTGCTTACCTCATACGTAAACGAACGCTTCGTCTTGTAGGGATGCGTAAAACCCGGTTTGAGAATCTCTTCTCCGATCAACTTCCCATTCACGTATAACTCGTATACACCCAAGCCCGTGGTCATCCAGCGTGCCGAGTTTATCTCTTTTTCATTCTTTACGACACTCACGAACCAAGCGGCACCATCGGCCGCACGCTCATTCGATCCGTTGATCTCACCCGTTATGACAGGTGCATTTGCCACGGATATCCATTCGGAATGGTTCCAAGCGGCATCATCCAATGCGGAGACACGCTTCCCCGATTCGTTCGTCTGATCGGTCGAACATGCATAGAGAGCCGCACAAACAACCCCTAAAAGCAATAGTTTTCGTTTTTTCATACGCATATTCTCTCTAATTGTCATTTACAGATCAAATCCGATATCCCGACGGAAATACTTCTTATCGAAATCGATCTGCTTAGCTCCGGCAAAAGATTGGGCCAAAGCCTCTTCCTTATTAGCCCCATACGAACTGACCGCAATCACACGGCCGCCATTCGTCAGGATCTGGCCGTCTACCAGCTTCGTTCCGGCATGGAACACTATATTGTTCGAGGATACGCCATCCAATCCCGTGATTACCTTATTTTTCTCGTAAGCCTCCGGATAACCGCCGCTTACCAACATAACCGTAACCGCCGCGCGAGGGTCCTGTACCAATGTACGGCCCGCTAAATTACCTTCCGCTACCCCTTCCAGCAAATCCACCAAGTCACTTTGGATACGAAGCATGACTACCTCTGTCTCCGGATCGCCCATACGACAATTGTATTCTATCACCATCGGCTCATTCTTCACATTGATCAGACCCAAGAAGATGAAACCTTTATAATCGATATGCTCCGCTTTCAATCCCTCTACGGTAGGACGGATAATACGCTCGTCCACCTTCGCCATAAAGACCTCATCAGCGAAAGGAACCGGGGAAACAGCTCCCATTCCACCTGTGTTTAAACCCGTATTGCCCTCGCCGATACGCTTATAATCTTTCGCTACCGGAAGCACCTTGTAATCGTTGCCATCCGTCAAGACGAATACGGAGCATTCGATACCATCCAAGAACTCCTCGATCACGACCGTCTTGCTCGCGTCGCCAAACATTCCGCCCAGCATATCTCCCAACTCTTTCTTGGCTTCCTCCAAGTTATCGATAATCAGTACCCCTTTACCGGCAGCCAATCCATCCGCTTTCAATACATAAGGAGCGGAAAGAGATTCCAAGAACGCATAGCCTTCCTCTAGGTTTTCAGTGGAAATACTCTTATAACGAGCGGTCGGGATATGATGACGCATCATAAACGCCTTGGCGAAATCCTTGCTACCTTCCAATTGGGCACCTTCCCCACTCGGGCCGATCACGGGGATGGAGCTTAATGCCTCATCCTTCTTGAAATAATCATAAACACCCTTCACCAATGGATCCTCGGGACCTACCACGACCATATTCACTTGGTTCGCCAACGCAAAATCCTTGATAGCGGCAAAATCATCCGCTTTAATATCCACGTTGGTTCCTACCAACGCTGTTCCCGCATTACCGGGAGCGATAAATAACTTATCAACTTTCGGGCTTTGAGCGATCTTCCAAGCGATCGCATGCTCACGCCCACCAGAGCCTAATAACAATATATTCATATCTCTTCTAATTTTCAATTCTCAATTCTCCATTTTCAATTCCCAAGGTAGTCATCGAAATACCTCGTAATCTTCTCATGCAAATGCGGACGGTCCTTACCGGTCACATTATGCTCATGGCGAGGATACACAAAGTAATCCGGATACGTATCAGCCTCTACGCAAGCCTTTAAGAAACCAAGGCTGTGTTGCCACACTACCACCGGATCGATATCCCCATGTATCATCAACAGATGGCCTTTCAGATTACCGGCCTTCAGTTTCAGGTTCGCGTTCTTATAACCTTCCGGATTATCCTGCGGGCGATCCATATAACGCTCGCCATACATAATCTCGTAATTGCTCCAGTCAATAACCGGCCCTCCGGCCACGCCCACCTTAAAGATCTCCGGATAAGTCAGCATCAAGTTCGTTGTCATAAAACCGCCATAACTCCAGCCATGTACCCCGATACGGTCGGCATCCACATAAGACAAAGATTTTAGGAACTCGACACCCTTCACTTGGTCCGCCATCTCATTGATACCCAAATTACGATGAATCACGCTCTCAAAAGCATGTCCACGATTTGCCGAGCCGCGGCTATCCACGGTAAACATCACATAACCTCTCTGTGCCATATAGAGGTCCCAACCACGAGCCCCGTTTTGCCAGTCGCCCGTAACAAGCTGTACTTTAGGGCCTCCATATACATAGACAATCGTAGGATACTTCTTCGTCTCATCCAAATCCGGCGGTAAAGTCAACCGGTAATTCAAGCGAGTCTTACCATCGGCAGCAAGGATATGTCCAACCTTGATCCGCGGCATCCGATACAATTTAAAGGGATCCGGAGCGGAAAGTAAGGTAGAAATCACCTTAGCGTCCTTTACACGGATTAAATCGATATCCCTCGGGGTAGAAGGAGAACTTACATAATCAATCGCATATTCGCCGGAGGGACTCAGCAACCAACGGTGCACGCCCACTTTCCAACTCAAGCAATTCATGATATCACCCGTTCTCAAATCCGTCTCCCAAATATAACGTTGCATCCCCGTTCCTTGCATATTCGGAGATACGGGATGAGGTGCCGTTCCCTCGAAAATCACCTTATTTCCGTCTTTGCTAAAGCCTAGCACCTTGGTAACCACCCATTCCCCACCGGTTAGCTTCCTTAATTCCTTTCCAGTCGTATCATACAGATATAGATGGTTATAGCCATCCGCCTCACTCTGCCAGATAAACTTATCCGGATCGTTCGGCAAGAAAAGCACGGGATGCTGCGGCTCCACATAACAACGATCCGTCTCGGTAAACAGATCAGCCTCTTTCTTTCCCGTCAAGGCAGAGTACCGCACCAAATGCATCTCGTTCTGCTCACGATTCAACTCAGCGATATAAATACTCTTCTCATCCGGACTCCAAGCGATATTTGTTAAATATTTCTCTTTCGGCAAGCCTGTCTCCAACCAAACCGTCTGCCCGGTAGCTACCTGATAGACACCCACCGTAACCTCATGGCTCTTCATTCCAGCCATCGGATATTTATGAGGAACCGGCGTAGCGCAACGAGTATCGATATTCACCAGCGGGTAAGCGGTCACCATACGCTCATCCATACGATAAAACGCTAGAGCCGAGCCTTTAGGAGACCAAAACATACCTTTCGTAATCCCGAACTCCCGTTGATGGACAGCCTGTCCGCATACGATTCCATCCTGTGTTTCACGTGTAACAATCGTATTTCGTCCATCCGGGGATAAAATATGCACATTGTTTCCCTCCGTAAAAGCTAAGTTATTCGTAGCCGGGCAAAAGTCATAATTCGCCCAGTTATTCTTCAAAGCATAATCAGCGACTACCTTATTCTTCTTATAGTCATAATGAATCCGGTGCTGTTTGCTAGTAAAAGCCAAGACCGAACCACTTTCATAGGGTACCAAAAAGCTAGGCAAGGAACCAACCGTCTGCAGATTTGCCGCCGTCAAGGCCCCATTCAGTCTTTCCAACGAAAAAAGGACCTCTTCTTTTTTCCCCGGCTTAGCTCCTAACACGCTATCTCCCTTAACATATAAGTACTCGTCCCCGCACCATCGTAACTGTTTCAAGTCACGAGGTACGAAGCGGCTATACGTCTTCCCTCCAGGAATCAAGTCGTGCAAGGAGAGTTGCTTATCTTGGGCGGTAATCGACATCGTTAATAAAATCAGACATAGGCTTATGAATAAAGATGATTTAATCCTCATAATCATCATACCCTCTCCGTTTTATAGGCTTTATAGGTTTGCTAAATGGGCGCTTTCCATCCCGCTTATGATCGCCAAACCCTTTCTTACGGTCATCCTCATCCCGATAACGCATTTTCACAGGACGTTCTCCTTTTGGCTTGATCGGCTTACGAACCGGGGCATCCACGAATTTCTTGCGGACCGGACGGTCCTCTCCCCGATCCTCTCCAAAGATACGTTTCCCCGGAATGGAAGCGAAACGCTCCTCATCATCCTCGCTATGGGCAGCGGCGAAACGACGCTCCGGACGATCCACACGACCCGTACGGAAGTTTGGACGATCATTGCCTCTACGCTCGAAAGAGCCTTCCGATCTGTGCGGACGCTCCTCTCCATCCTCATTCAATGCCTTTTTGAAGTCCTTATTAGTTCCCTCAAATAACTCATAGCAACGGTATTCGCACTCCAAGGAACCGTTCATCAATTTGATCTTCTCGCTCGGGCGCAAGCCGATCTTATCGAAACATTCATCTTTATAGCTCAAAATCCAAGCCTTATATCCCATGAACACGTGTTTCAAACGCTCGCCGATCATATTATACAATCCCAATAGATCACGAGATGATATACGCTCTCCATAAGGTGGGTTCGTCACCAATATACCCGGCTTCGGAGCCTCTGTATATTGTTGGAACGGTTTCACCTTCAGATCGATATATTTCATCAAGCCAGCGCTACGGATATTCTCCAAGGCGATATCGATAGCGGCTTGGGAAATATCGGAGCCATAGCAATGGAAAGCGAACTCACGCTCCCCGCTCTCATCATTATAAATACGATCGAACAATTCCTCATCATAGTCCACCCATTTCTGGAAAGCGAACTCTTTCCGATGGATACCCGGAGCGATATTCAAGGCGATCATGGCAGCCTCGATCAACAATGTACCGGAACCACACATCGGATCTACGAAATTAGATTCTCCTTTCCAACCGGTTTTTAGGATCATGCCGGCAGCCAACACCTCATTTAACGGAGCTTCCGTTTGATCCACCCGATAACCACGCTTGTGCAAAGACTCGCCGGAGCTATCGATAGATAAGGTACAATCGTTATGCGAAATATGGATATTGATATATAAGTCCGGGTTATTGACACGAACGGACGGACGCTTCTTGAACTTCTCGATGAAATAATCCACGATAGCGTCTTTCGTACGGTAAGCGACAAACTTCGAGTGATTGAAATCCTCGGAATAGATCACCGAGTCGATCGCGAACGTCTTGTCCAGCGACAAATACTTCTCCCACTCTACCTTTTTCACCTCTTTATAAACGGTATCAGCATCTTTGGCCTTGAAATGATAAATCGGTTTCAGAATGCGCAGGGCAGTACGGCAGTGGAAATTCGCTTTATAAAGCAATTCCTTATCACCCGTAAAGGAAACCATACGACGACCGATCTGCAAGTCGTTGGCACCTAAAGCTAATAACTCCTCGGCCAAGATCTCTTCCAACCCGTATAGGGTTTTGGCCACCATTTCAAATGTCTCGCTCATTTTAATTGAAAATTGAGAATTGAGAATTGAAAATTATTCCCAATTGCGTATTACGTTGTTTATTATTAATTATTCTCATTTCGCTCTCTGACATGCTTCGATCTCCTTCCAGCTACCCTCTTGATAATTTTCAATTCTCAATTTTCAATTGTGTAACCGTACTCCCTGCCGGTACATCCTCCGCTATCCAGACGTTACCACATATCGTAGCCCCTCTGCCAATCCGGATTTTACCGATTAAGGTGGAATTAGAATATACTGTCACATGATCTTCCAAGATAGGATGACGGGCTACGCCACGGATAGCGTTACCGTTCTCATCGGGGGGAAGTTTCTCTCCCGCCAAGCTGACGCCCTGAAAGATTCGGACGTAATTGCCGATCACGCTCGTCTCGCCGATCACCGTACCCGTCCCGTGGTCTATCGAGAAATGATGACCGATCTTCGCGCCCGGATGGATATCGATACCGGTCTCGGAATGTGCCATCTCCGTAATCATACGAGGAATATAAGGAACCCCGAGCTTATACAATTGATGGGCGATCCGGTAATTACCGATCGCCCGGAAACCGGGATAACAAAATATGACCTCACCTAGATTTTGAGCGGCGGGATCGCCATTGAAAGTCGCCTCCACATCCGTAGCCAGCAGACCGCGAATCTCCGGAAGCGTAGAGATGAAAGCCTTCGAAATAGCCTCTGCCTCAGCGGAGATCTTTTCTTCCGGGCAAGTCACGCAAGATGTATCCGCGAAACAAAGTCCCGCATAAACCTGCTTGGATAATAAAGAATGAAGAGTCTCAACATTTACGCCCGTATGAAAACGGATCGTCTGTTTACTGATACGGGCATTCCCATAATAACCGGGGAACAGGATCGCACGGCATAGATCGATGATCTCTTTCAGCACCTCGCCCGAGGGCAGCGCCTCCTCATCCCTGTACGCATGGAACAATTGTTTATACGATGCCTCATCCGACAGCTTCTCCACCGTATCGCCCAATACGCTACTATGCCTCTGTATATCCATTATTTGCGGAATATTCTTTATAATGCGCAAAAATAGTATTTTATTTGAGAACACCTTCACGAAGAAGCATCAAAAATACAGCCAACGGCTAATATTACGTTCTATAGCGCTAAATTCCACGCCAACCTTTATCAACTTATGCCCATCCGCCTGATAGGGAACCAAATAACCTTTCTCATCGATTTGCCATATGGCTTCCTCGGCGGTTCCGTTCAACTTGAACTCAAAGACGTAAATGTATTTTGGTGTTTTAACCACCGCATCCGCACGTCCTCTGGCACTTCGCACCTCCGCCTCAGTAAATTGCCCCATCAACTTAAAGACCAAATAGAAAACCACTTGATAATGACGTTCGGTCTTATCGTTCAACTCATACGGGAAATCAGCGAAGAAAGCTTGGAGACGGGAAAGGAAAGCATCTATATCCTTTGTCCGTAATTCTTGTACAAATTTACCAATATAAAAACTCTGCTCTTCCTTGGAAATGGAGGTATAGTAAGGGACTAAGAAATTAATAAAACCATATTTTACTTCTTCGTTCGGAAATTCCAATAAATAATTACGAAATTCCCGATCATAATCCTTTATCGTCAAATATCCACTCTGATAAATCAACGGAATCGGATTATTGGCGTTTACTCGATATTCAGTGAATGAAGCAGCAGGCGCCTCGATACCATCTATCAAAAGCCGTAAATCATAATTACTTTTACGGAGGAGGCTCACCAAAAAGGTCGGCGTACCCGTCTGAAACCAATAACTCTCCAACTCCAGCTTATTGAACGCATTCAGTACACTGAACGGATTAAACACTCCCACTCCATCTTGATGGAAATGATACCCATCATAATTACGTTCCATCCGCTCTACCACCTCAACAAACGACCAATTATTCTTTTTCCCGAAGGCTTCTATCTCCGGTACAAAATTCGTCGCTAACTCTTCCCGTGTTATGCCACAAAGCGTTGCGAATTGCCAGTCCATGCTAATATCGTTCAACTGGTTCAAGTCACTAAACACGCTAACTTGAGAGAACTTTGTCACCCCGGTTAGGAATACAAAGCGCAAATAGCGATCCGCACTTTTCAACACCCCATAGAACGCTTTCAACATTAGGCGATACTCCTCTTGCAATTTCTCATTATCAAATGATTGCAAAAGAGGCTTATCATACTCATCCACTAAAACGACCACCCGTTTTCCTGTCTGTTCACAAATCAAGCGTAACAAGGTAAACAAACGGTCATCAATCGTCTCATCCGCATCACTAGAACCATATATAGCCTCGTAAACAAGCAACTGCCTATCCACAAGACGAATCAGATCCTCCCCTGTATCAAATTTCTTGGCATTCAAATCCAAATGGATCACCGGATACTCAATCCAATCCTGTTCCAACCGTTCGATAGCCAATCCCTTAAACAGATCTTTTCTTCCTTTAAAATAAGCCTCAAAAGTAGAAAGCAAAAGGCTCTTTCCAAACCTACGGGGACGACTTAGGAAAAACGGTGTCTCCAACGAGGCCATCCGCCACACCCATTCCGTCTTATCCACATATACATAATTCCCTTCCCTTATCTTCTCGAAGGTCTGTATACCTATCGGCAGTTTGCGTACGATACTGTTTGTCATTATCTTTTCACTTTTGTTCCAAAGATAATTACTATTCTTGTCTTCCACAAGTTATTTACATCTCCAATCAGAAACTCGCTTTCGAGAAAACGGAGTTTCAGCCTGTCAAGAATATCATTTACAACAGGTATTTTACCACATCCAATGCTCCACTTTCATCAAGAGCCAAGGCGACCAGAAAACCATCGGAAGGGTCTACGGCAATCCTCTTTATTGAACGATCAAAATTCAATCGTTTCTTTAATTGGCCGTCCCAAGAAAGAACCAGCAATGTGGATAAATTCGAAAAATCCACAGAACCATCGTACAAGCAATACACATACCGATCCGTACCGAATATATCGATAAAGCATTTTGTCGTTCCAAGAACATCCACTTGGGTATCATTCTTCTTCAGTAAAGGCACGATAGGCTCCTTCCCATACGTAAAGCTCCTTTGATAAGTTCCCTTCAAATCGTAAAAATCAATTTGGTTGAAGAAACGCAAGGCAGCAACCACACTGTTTTGCCGCTCATTCACACAAAGATTAGGCAAATAAGCGACGTGCTTACAAGAACGATACGTTCTTGCTACTTTTGGTGGCTCCACCCAATAAATTCCCTCTTCCCGATTCGCATAACAGAAAGGACCATAAACATTTTTCTCTACGATCGGAACCGCATAAACTTCTTTCGTGGTGACATTATAATGCGTAGAGGGAACAAGTTCGGGTATTAGTATATATTTCCGATCAAAACGCAAAGAATCCGCCAGCACCTGCATCTTATTAAATGTAAGTTGGTTATCCACGATCCAGAACTCATCCTTTCCGGCGGGTTCTTTTGTATTTGACTTCATAAACTCCGGATTAGAGAAATAAGTGGCACCATATCCTTTCAACGCAAACGCATGCAGGTGCGACAAATCATCTTTGTCGAATACTTGAATGATCGTATCACACCCACGAGCCAACAACACCAAATAAGACTCGGTAAGACCAATCCCATCATAGCATACACCAGAATCCCCTTTCATTAACAAATTTCCCTCCAGCCGTTTTTCTTCTCTTTCTGCATCGGAACAAGCGAGAAGAAACAAAGCGAAGAATACAATAATCCCATACAATACTCTCATGACCTTTCTATTTTAAATAAACATAAGATCGGATTATCGTCCTGTGTACGATTCTCCGCTATCCGTCTCAAATCCTCATAATGTATCTGATTACGCAACAGCACCGTCGAACTGATCTTCCCGATAAAATAATCTTTATACACTCCGCAAATACCGTAAAAGCCTGTCAACCCCGTAGCCCTTATGAAGTTGGGGAACGCATACGAGAATGCCTCTTTCCTATCCTTGTCATAAAATCCGAAGTAAGTTACCTTATCGCACATATAGGTCGCATGCAGGATCCGTTCGGTCTCCAGCAGCCCAAAAGAATTTACATAGCCGGAGCGAAACAGATCGCCAGAGAAATCTCTCCCGCCTCTCCCTTTCTCCTTGACATACTCGATAGGAGGCATACTTTTATCTCCGAAGCGAACTTTATAAGCAGGCTCCAACATCCCGTCCTTCACTTTCCATACTTCGGGGGTAAAGGGGAAATGCGCATACCAATCCCCAGCAAAGGCATGCAACGTCTTGCTCCCATTGATCGTATGGCCGGACGTGAAATAAGCCGATCCCAACAATGCGTCTTGCTCTCCTTTCCTGTCCGTGGCTTTCAGATAGAAGTTTTCCCTTTGCGGTGTCGCAAATCCCAAAGGATAATACCAAATCCAATTCTCCTTATCCAAAGGGGCGCAGTCCACAAAATAATCAGCTACATCTTGCGTGGATATATATTGATAGGTATCCAGATCATAACGCAATAAGGCCGTCCCACCAAAATCCACCAATGTCAAGATTCGCTCTTTCTCATCCACGAAAAAGTGAGTTAGATAAAGATACTCTTTCGGCCCTTGTCCCCGCAAGCCTACACGAGTAATAAAATTTCCTTGATCACTGAATACAAAAAGCGCATTTATCTCATCACTTCTATCGAATACAAAAATACGATCGTCCACCCAGCAAACCCGGTAGAGATCTTTTAACAGCACGCTATCCTTCGTCTCCAAAGGAATGAATCTGCATTCCAAATGTTCCTGCAAGCCAACCGCACAATCGTTTCCGAAATCCACCACGTCCCACTCTTCCGATCGATTCTCGCATGCGGTCAAAATGGAAGCCACACTTATCATCACTAAATAATATAGTTTTCTCATGTTTTTCATATTAGATTCAGACCGCTAATATACGTAACTTTTTGAAATACGCCAACTGCACAAGTTTTCCTAAGCGCACAATCGGAATTCACGAGAAGTACTACTTCCTTGGCCTATGAAGTATATCTCCTAGAGCACTTGAAGTATATATTCTACAAAGGAAGGAGTAGTACTGGGAAAAAGGCCTGTTGGGATATAACCCTAAAAACTTTCGATAATTAGAAGGGGATACAGTGCTTATTTTCCACATAGTTATTGTACATTTTTCCAAATGCATTTAAAACCTCATTATCTGTTTCCCAAAACACGTACGTGTTTTCACAAATTCTCGTACGTGTTTCCGGAAAAACACGTACATGTTTTTCCGGAAACATCATCAACTTTTTATCAATCTGATTATAAAGACATTATCAATACGTATATTTTAAATACTTACTGTATTTTTCACTATCAACAAAATACCTTATGGTTATGATTTTTGAAGCCCCAAGAAGGCTTTATTTACGAGCTTATCGACTTCCTTATACAGCCGTTGTATTTCCTTTGTATCCAATCCATTTTGCTCCCACTCCGTCTTATGAGCGTCGAATAAATCGAAAATCCGGTTCTCTACCGCACGAAGCTGTTGGATATAACCAGATTGGTCATCATTCCATAACAGTTGCCAATGCAAATACTTTTGGCCGTTACCACGATGTATGGAGTAGACATTCTTCTGTAATTGAACGGAATACCAATCTAATAGGGCTGTTTTATAGGATGCGTCGTAAGTAACTAAAGCGCTTTGCTCCTTTCCCATTTTCACCCAAAGAGGAATAGCGACAGAGGTAGGAGGATATCCCAAGGCAGTCCACATCGTTGTCAATTCCGGATTCATGCCGGATCTCACGCCTTGGATTACGATAGAGGCCGTACTTTCCAGACGAGGGATGAAATCCTGCTCCACAAACCAACCCGTACGATTGTTCGGACTTTGTCCCTTGTCCATCAAATCGATATCCAGCAAGCTATTATAAAAAGAGCGGGAAGCCTGTTGAAAGATACGCTGAGGAGTAAATCCTCCGTCCCGCATTTCCTTAAAGATCTTTTTCGCGTTCTCATAACGTACATACCCTTTGCCTTCATCCGTACGCCCCTCGAAAGAGAAATTCGTATAAATCAAGTAACCTTCCGGCGCCAGATTCGGATCATTCGCGTCTTTCTTATAATATCGCTCATTATTCGTCTCATAATAAGCCGCGCCACCATAAGCATCGATCACTCCGAAATTAGCCTCCACACGCATCGGGCGAGGCAAGGTATCCAAGAAATGCTC
Source organism: Parabacteroides sp. 20_3 (assembly GCF_964238835.1). Classification (NCBI taxonomy): domain Bacteria; kingdom Pseudomonadati; phylum Bacteroidota; class Bacteroidia; order Bacteroidales; family Tannerellaceae; genus Parabacteroides; species Parabacteroides sp. 20_3. Next base: position 299,816 of record NZ_CAXSNO010000003.1, on the reverse strand, counting down.
GAAATCCTGCACCGTCTTACAGACTCTCAAGGCTTTTCGCATCAAGTTTCCCTCTTGATCCATCTCCTTTATATCATCGTCTTTCAAGTTATAAGAAGCCGTATTCATGATAGAGAAGCCCGTCTCATTGCTTCCGGTCCACACGGCTCCCTCCGGATCATCGCTATTTACCAGCCCCAGAAAACGATAGCCACCTTCGTCAAAATAACCGATATGGTTATACGGAGCGCCGGTATCCCGGTGTTTCCACATCAACGGACGGCCATCGGGAGTAGCCTTTCCAGTGATTATAATGGAGGTACAAGCCTTGTCAACCACCGGAAAACAAAGACATAGAACGAATAAAAGAAGTAGTTTTTTCATATCATTTATTGATTTAATAAGATTTCTTATGAGGAGCGCCAAATTCCTTACAGCTGACCTCGTCTATATCTACCGTCCAAATCTTCACGTTACGGACCGCCGGATCGCTATAACGGAAAGTCTTATCGGAATATTGCTTCATGATAATATCCAAGGCTTCCACCTTCTTGTCGAAATCCTCTTCGTAAGCGACCTTTCCCCAAGCGATCACGCTCTTCGAACGCATACGGTAGCTACAAGCTACCTCCGGGTGCTGGAAAACCAAGGCATGGTCAATACTAAACGTAATACAGACTTTCGGATTACGTTCCAATATAGAGATGCTTCGTCCATCCTGCGCCGAGTGTAAATAAATCACGCCATCCTTATAACCGAAATTCATCGGTAATACATAAGGCGTTCCATCTGTATCCGCCATGCCCACAAAACAAACATCGCTCTGACGGATAATCGATTCGATCTGTTCCTTGTCCGTGTGTATAAGTGTCTTCATATTCCTTTGTTTGATTCTTATCAAACACAAAATTATAAAAAAAATCCTCTTATATTTGTAACGGCTTCTCTACTTTCACTGTCTAAATTAAAAAATCAAATTAGAATGACAAAAAACACAATCTTCTCCTTTTTACAGGCTTGCGAAGCCACCGTGATCAAGACCGCCCAAAAATCATGGAAAGGAGCAACTATAGGAGCATTGGCTACTTTTACCTTATACCTCGTAATTATCAGCCTATCTTATCTGAAAATCGGAATATCGCCTATAGCGGATCTTAGTATCGCATTGATAACCGTGGGCATTCTATCAAGCCTGCTCGCCTTACTAAGCACATGGGGCTTTAAGATCATAAGATTATTCAATCCTTGGTTTGTCGGAATCTGTTTATCTACTTATATATTAGTCGGATTTCTTCCTTATCCGGATACTATCCGGATGTTTATCGGATTCGAACTGCTTTGTGGTGCTTTAATAGGATACTCTGTTTACATCGGTATCAAGAAGAAAGTATCAATCACATTGATATTGATCGTATTAGGGCTAAACACATGCGTTGTTTACTTCTTGGCTAATGAAGGATTTGATCATACGCCCCCGGTCTCGGAAAATTATTGGAACCAAAAAGCCCCTACATTCAACGCTCCTGATCCTACCATCGAAGGAACCTATACAGTAAAAACATTGACATATGGAAATGGGGATGATAAAAACAGGGATGAATACGCAAACTCATGCGATATAAAAACCTCCTCTGTAGATGCCACTCCCTTTTTCGACCAGACTTCCGGATTCGATAATTGGATAAGAGAAATCTTTTGGGGATTCGGCGCCTCCAATTACCCGATCAACGGACGAGTATGGTATCCTGAGGGCCAAGGCCCTTTCCCGCTGGTTATATTCGTACACGGTAACCATCTTATGCAAGAATATTCAGACCCCGGCTACGAATATATCGCCACTTTATTAGCAAGCAAAGGGTACATCGCCGCCTCGATAGACGAGAATTTCCTAAACAGCAATTGGAGTGGGGATTATAGCCATAATGAGATATTCACCAGAGCTTGGCTAATCCTAAAGCATCTGGAATGCTGGAGAGAATGGAACCAACAAGAAGACACCCCCTTTTACCAAACGGTTGATATGGATAATATAGCGCTTGTCGGACATTCCAGAGGAGGGCAAGCCGCTCCTCTAGCGATCGTGATCAACAAGCAAAAAAGATATTACAAGGATGCCAATCAGGATTTCAACTTCAATTTCTCCATCAAAGGAATCGTAGAGATCGCTCCAACCGCATTTTATAGCATGCACAAAGATAAGCCTTTGGAGCTGGAGAATATCGATTATCTACTTTTACAGGGAGGGTATGATCAAGATGTGTTTTCCATGGCAGGAAGCCGAAAATATAACAACCTTCACTTCACGGATACGAATTTCCATTTCAAGTCCGTATTATATATCTATGCGGCCAATCATGGACAATTCAGCACCGCATGGGGGCGGAAAGATATACCCTTCCCTTATTCGGCACTCCTCAATCTGACCCCTTTAATGGACGGTGAGGGTCAACGCAAGATCGCCCAAACCTATATATCCGCATTTCTCGACGCCTCATTAAAAGGCAAGAAAGAAAATCTATCGATCTTAAAAGATTACCGCCTAGCGAAAGCTATCATTCCCAAAGGATATTATTTCAACCAATACGAAGACTCCGGTTTTAAATATATAGCCGATTACGAAGAAGATCTGGATGTAACTACAGCTACATTGAAAGATTGTAGCATTCATGGGCAAAACTTAAAAACGTGGAAAGAAGATGCCTTAATACTGAAGGACGATGGGAGCACATCCCAATTAACCTCCGCTGTTTATCTGGGATGGGAGAAAAAGGATACGAATTCCCTCCAACAGGCCGAATATACGCTTCAAATAGATTCAGCGGCCTTAGCCTCTTTGGATATCTACACGGTGAAGAATCTGTTCTTCTTTATCGGGAATAACTCGGATACAATCGATACGGTAGATTTCACGCTTGAATTAACGTTTGGCGAGACAAGCGTAAAAAAAGATTTCTCTTCATTCTATGTGCTTCCTCCGTTATTAAAACCAGAGCTAACGAAATGTAGTACTTTACTCTCGCTGGGAAAAGAGAAGGTTTCTGAGAAAGTACTACAGTATGTAGAGATTCCGTTATCCTCCTTCAATCAAGGAGATAGCCTATCCATCGACCAACTGAAGGAAATCTGCTTTATCTTCAATAAAAAGGATAAAGGGGAAATCATTTTAGATAGAATCGGAATAAATTGATCCTTATTCGAAAAAAGTCCCTTATTTCTGCAACCCTTACAGATACTCGCTCGTCTATTAAGAAAAGAACCTAAAAAATTAAAGACGATGAAGACGAGAGTATCACTTTTTATATTCTGCATACAGATGATCGCGGTTTGCGGATTCGCCGCCGACCGACGTATCGATGGAAATGGAAATCCGGAAACCCGGGAGATAAAGATTAGCGATTACGACGAGATTACGTTCGTTGGCTCCGCTGATTTCGAGTATGAACAGTCGGATAAAGCGCCTTATCTATCCGTAACGATCGATGAGAACTTATTTGATTACCTCGTGACCGAAGTAGAAGGCGGTACGTTAAAGATCTATCCGAAATCTATCAAGAAAGGTTTTAATAATAACTCCTACGACTTGAGGCCGACCGTCTACAAGATAAAATCCAACTCCAAGGAACTAAAAGAGTTGAATACGGTAGGTTCCGGCAGTTTCATTATCAGCAAACCGACGAAAGTAAACCGGATGGAGATCAATATGGCCGGTAGTGGAAACGTTGAGTTGAGAGGCCCCGTAAAAGGTTACAAGCTTGAATGTAACATGGCCGGTAGCGGAAATATCATCGCCAAGGATATACAGCTGGACAACCTATCTTGCAGCCTCGCCAGCAGCGGGGAAATCGAGGTAATAGGAACCGTAGATCGTGCCTCATTCAATGTAGCGGGAAGTGGTGAGATTAAAGCCTTTGACTGCCAAGCACGTAAAGCGGAGTGTAATATCGCCAGCAGCGGCGAGATCAGCGTATATGCCACGCAAATCTTGGATGCCAATATCGTAGGTAGTGGCGAGATCCATTATAAAGGAGATCCGGAGATCAGTAAGTCTATCATGGGTTCCGGCTCGATCAACAAAGTCAAATAAACATTTAATACATACGAACGATGAAAACAAAATTAGTAGCGGTAATAGCCCTCATCTTTTGTGCCTTCATGGCAGAGGCTAGTAAAGTAGAAGGAAATGGGAATATAATTACGAAAGAGATATCGGTAGATAACTATAGCGAGATCGAACTGGGTGGAAATATCGAATATTCCGGCAATAATTTTTGGGGAAATAGAAGCAACAAGAAATTCCCGGTATTCAAATATACGCATGGACGAAGCGCTTCCTTGAAAATTACGATCGACGAGAATCTATTCCCACTCCTCTCGATCAAATCCAATAACGGACGGTTAGCTATCCGCATACAAGACGGGACCCGTATCAAACCGACCCAGTATGTAATCGAAGGAAGCTCGAAGACTCTGAAATATTTAAAGACTTCCGGCCCGATGGATTTTGAGGCGCAGAACGCTTTTTCCGAGGATCAACTGGAAATCAAGATTTCCGGCTCCAGCGACGTAAAGTTCCCACATAACGTGAAATTACGATTAGGTGAGTTCTCGGTATCCGGCTCCGGCGATCTGGTTTTTGAAGATTTGGACTGCAAGAATCTTACCAGCAAGGTTTCAGGCTCTGGAGACATCACCTTGAAAGGTAAGGCGGACGAAGCCCGCTATTCCGTATCTGGTAGTGGAGATATAAAAGCATACGACTTATCTGTCAATGATTTGAGTTGCTCGGTAAGCGGTAGTGGAGATGCCCGTGTTTATGCCAAAGATAACATGAATCTATCAGTTTCAGGCAGTGGAGACATCCGCTATAAAGGCCCGGCGAACGTGAATAAATCAAAGTCCGGCTCTGGATCCATTCAAGGTGCGAATTGATCGAACACACACATTTTTTTCAATACACACATTATCAAATTTAAAAAAGCTACTAGATGTGATATCCGGTAGCTTTTTCTTGCTATTTTTGTAACCAACTCTTTATTTATAGAGTCTAAACTTAAAAGTCGAATCATAAAAAACGATACTTATGAAAACAAAGGCTATCTTATTAATGGTATTTTTCCTAGGATGGGTCACTACCGGTTGGGCCGCAGATCATGTAAAAGGCGATGGTAAATTGACCTCGAAAAAGATTTCTGTCGCCGATTATAACGAGATTAAGGTGGATGGCGTAATTGATTTCAATTACGAGCAATCCGATGATCCTTCCACCGTGGAGGTTACCGTAGACCAGAATCTTCATCCCTATGTCAATATCGAGGTGAAGGATCGTGTCTTAACCATCGCTTTCAAAGGAGCGAAGGTAGATCATTTCACGAAGTTTATCGTAAAGACGAATTCTAAATGGCTTGCCGCCGCAAAAGTTTCCGGAAATGCCAACTTCATGGTAAACAGTCCGCTTACCGGAGACGAGACCGTTATTAAGGCGAACGCCAATAGCTTGGTGCAACTGAAAGAGACAGTTACGGTCGGTAAACTGGATTTGAATGTATCCGGTAGCGCAAATATGGTTGTCAATCATCTGGAAGCCGACAAGATCGAATGTGATATCGATGGCTCCGGCTCTATAACAATCAAGAAAGGTAACGCAAAAGAAGGAGACTACAGTATCGTCAGCAGTGGTGATATACACGCTTTTGGGTTAGCGGTTCCTCTGCTAAGTTGCAAAGTAACAGGCAATGGCTTAGCGGAAGTACATGCTACCGATAATTTAAAGGCCAACGTAATCGGTAAAGGAAATATCCGTTATAAAGGCCCGACAGCAGTTCAACAGAGAATAATCGGTAAAGGTACCGTAGAAGAAGTAAAAGAATGAAAACAAGAATTATATACCTATGTCTGCTGGTGATCTTTTCTACGACAGGCTGTATCCCTACACAAACCATAAAAGGAGACGGCAATATCACCACGGAAAACATCCCGGTTTCCGAGTATGACTGTCTTGAGTTAGAGGGAGGAGGCATGGTCGTGAATTACACGCAATCCGACGCTCCTGAAGGTTTGGAAATAAAGACAGACCGGAATATCTTCGAGAAATATGAGTTTAATGTAGAGAACCATAAGCTTAAGATCCGTCCGAGAAAAGAATTCAGGAAACATACGAATTTCCGTCCGACCGAGTTCATGGTTACGGCCAACTCCCGCAATCTAAAGAAACTAGCGGCGGCAGGCAGTACCCATGTAAATATAAATTCCCCTCTACAAGCCGAGGAGTTCGAGGCAGGATTAGCCGGTAGCGGGATTATCCAATTCCACGATACGGCCTCTTTTACAAACCTGAAGATAGAGATTGCCGGTAGCGGAGATTTCGTTGGCCGTAAAATTTATTGTGAGGAATTAAATGGGGATATGGCGGGATCCAACACGATCGTTCTAGGGGGAACCGTAGGCATAGCTGAATTCTCGATCGCCGGTAGCGGTACGGTACGTGCTTTCGATTGTACCATGGATGAGCTTGAGTGCAAGATTGCCGGTAGTGGAGACATAGAAGCCTCTGTCGTAAACAAAATCAAGGCAGAGATAGCCGGTAGCGGTTCCGTAAAATACAAAGGAGATCCCCAAGATATCCAAAAAAAGGTAATGGGCTCCGGTAAGATCGAGAAGGTGGAGTGATTCTTACAACCACCCCTCCTTTTTATACCATTCGATACTTTCTTCCAAGCCTTTACGTAAAGGATAGGCCGGGATAAAACCTAAATCATCTTGAAGAGGCGTGACATCGCAAATCCAGTTACGCTGCTTCAAGATGATGTATTTATCACTATTTAGCGTCATACTTTTCTTCAACAACTTACCGATCCATTCTGAACAGTGGCAAGCGATACGCACCAATCCCAGCGGTATACGGGCATGCAATACCCGCTTCTTTCCTAAGATATCTTGTATCATACGGGCAAAAGACTCATCCGTGTAGACATCTCCGTCGGCTACAAAATAATGCCGGTTCTTTATCTCCTCTTTCTCAAGGGAAAGGAAGGCCACGGTCGCTAAATCTTTTACATAGATAAACGTGATTCGCTGGGGAATAGCGCCTACGGCGAAATCGAGTCCCGACTTTACGCTTTGTATTTCCATGAAATAATCCTTCTCACCCGGCCCGTATACTCCTGTAGGCCGCAAGATCACGTAAGGAAAATAGGTTTGTTTACGGATGTAGTTCTCCCCCTCTAGCTTACTTTGGCCATAAGCCGTGTCCGGCCGCTGCGGATCGTCCAAGCGTATCGGGCGGAAAGTCTTCTCGTCGCCTCGCCCATAGCTGCTTAGGCTGCTCATCAAGAGGAATTTCTTCGGTTTGCAACCGGCGGCGGCTAAAGCCTCGATAAATCGATGCGTATTCTCAGCGTTCACACGGAAAAAGTTTCGCTTATCCAATGTCTTTGTCAACCCGGCGTTATGGATCACATAATCCCATGCCCCATGCTCACGGGCAAAGTCCGAGAGTTGAGCCGTAAGCGCTTCCTGATCGCCATATTTCAAGTCGATGAAATGAATCCGCTTATCTTGCAGATGCGCTTTACTGCTACCCGCACGGATACCCGCCCACGTTTCATAGCCACGGCGAAGCGCCTCCTCTACCAAGAAACCGCCGATAAAACCACTCGCTCCGGTTATCAATATCTTTCTGTCCTTCATTTTTCTTTCATATAAAATGTATAATAATACCACAACAACCCGATCCAATTCAAGAACAGGATCGTCAGCATCCAAAGAATCTTTTGTTTCTTACTGATGAAAGGGTTTTGCGATACGGCCTTACATCCGAACAGGATTACGGCAATACCTACGATATAACCGATCTCCGGCAAGCTTATCCAGCAAATGATTTGTGGTATCATAAAAATAGAGTTATTCGTGAAAAAGAATTATTCGTGTTGGTGTTTCCTCAAGACTCGGTGCGGCAAGTCACCATGCCCCACCAACTCGATCGGACAAGCGTATTTCTCGCCCAACCATTCCTCGGAGACATTCGCTCCCGGGTGATAATGCAAAGTCTCGTTTACGCAAGCGATATTTTTCACCATCGTCAAAACCGTACCGATATCATGGGAAACCAAAATGATAGCGCTCTCTTTATTGATCTCTTCCAAGAGCTGATAAAAACGAGACTCGAATCGTTTATCCACATACGAATTAGGCTCATCCAAAATCAATACCTGCGGACGGGAGACAATAGAACGCCCCAATAAGACCCGCTGCAACTGGCCACCGGAAAGCTCACCGATGGCCCTGCCCGCCAACTCCTCCAATCCCATCTGTACGATCACCTCGTCTACACGCTCTCTCTGGGATCTATTGAATGGACGGAACAAAGGTTTCTCCGCGGATAAACCGGAAGAGATCACTTCCCGTACCGAGATCGGAAACTTCTTATCGATCTGGCTCATTTGGGGTAGATAACCGATCTTCAAGGAAGGAACCTCTACATTTTCATCGTAAAAACGAATCGTTCCGAAAATAGGAGGCAATAGACCTAATATCACCTTTAAAAGCGTCGTTTTCCCGCCGCCATTCGGTCCGATAATTCCCAAGAAATCATTTTTCCACACATCCAGCGTTACGTTACGTAAGGCGATCTTATTACCGTATCCGGCGGTAACCTCTCTCAACTCAATCAGCTTGTCCATCGGCTAACGATTTTGCGATATGAATCATTTCCTTACCCCAATCGTAATCCAGCGGATTGATCGGGATCAGACGGCAACCTGTTTCTTTCGCGATCAACTCGGCGTTCTTCTGGTCAAACTCCCGTTGGATAAACACGACTTTCGCATTATGTTCCCGTGCGGTCTCGACCAGTTCCTTTAATTGTGCGGGAGACGGTTCTTTTCCGTCCATCTCGATGCAAAGCTGGGTCAAGCCATATTCGTTAGCCAAATAGGTCAGGGCCGGATGGTAAATAATAAATGTCTTATTGTCAAGAGAATGTAACAAACCTGAAACGGTCTTTTCCGTTTCTCCGATTTCTTTCGTCAGTTGTTCATAATTCGCTTGGTAATATTCCTTATTCTCCGGGTCCAAAGACACAAAAGCATCCAAAGTGTTCTTGGCGATCACCTTCGCTCCAGAGATAGAGCTCCACGTATGCGGATCGACGCCTCCGGGATGATGATGGTGGTGGTGATCATGTTCCTCTTCTTCCTCGGGGCTTTTAAGTAAATCTATTCCTTCGGACAGGTCAAAAATCTTGAGTCCCGGATTATTATTCCAGATATTATCCATCCAAGCCTGTTCGAACCCGATCGATCCGATCCTTAAATAGCCTTGGCTTTTACCCACCTGCACCATTTGCTGCGGTGTAGGATCATACGTCTCCGGACTTTGCCCCGCCGGAACCACACAATTAATCTTAAATTTATCTCCGGCTATCTTCTCCGCAAAATACCGTTGCGGCTCAATCGTCACGGAAACGATCCTCTCATCTGTCCGCTTATCGCCGCAGGCCATAAGTATCAAGACGAAAAGAGCCGATATCAATACCTTAAATTCTTTCATACCACATATATATTTTCGCAAAGGTAACGAATATCGGGTAATAAGGCAGCAAGGAGACGATTCAAAGTTATCAGGAACTAGCTTGACAACTTCCCCGGACAAGGCATTTGCGTAAACTATGTTTTACGAACATATAGCCATCGGTAAATGAATAGGAACAGTTAAACCGGTCCAGAAAAGCCGGGATTTGGACGACATCAGTTTCTTTATGATACGTACAGATCGCGAAATCCAAGTGATCCGCTTTCGCGAATAATTCCATACAGCCCTGTAAAGCCATACATTCCGCACCTTCTATATCCATTTTTAAGAAGATATCTTTTCGAGACTTGTCTTTCAAGAAATTATCCAAAGCAGCATTAACGTCATCGTCATGATCGCTGATATATTTCTTTACGATCATCGTTTTCTCTTTCCACGGCTCAAAAGTAGCCTGAAGCGCCTCGATCCATTTATCCTCATATTCAAAAAGATAAACAAAACGAGTAACCTCGATGGTATCCAGAGCGGTAAATCCCTCAGCGGAACCAATATCCAAGAGTGTCTTTCCCCTAAACTCCTCCACGGAATCCGCATAATGATGGGGATGCCTCACGTCTTGCTCGATCAACAAAGCCCGATAGCATTTCTCGATCTTAGATGTGCTATACTCTCTCGGAAAATATAATCGTTTACTTCCCCGGTGCATCACATAAGGCAATTCTTTCTCCTTATCCCACAGAACGGCAATCGACATCTCCAGATATTCCGCAGCGAAATCATAAGGATAACGTGTATATCCTCTTTTTCGAAAATAATCATAATACGCTAATTTAGGAGAAGAGGGCTCAAACACCTTGGTATAGTAAAAAGGTAACGTCCCATATAATATGCTTTTCAACTTCATCATCGAACCGGTAAACATTTCATCTAGTTTTTAATAGGGCGTAATATACGAGAAATATCTTAATATACATAACAAATCCCCGTATTACAACCGATAAGTAATAATACGGGGATTTATAGGGAAAAAATAGGCTACTCTATTTTTACTCGGCCAGCCATTTATTCATCTGTGTAAGGATCCGCTCCTTCATATCCTCCGGCATATTGCCGATACGGGCACGATGGCTACCTCGGGGCTGGATATAGATTTGCTCGTTCTTCTTGCCTTTGAAAGCGGGAACCATGGCCGCACTCCACGGGTCGATCTCGCCATAGATGAAGATCATTTTCGGATCGTTGTCTTTCAAGAAGTTATAGATCTTATGGTACAGAGCCGGACGGAAGTCTACTTTATCGACTAGTTCCCCGGGAAGCATGATACGGTTCAAGTATCCGTGGGCACTATCGATCGTAAGGTATTTCTTGAAAGGTTTTACGTCATAGCCATAATAACCGAGCTCACGGGCGGCTTGTACGAAGAAAGAGATATTCGGCTGGTTCTCGGCGAAATAATCAGGACCGCTGATTTCCATCAAATGATCGAAGAGCGCCTGATCGTCGGCAGACTTGGAAGGGATCGTACTTACCGAAGTTCCCCACTGCCAAAGAGCGAATGAATATTCCAGTACGCAATAATCCAATACCTCGGGCATCGGGATACGGAATGTCAAGTTCTTATTCTTACAATAGCTCTCCAATAAAGGGAGCATATCGGACTTACGTTTCAAGACTTCCAATTGAAAATCCTGTATCTTCTTGCGTTCCGCTTTCGTACCTACCTTACGTAAGAAAGGTTCGTGGCGGCCATCCTCTACGCCTTTACATAACGGACCGACATAAGGAACGGAGAAATCCACGTCGTCCGGGAAAAAGGCACGGTAAAGCATTGTAGTCTGTCCCCCCTTACTGATACCGGTACTGATCCATTTTTCCGGATAGATCTGCTTGAATGTATTGCGGACGTTATGTAAATCGTACGCAGAGTTCTCGGCGGTCAGATAATCCCAGTTTTTAGGTTCCGGCGTCGACTCCAAGAAATAACGATACTCCACAAACACTAAGTTCGCATTCAATAGTTTAGATAGTTCTTCCTGATATTTCGGATTGAGCGCATAAGCCGCTCCATATCCTTCGGTCACGATAATGGTAGGACGATCATAACCTACATGGCCTACGATAACCCGTTGCGTAAATGTTCCGGCGGCGGGGTCTTTCGGATCGACCTGCTGCGTGATACGTACTACATATTTCTCCGGATAATGATCGGATTGAAGTTTTTCAATGCCACTAATTCCTTTTAGGGCGGCAAGCTTCTCTTGTAAATCTCCGGGAGCGGCCATTACCGTCATCACCGACAGGAAGAAAAGAAGCAAGAAGTTAAATGTTCTTCTCATGGTAATTTAGTCTTTTAGATATTGTATTGTTCGTAATAATCCCTCATATTTGGCGCGTTTCACCGCCGAATGCGCAAAGATACGATTATAATCCTCACGGCTCAATGCCTTGAGGTCGTCTTTTTTAAGAGAGAGCAAAGAAGGGGTGGGATGAAAGGCTGCTACTGCCGTAGGCATAGCGAAGCGGTTCCAAGGACAAACGGCTTGGCAGGTGTCGCATCCATAGACGCGGTTACCTAAAAGGACGGCTTGCTCTACAGGGATTTCTCCACGATGCTCGATCGTAAGATAAGAGATACATTTACGGGCATTCAAACGTTTCGGCCCTTCCAAGGCTCCGGTAGGACAAGCGTTCAAACAGCGGATGCAGGAACCGCAGTGATTCTTTTTGGGGGAATCATAGGTATCGACTACCAAAGTTGTCACGATCTCCCCAAGGAAAAAGAAAGAGCCTTTGCCCGGGATGATTAGATTCGTATTCTTTCCGATCCATCCTAAACCGGCTTTCCAAGCCCAATAACGTTCTAACAGAGGGGCGGAGTCCGTGAATACACGGGCCTCATTGTTGGAGGGATGATGCTCGGTTATCGCTTTCCATAATTGGCGAAGTTTATCCTTTACGACCCCGTGATAATCTTCTCCGTACGCATAATACGAGATATAAGGTTCCGCCGGATTCCGGAGAACTTTCGGATAATAATTCAAGGCTACTGAGATAACTGATTTGGCACCTTCCACCAAGCCATCCGGATTGAGACGAATTTCCCGATGATTCTCCATGTATTTCATTCCAGCATGGTAGCCTTCCGCGATCCATTGGTCAAAATAAGCCTCCTCGCTCCCGGCCTTCGCTACTTCAGCGATACCGCAAGCGGAAAAGCCTAATTCCATAGCTTTATCTTTTATAAACTGGGAGATACCCATTATTCAAAAACTTTAAACTCGTAGCCTTCTTTTAAGAGCCATTCGACAGCCCGGGGCATTGCCTCACGCATATTGCGCTCGGCTTTCAAGGAATCGTGGAAGACGATAACAGAACCATTACGGGTATAGTTCTTTACCACGTTGAAGACACCGTTCGGAGTCATATGAGGGCTATAGTCACGGGTGACCACGTCCCACATCACGATATGATAATGACGGCGAAGCCATACTACCTGCGGAAAACGCATATGCCCATGAGGAGGCCGAAATAAAGTGCTGGGAATATATTCGGCTGCCTTCTCCACATTCGCCAAATAATTCTTCGTCCAGAACTTGATACCTTGGATATGGTTGAACGTATGGTTACCGACACGGTGCCCACGATCTATCACCATCTGGAAGACCTCGGGATGCTTACGTACATTATCCCCTACCATAAAAAAGGTAGCCTTGATCCCATACGTATCCAATATATCTAAAACCCAAGGGGTAACCTCGGGAATCGGGCCGTCGTCGAAGGTGAGATACACACACTTCTTCTCTGCCGGTATTCGCCAAGTTACCCCCGGGAACAGTGCCCTGTAAAACCAAGGCGGTTGTTCTATAAACATACTTTGTTAGTCTTTTGCCACTGATCCGTACGCCATACGGTAATTATCAAATTCCTCTTGATAAGGCTTAGCGAACTCCGGATTGTATTGTTTGCTTACACGCAATACCTCTTGGAGAACCGCCAAGTTATGACCTAAATCACTCTCGACAGATGATAATTGCCCCGGACGCAAACGGAAATACCAGTTTATACTGCGCAACGCATTGTCCGCTATACCTTTATAAACCATCTCCGCCTTCTCCTTCTGGCCCAACTCGTAATACAGCTCACCCAAGGAAAGAGCGCTGTAATCCAACGGAACATTCTCGGGAGGCAATACTTCCATCGCCTTATCCAATACGTTCAGTGCTTTCTCATTCTTGCCCTCAGCGACCAAAGCGGCAGCCAACTTACTGAACAACGCGATACGATAGCTCTTGCACATCCGCATTACATTCTCATCCAAGTACACACCCGGCGTATTGACACCACCCCATTTGAACTTATTCATCACGTTGTCATACATCTTCTCCGTATTGATCGAACGAACAGTTCCCTGTGTCTCCATCGGAACGATCTGATAAGCCATACCGGTCTGCTGGAAGTACGGATCCAATTTCACGAACTGATCCGGGCTTACGGTAATCGCGTAATAGATCGGACGGTTCCAGTCATTCGTCTGCAACATATCCAAGATAATCAACTCTTGCTTACCCAAGACATCCTTGCCTTTCAAGTCAATCTTCATCTCTTTCTGCAAATACGGCAAGTTAGCGGTATCGATCACGCCAGCAGCCATAACCGCGGCGGAATCTACCCCCATCGTCAATGTCTGCGCAGGAATATAATCTAATTCTTGATTGATACCCGGGATCTTCTTAAACTTCGGATCGTTGCTACGAACGAAATCAAGAGCGGTCTTCAGATCGATCGACTTATCCGTCATCGGGAATACATAAGCGGCATCACGAGTACCTTGCACATAATCCTCCGGTTGCCAAGAGATTGGAAGCGGATCGGACTCGTACGCTTGCTTCTTCATTTGGTTGATATACCAGTCGGTTTGCAAATAGCTCGTATTACATACACGTACATCCGTACGGATACCTTCCACCTCCTGTGCGTACCACAACGGGAACGTGTCATTATCACCATTCGTAAATATGACAGCGTTCGGCTCGCAAGATTCCAAATAGTTCGCACCAAAATCACGGCAAACATAACGGTTCGAGCGATCATGGTCGTCCCAGTTCTGCGCACCCATCTGGATAGGAACCAACAAGCACAGTACCGTAGCGACAGAACCCGCTATCACCGGAGATAACTTGCCATACTTCTGCAATCCTTTCGCCAAGGCCGCCACACCGAAACCGATCCATATACAGAACGCATAGAATGATCCGGCATACGCATAGTCTCGCTCACGAGGTTGATACGGCGTCTGGTTCAAGTAAAGCACGATCGCGATACCCGTCATAAAGAACAAGAAGAACGTGATCCAGAATCCCTGAATGCCCTTCTTTCCGGCATAAGCTTGGAATAGAAGCCCCAAGATACCCAATAGAAGCGGTAACATATAATATACGTTATGCCCCTTATTGTTGATAATATCGAACGGCATATCCTCTTGCGGGCCCACTAAAGCCTCATCAATAAACGGAATACCGGTTATCCAGTTACCATTCGAGACCTCACCGTTACCTTGTATATCGTTCTGCCGTCCGGAGAAGTTCCACATGAAATAACGCCAGTACATGAAATTCAGCTGATAAGCGAAGAAATAACGCAAATTCTCGGCAAATGTAGGTTTCATCACCGTCACCATCTCACCGCAACGGTTGAACTTCACCGGTGTACCTTTCACTTGTGCCCACTCCTTATAAGCAGCCACATGACGTCCGTCGCTACTATACATACGGGGGAAAAGCATACTCAACTCATCCACGTATTCGTATTCCGTATCGTAACGAGAGATATAATAATGATCCTTCTCGTTTTTATCTTTCTTAATGACACGGCTCCAAGTCGGCTCACCCTCTTTCGATACAGGTACGCAAGTACCGCCTTGGTTCTCACGCTTCACCTCAGAGACATAGGTCTGACCGTAGATCAACGGAGTCTTACCGTATTGCTCGCGAGCCAAATAAGTACGCAAGGTAAAGATATCTTGCGGAGCGTTTTGGTTCATAGGCGTATCGGCTGTCGCACGGATCAATGTCAAGGCATAGGATGAATAACCCACTACGATTACCATCAAGCAGACCAAGATCGTATTCAGCATCTTGATATTTACCTTCTTGCTCATGAACAAATAAGCCGTCAAGGCCGCCGTGAGGATCACGGCGATCACGTAACCGCTACCGATAAACGGAATACCCAACAATACGATCGAGAGGATAAAGGATATCTTCATCCGCACCGGATGGATCTCGTCTTGCATCGTCTCCCAGATCGCCCAGATCAAGGAAGCCGCCAAGATAATCACGAACGCATATACACCCGAGTTATACGGCATACCGAACGTATTGACAAACAACAGCTCGAAATAACCACAAACCTCAACCAAGCCTTGTACGACACCATACATCATCAAGCCCACGATAGCGAACGACACCAATAAAGCGATCAGCGTACCCTTCATCGTAGGATTCGGGAATTTCTTATAATAATATACCAACACGATAGCCGGGATACACAATAAGTTCAGCAAATGGACACCGATACTCAGACCCATCAAATAAGCGATCAGCACGATCCAACGATCGGCATGCGGACGATCGGCGGCTTCTTCCCATTTCAAGATCAACCAGAATACCAAGGCGGTAAACAAGGAAGAATAAGCATATACCTCGCCCTCCACGGCGCTAAACCAGAATGTATCGCTAAACGTATAAGCCAAAGAACCTACCAAACCACAACCCATGATCGTAATCATCTGTCCCAGACACATCATCTTATCGTCTTCCACGATAATCTTACGAGCCAAATGAGTAATACTCCAGAAAAGGAATAAGATCGTCAGGCCGCTAAAGAGGGCGGACATCGTATTGACCATCACCGCCACCTTGGAAGGGTCCGAGGCGAACTGCGTAAATAAATTGGCTGTTAACATGAAGAAAGGAGCTCCGGGCGGATGGCCTACTTCCAATTTGTATGCCGAAGAGATAAACTCACCACAATCCCAGAAACTGGCGGTGGGTTCCATTGTCATCAGATAAACGGTAGAAGCGATCAAAAAAACGACCCACCCCAACACGTTGTTGATTAGTTTGTACTTTCCCATACTTTGTATAAGTGTGATAATTAATTGTTTCTACTTGCATACCCACACGGGCAGTCGGCCGCAAAGGTAATCATTTACGTTTAATACCTAACGTTCCATTCCCCTATAAATTATATAGAATAGATTAGAATTATATTAAACAAACCTTATCACTCAAGTGTTAATAGAATAGTTGAGTATTAAAATTATAGGGAGATGAAAGAAAATTATGAACTAATTGATAATGAAGAACGCCACCAATATGAATTTCATATAGAGCGATACGTTCCCAGAATAGAGTATATAAAAAATAAGGATGGGGTAATTTATCTCACCCACACTGAGGTTCCCATGGAGCTTGGAGGTAAAGGAATTGGTAGCCAATTGGTGGAGAAAGTGCTCTTGGATATCGAAAAGAAAGACTTACGTCTCGTTCCGTTATGTCCGTTCGTAGCTGGATATATCCAGAAGCATCCGGATTGGAAACGCATCGTAATGAGAGGTATACATGTTTAATATTTATAACAAAATTATATGGGAAAGAAGATCGAATATACGAATGGTGAACTCACCATTATCTGGCAACCGGAGTTATGTCAACATGCCGGTATCTGTGTAAAGACTCTTCCCGATGTCTATAAGCCGAAGGAGAGGCCCTGGATACAGATAGAGAACGCAACAACCGCGGAATTAATTGCCCAAATCAAGCAATGTCCGTCTGGCGCGTTGACATACCGAATGAATAAAGAGGTGAAATGAGGCACCCCCCGCTTGTTTCATCTTGATAGAAAGGAGTATTCCGCATCGGATACTCCTTTTTTCGCCATAAGGGCCTCTTTCTATGATTTTTTGCTAGTTTTGTGATCTAGATTCACTATCAATGAAACAAATATGATAAAAAGACATTCTATCTTAACGGCAATCCTGCTTTGTTTCGTCGCTTTCACACAAGTGATGGCACAAGAGATGCAGGAACCCGAACCGCTTCCGATCGACCCAAAGGTTCGATACGGGAAATTGAGTAACGGATTGACCTACTACATCCGTCACAACGATCAGCCCAAAGACCGGGCAGACTTTTACATCGCCCAAAACGTAGGCTCCATCTTAGAGGAAGACAATCAACGAGGTTTGGCTCACTTCTTGGAACATATGGCTTTCGACGGCAGTAGGAACTTCCCGAATAACGGGATGGACGAATATATCGAGAGTGTAGGTATGCGCAGCGGGGAAAACTTCAACGCCTATACCTCCTTTGATGAGACCGTCTACATGATTACCAACGCCCCTGTCAACAAAAGCGGCGTGGTTGATTCTTGCTTATTGATCCTTCACGATTGGTCCGGGTTCCTAGCCTTGACCGACTCGGCTATCCAGAAAGAACGTGGGGTCATCCGTGAGGAATGGCGTACCCGACAGGATGCCCAGACTCGTCTATGGGAGCAGCAACTACCCAAGATGTACCCGGGAAGCCGTTACGCGAACCGGATGCCGATCGGTTCGATCGACGTGATCGAGAACTTCAAGCCGGACGAGTTGAGGGCTTACTACAAAAAATGGTATCGTCCGGACTTGCAAGCGATTATCATCGTGGGAGACGTAAATGTAGATCAAGTGGAGGCAACGATCAAAAAGATGTTCGCCGATGTCCCTGCCCCGGTCAACCCGGCAAAACGGGAACAAGTATCGGTTCCCGACAATGATCTACCTCTGATCTCGATCGCCAAAGACAAGGAGGCATCCAATACGATCCTTTATATCTTCTATAAACACGATAAATTGCCCAACGACTTGAATCGTACGATTGCCGGATTGGTAAAGGACTATATCCAGCAAATATGCGCGTCGATCATGGACGAGCGTTTCGATGACATCTTGCATCAAGCGAATCCTCCGTTTATCTATGCGGAAGCCTACGACGATGATAATTTCATGATCGCGAAAAGCAAGGGAGCATGGACCGTAGCCGCTCTTGCCAAGGAAGGCGAGATCGATTCCACACTGACCACGCTTGTCAAAGAGACTCAACGGGTAAAACAATATGGCTTTACGCCATCCGAGTATGAACGGGCACGCATCAACGTGTTGAAACAATACGAGTCCGCTTACAACGAGCGGAATAACCAAAAGAACGACGCTTATGTCCGTGAATACGTGAACCATTTCACCAACGGCGGTTATATCCCGGGCATTGAGATGGAATACACGCTATTGAACCAGATCGCCCAGAATATCCCGGTAGAGCAAGTCAACCAATATATCCAAGATATGATCGGAGAGGATAATATCGTGATCGGGTTAACCGGACCGGATAAAGAAGGTATAAAATACCCGACCGAGGAGAACCTGCTCCGTACGTTCCTCAAAGCACGACAGATGCCGGTAGAGCCTTATAAGGAAACAGTCTCCAACGAGCCTTTAGTCCCGACCTTGCCGACCCCGGGCCAGATCACGGAGACAAAGACCGGCCAGCGCTTCGGAGCGACAGTATTTACCTTAAGCAATGGTATCAAGGTGGTATTGAAGCCTACCGAATTCAAGAAGGACGAGATCATCATGACCGCTACCAGCCCGGGAGGAAGCACTTTATTCGGCACGAAGGATATTGATAACTTAAAAGTTTTCAATGACGTGATCGAGATCGGTGGATTGGGTAATTTCTCCGCCACGGATCTAAGTAAGCGTCTGGCCGGAAAGAAGGTATCTTGCGCCCTATCGCTCAGTCAAGATAGCGAGAACGTGAACGGAATGGCCGCTCCTTCCGATTTGCGAACCTTATTCGAGTTAATTTACCTTAGCTTCACGGCTCCCCGCATGGACGAGGAGGCCTACGCATCTTTCGAGACACGGACAAAAGCGCAATTGCAGAATATGGAGTTAAATCCGATGGTCGCTTTCAGCGACTCTTTGTCTAAAGCGGTTTACGGAGATAATCCTCGTGCGTCACGTCTTCGTCCACAAGATTTCGAACATATCAGTTATCCTCGTATCATGGAGATGCGCAAGGAACGCTTCTCGGATGCTTCCGGTTTCGTATTCACGTTTGTAGGTAATATCCAGATCGATAGTATCCGTCCGTATATAGAGCAGTATTTAGCGACATTGCCATCTCAAGGAAAAATTGAGAAGGGAAATCCGGCGGAGGTTCCATCGATGCGTAAGGGAGACTATATGAATCGATTCAACCGCTCCATGGAAATCCCGAAAGTAACGGTAGCCAACCTCTATACCGGACAGATGGAGTACAATCTGGAGAATATCATCACCGCTACCGCATTGAAACAAGTTATGGACTTGGTATATTATGAGAAGGTACGCGAGAAAGAAGGAGGAACGTATGGCGTCGGTGTATCCGCTAGAATCTCACCTTTCCCGGAAGGAAGAACGACATTACAGATATTCTTCGATACAGACCCGGCCAAGTGGGAGCAGATGAACACGATTGTCCGCAATGAGTTGAAACGGCTTTCCGAGGTAGGCCCTCGTCAAGAAGATTTCAAGAAAACACAGGATAACCTGCTGAAACGTCATGCGGAAGTCTTGCAGGAGAACAGCTATTGGTTGAACGTATTGGATGATTATTATTATAAAGGATTTGATACCGATACGGATTATGAGTCGATTGTTAAGGCGCTGACTCCCGAGAAGATAAAGGCATTCGCCCAAAAGCTTTTGGGACAGGGTAACCGGGTAGAAGTTATCATGCAACCCTAGTTACTATTTTGAGGGGATGAGACGGGGCGTGCCCCGTCTCTACTTTGATTTCTTTAGTTTAAAATGATCGAATCCTTCCCCATAAACCCCGATTACGGCGCTTTGGGATACAAAGGCGGTCGGATCAATATCATTAATGATACGGAAAATCGTAGTGGATTGCCGTTTTTTAGCGAGCACGAACATCATCTTCTGTTCTTGCCCCGTATATAACCCGGTAGCATCGATCACCGTAACCCCTCGGTGCAACGCATTAATCTCCTTACCAATCTCTTGATACTTCTTCGAGATGATAAAGAATTGCACGGACTGGCGGGCACTGTTCACGATCTGATCCAGCACGAAACTACAAACATATAACGTTACGAAACCATATACCACTTTCTCCCAATCCTTTAGCACGAAATAACTGGAGGTGATAATAATCATATCGCAGATCATCATGACCCGTCCCAGCGTTATATCCCGGTATTTATTGATGATAGCGGCAATAATATCCGTTCCACCCGTACTACCGTTCGAGGAGAAAGCGATACCGATACCACTTCCGCAGAAGGAGGCTCCCAGCACACATGCCATAAACGGTTGATCTTGTAATAAATGCATCCCGGCTGTCAGCTCCTGGATAAGGGACAAGAAAAAAGTAAGCGTAAACACGGCGAAGATCGTCTTGATACTGAACTTAAAACCTAATATTTTCAAGGCAAGCATCAGCAAGACGGCATTAATGAGGAAGTAAGTGTACTGAACGGGAAATCCCGTAGCCCAGAAAACAATGGAAGCGATACCCGGCACTCCACCTGTCGTAATGTCATTCGGCAAAAGGAAAACGGTCCATCCGATACCGTAAAGGATCATCCCAAGAGCGATCATTAAATAGTCCCGTGTCTCCCGAAGCAGGACTTGTCTGGATAAGGAAGAAATTGATAAAGTAGATTTCATCTCATTTGTTTATTTTTAGCGGGCGCAAAGGTAATGAAAGTTATTGATAGGAAATGCTTCACCTTATATTTAGCCGGAAATATAATGGTTCACTTTCCCCTATTTACAGAGACGTAAGCAAAAGCCAAGGAATGTTAACTATTTATCAGTAATAACCCCTTTTATATAACATCACCTTTATTTAGAAAAGCTCTATAAACGAGAACATGAAGGAGAAAGCAGGCATTTATACGCCTTTTCCACACAAAAAGACCCGTTTTTCGATAAGAATACCCTCGTTAGATTACACATATAGTCCCGTTCACCCACGCCTGTACAGGCGTAAACCCACACATATAGTCACGATAGGCTACACATATGGTCATAATGGGCGATATGACTACCTTATAATGGGCATTGTTGCCCCCTAACGACTGGGCCATAAGGCATAAGATATGAGATAGGATGAATTTATTTCGCTAGAATAAAAGGCCGTTTTTCAACAAGTCACTAGCGGATAGACGATTGCTGTTTTTTTCTTTCGTTTTTAGGAGCGAGACGTACTTTGGCCCGAAATAATCGATTCTCAAGGACTTCAGTTTACAAATTGTCACATTGATATTCTAACCAGAACACGCATAAGCCCTTTCATCCAATTGTAGAGACGGGGCGTGCCCCGTCTCTACAACCAAGTATGTATGAGCTGCAAATATAGACTTACAATCTCACATTCTCCATTTCCTCACACTTCTCTTCCCGCAAGCGTTGAATATCCTTAAGCTGGCGGTCGAAAAACATGAGCAAGTCATTGATGAGCCGTCCGTTCTGGGATAAAAGCAAAACCCCATCCATCAATTGCGTTGACAGGTAGCGAACTTTCATATTACTTACATGTTGATCGGGACGCTGCAGATAAACGGCCATACATCTGTACAAAATTGGTGCTATTTGTATCCACGGCAGTTTTAGGCCTACCAACAGATTTTTCACGCTTTGTAACTGATGGTTCAGATAATCGAAATCATCCGCATCTCTCTCAAAACAGAAAGCTTCTTTCAAGCGTCGTGCCTCTTCCTTAAAAAATACATCACTCAACATTTCCATGTTCGAAACCGGAGCGTCTTGCTCTGAACCGACAGGTTCAGTTACGGGATAAATGTTTTCCACTTCCATAATATATTAGCATTAAGCAGGCGGAAAAAAGAACGGTCCCGCCTGACCCGTTGCTAAACACTTTACCAGAAAGCTGGAGGCACATTAATGCACTCCACGGGGGTACGGAACCGTCATATCGGATCGGTTACAGGCAAAAAAATGCCTGCAACCGAATAGAAGCAGGTATTCTACTCTGCTTTCTGGTTTTAAAATGTTTAGCATTGCAAATATACTTCTTTTTCCGGATATCCAACCTATAGAGGATAAATAATGTCTAGTAAGTAAAAAATCCGGAGATGATACCTCTGTTTTTACAAGCTATGCTGGAACATCCAAGCCAGATAATCCGGTTCGGCGAAAGCGTTATCCCAACTGTTATGGTCTACACCGGGAAATTCCTTATAACGGACATCAGCTCCTGCTTTCTTCAATGCTTCATTAGCGTCACGGGAGAATTGTACATCGACTACGCTATCGGAGCCGCCATGATAAATACTGAAAGCCGTCTTGCCCTTAAAGTTTGCCAAACGTTGCAAATTTGCTCCACCACAGATCGGGGTGGCAGCGGCAAACAGGTTCGGGTAACGCATCACGATATCGAACGTGCCCATACCTCCCATTGATAGGCCGGTTACGTAAATGCGTTTCGTATCGACCTTACCTTCCGCTATATAACTATCCAATAATTCCTTGACGGCGGCCATCGATTGTGTGGCCGGAGCATTCAACGGATAGAAACGCTTTCCTTCTTTTCCGGCGTTCAATCCCTTATATTCAGACCAAGTCTTCTCGGCCGGGCATTGAGGCGCTATAATGATAGCCGGATATTTGGTTTGATTCTCGAAAGAAGCGAACATATCGCCACCATGTATTAATTGGGCCTCATTATCCGACCCTCGTTCGCCCGCTCCGTGCAGGAACAGGATTACCGGGTATTTCTGCGCCGGATTATAATCTCGGGGATACAGAACCCGATAATTCAATTGATAACCATCACGAGCCGTAAACTGCTTTTTCAAAAAACTAGCCTTATCACCAGCATATCCAGCAACGGAGAGAAGAAGGCAAAGAGACAGAAAAAAAATACTTCTAAGTGTTTTCATAATCATATATTCAAATGTAAATACTATCTACTTAGATCGATAACTTCCGCAAATATAATTAAATAGTCTGTTAAGGCGTTGTATAATATCAAGATTAAAATTACTTTTGCAATAAAAGGATATAGGATATGAGTCCAAGGACTATACTAATAAATGGATTTGATTAATTCAAACAATAATTGAACATGAGCGAGTTATCAAAGACAAATGGAACAACCACTTCGGCAAATAATAGAGCTGAGGTAACACATATTTCCCGCAATGGCTTAATATTGTGGGTAAAGGATCGGGAATATTATTTACCTTACGACAAATTCCCATGGTTCAAACGTGCTGCCGTAGATGACGTGTTTAATGTCCAACTATTAGGACGTGAGCGGATTCGTTGGGATGCTTTAGATGTAGATTTGAGCTTGTCTATCATAGCAAATCCAGATAAATACCCGTTAGTAAGTAAATAATCGAATATTGTATGTATTTTGTAGAGACAGATTGTCCTATCTCTACAAAATACATTTGAAAATGATACCGGAAGATTATTGGGCTTCCTGTATTTTTGTCGCTTCTGATACACCGTTCTCGTTGAATGCCTCGATGGTGAAATAATAAGGCTGGTCGGTGGACAGACTCTTTAAAAGTAATTCATTCTTTCCGTATAGGAGCCATGAATTGTATAGTTTATCGGGAGCGATGCCCCAACGGATGTTGTAGCCTTGGCTGTTTTTGACAGCGTCCCAAGTGATCATAGCGTCACGGCGATCCGCTTGGCGAACGACCTTGAAGTTCTTCACCGTCGCAGGTTTCTTGCCCTCACCGATACCGAACACACGCAAGTCCGAGATCGCCAGATGAGGCGTCGGGACCTCTATATTCTTATAACGGACATAACGGACACGAGCCGGATTATCCACTTGTACGTAGTCATTCGGGACATCCTTATAATTATTCCGGCGATCCACCAACGTTACCCAATCCTGCCCGTCCAAAGAGCCTTCCACCGCATAACGGTGGCGTAAACCGGGAATACGTCCATACATATTCGATTGATGATCGTGATAATTCACTTGCACGGCATATACCATAGCGGGAGCCTCCAGATCGATCTCTACCCATTCGGTATCTCCATTCGTGCGAGCCATCCAGAATGTCTTACATTCCTCATCCGTCAAGTTGGCCGGAAGGAAATTGGCGGAAGTCTTGGGACGGTTCGATTCCGTGAATCCTTGTGCGGCGGGAGCGGAACCCTCCGCATACGAGGAAGCTTTCACCGGCTTTTTATAAGAAAGCAACATCCACCCCGTAAACTCTCCTTTCTTTCCCGGCTCGGCGGGAGCGTAATGCGGATAATCACCGAAGTTATTATCACAATACATAATGCCCTCCTTATCGAAGAAAGTAGGATACATGCAGAGGCGACGCTCCCAATTCACCGTAGCCGAGAGAGACATAGAGGCGAAATGCCAATAGTTGCCACCCGGCCCCACCAAGGTACTTCCGTGTCCGGCACCATTCATGAAACCACCGGGCTTATAGCTTACCGGGTTATGCGATTGGTATTTATACGGACCTAATGGGGAGTCCGCCACATAAACACCATCGGCATATACGTTGAATTCCGTGCCGGGGGCGGCATACTGCATATAATATTTACCGTCGTGCTTGGTCAGCCAAGCACCTTCCATATAGCCCCCCAATACCGTATCGGTATGGTTCTCGCCAAAACGTTCCCAGCCGTGCTTCGGCATATCCAAGCCGAAAAGCTCGACCGTCTCGCCCTCGATCAAGAAACGGTCATCCTTATTCAGTTTCTTGCCCCGAAGCGGATAAACATTGGAAGAGCCCCAGAATAAATAAGCTTGTCCGTCATCATCGATGAATAAATCCGGGTCTTGTAGGTCGTGGAGTATAGCAGGAGTAGCGTTCCAATTACCCGATTTCGGATCATCAGTATAAAGAACGCTCATGGAGCCGGACGGATCACCCATCACATAAAGCACGGAATCCTTATAATTATGAGCGGCGGGAGCGTTGGAACCCTGAGGATACCAGTTTTTACCGGGAGTGATAAAATCCCAGTTCAACAAATCTTTCGAATGCCAATAGCCATGCGAACGGGTTACGAACATATAATACTCGCCCCGGAATTCTACGACAGCGGGGTCCGCGCCCGAACGGTAAGACAGGTTGTTCGATGAGTTATAAATCATATACGTATAATCCACATTAAGCGGATTACAATACGTATTCGCCCGCATGGATTGAGCGGTGGCGGAACCTCCGGAAGCAGCCAAGAATAGAGCGGAAAAGATATATTTTGATAATAGTTTCATGTTGATATGTATTAATTTTTACCGCAGAGAGAAAGAAGACTGATTCGCCTCGTCGGTAGAATTCAAGCCTACCCAAACCGTGAAATCACCCGGCTCGGCTTTCTTCTGCATATCGATACCATAGAAAACCAGCAAAGCTTCGTCAATCGTGAAAGAGACTTGCTTCTTCTCGCCCGCTTTCAAAGCCACCTTCTCGAAACCTTTTAGCTCTTTAACCGGACGGGTCACGCTACCCGCCAAGTCGCGGATATACATCTGGACGACCGTCTCGCCATCCACCTTACCCGTATTCTCTACCTCAGCCGTTACCGTGATCTTACCCCCTTTCGTGAAAGAGTTCTGATCCAGCTTCATAGAGTTCACGGCGAAAGTCGTATAGCTCAAGCCATAACCGAACGGATACAACGGTGTGTTAGGCACATCCATATATCTGGATTTATAATCCGTATCCGGAGCTTCCGGAGGAACCGGGCGGCCTGTCGGTTTCTGATTGTAATACAGAGGCAATTGACCTACCGTACGAGGGAAAGACATCGTCAGGCGAGCGGACGGATTATAATCGCCACTGATCACATCGGCCATACCATGACCTGCCATCGTACCCAGATACCAAGCCTCCAAGATACCGTCGACATGCTGATCCTCCCAAGAAAGATCCAAAGGACGTCCGTTCACCAAGATCAAACCAAGAGGTTTACCCGTCTTTTTCAATTCTTTCAACAAGGCTTGTTGAGCGCCCGGCAATTTCAAGTCCGTACGGCAAGCCGCCTCGCCACTCCAGTTGAAATCCTCGCCCATAGCCGCCAATACGATATCCGCACGGCGAGCCGTAGCGATCGCCTCAGCGAATTTAGATGAATCATCAGTCAAGAGATCACATCCCTCGGCATAAATGAACTTCACGTTCGTACCGGCATATTTCTCGGTCAGACCCTCGAACAAAGAGATACTCTCCTCACGCTCACCCCGGCCAGCCCACTCGCCATTCTGGTTGATCTTATCTTTTACCATCGGGCCGATCAAGGCTACCGTAATATTCTTATCCTTCGAGATCGGGAAGAAGTTATTATCATTCTTCAAAAGGACGATCGAGCGAGCGGAAGTCTCACGAGCCTCTTGCAAAAACTCCGGCTTCATGATCGTATTCTTCTCACGCTCATTGTCCAAGTAACGATATGGATCATCGAACAAGCCCAAGAGGAACTTCATCTCCAAGATGCTCGCCACGGCACGGTCGATATTCTCTTCCGAGACCTTGCCCTCTTTCACGGATTGTACAAGATATTGGCTGTAGATGCCACCTGTCATATCCATATCGATACCGGCGTTCGCGGCCAGTTCTCCCGCCTCCTTATCATTTCGCACGATACTATGGGCTACCATCTCATTGATACCGGTATAATCGGTAACCACGAAACCATTGAAGCCCCAGTCCTTACGTAACAAATCGGTCATCAACCATTTATTACCCGTGCTGGGCACTCCGTTGATCTCATTGAAGGAGGCCATGAACGTAGCGACTCCCGCTTCCTTAGCCGCTAAATAAGGCGGCATATAATAATTCATCAATGTATTTTGCGACAACTCAGACGTATTATAATCACGTCCGGCCTCAGCGGCCCCATAAGCGGCAAAGTGCTTACAACAAGCCAAGACCGTATTTACGTCGGCCAACGAACGCCAATCGTTTCCTCCTTGGAAACCCTCGACACGGGCCTTCGCAATCAGACTTCCCAAATACGGGTCCTCACCGGCACCTTCCATTACACGTCCCCAACGGGCATCCCGGGAGATATCCACCATCGGGGCGAACGTCCAAGCGATACCGGAAGCGCTCGCCTCATCCGCCGCGATCGCCGCACTTTTACGCATCCGCTCCAAATCCCAAGAGCAGGATTCCGCCAACGGCATCGGGAAAATCGTACGATAGCCGTGCACGACATCATAACCAAACAATACGGGTATCTTCAAACGGCTCTCGGACAGAGCCATCTCTTGCATTTTACGTACGCCATCTACCGTATATACATTAAACAAGCTTCCTACAAGACCTTGTTTCAGCAAAGTCTCATAATCCCCCGTCATAACCGGGCCGGTCACATCCCAGTTACAGGAGTATTGGGCCATCTGCCCCACCTTTTCCTCCAAGGTCATCAAAGAGAGCACAGAATCTACACGGCGTTCAATATTTTTGTCGCCGCTGAAGCTTTTCCAACCGCTTACAGCGGGCTGCTGGCATCCCCCCAAGGTAGCGGCAACGGCCGCACCAGCGATAAAAGTCGTTAACCTTTTCATTATTCGTATTCGTATATGTATTATTTGTTCCAAGTTACCTGCGCCGATTTCACGTCCCGGGAGTTCGTACCTACGTAGATATTGAATAAGCCCGGTTCCCAGATGTATTCCAACGCGCTGTTATAAAATTTCAAGTCTTCCGGCGTAATCGTAAAAGAGACTTTTCGGCTCTCACCCGGTTTCAAGGATATCTTCTGGAAGTTCTTCAACTCTTTCATCGGACGGGAGATGCTGGCAGCCGGATCGCCGATATATAACTGTACGACTTCCTCGCCCTCTAGCTTGCCCGTATTCGTCACCTGTACGCTGGCGGTCAATACACCGTTCTCTCCTTGCACACTCGTCTTATCCAGCTGAAGATCACCGTAAGAGAAAGTCGTATAACTCAAGCCATAGCCAAACGGATACAAAGGATCGTTCGTGATATCCAGATATTTAGAAGTGAAATGATCATCCGGATTCATTGGGCGGCCTGTTTTCTTAGCATTGTAATACAAAGGAATCTGGCCTACGCTACGAGGGAATGTAGTCGTCAATTTACCGGAAGGATTCACGTCGCCGAACAATACGTCCACCAATCCGCGAGCCGCGGCGGAACCTCCATGCCAAGCCTCAACGATCGCGGAGAATTGGCTATCCTCCCACTCCAAGGTCAACGGACGGCCATTCGCCAAGACCAACACCACCGGTTTACCGGTCTCCAACAAAGCTCTCAACAGCTCTTTCTGGCTCTCCGGCAAACTAATATCCGCACGGCTGCAAGCCTCTCCGGACCAGTTATTCGGCTCACCCATTACGGCGATGATACGATCCGCATCTTTCACTTGCTCAACCGCTTCCTTCACCAAACGGGTATTCTCCACCGGATCAACCTTCAAGCCACTGGCTTTCGCCAACATCGGCTCGTTCGTCAAATTACATCCCTTGGCGAAGATCACACGGGCCTTATTGCCAACCATTTCCTTCACAGCCTGCACTACGGAAGCCGACTTCGCCGTATCGATACCACACCATGTCCCGAACAACTCAACCTTCTTATCCGCCAACGGGCCTACCACGGCGATCGTCCCTGTCTTTCGCAAAGGCAACAAACCCTTGTCATTCTTCAACAAGACAATGGATTTACCGGCGATATGGCGAGCCGTATTCATATGCTCATCCGTGAACGTATTCTTTTTCGCACGATCCGCGTCCAAGTAGCGATAAGGGTCCTCGAACAAGCCTAATTTATATTTCGCCTCCAATACACGGCGGCAAGCCTGATCAATATCCGCTTGAGACACACGGCCCTCTTCCAACGACCTCTTCAAGGTCGTGATATAACCATTTGTCATCATATCCATATCCAAGCCGGCATGCAAAGCCAAGGCCGATACGGTCTGCGTATCACCCAAACCATGATTGGTCATCTCGCCGATCGAATTATAATCGGAAACGACAAACCCATCGAATCCCCATTGATCACGAAGCAAATCGGTCAACAACCAACGGTTACCCGTAGCCGGAATCGCCTCTACCAAATTAAAGGAAGACATGACCGTGGCACAACCAGCCTCTACAGCCGCTTTATAAGGCGGGAAATACTCATTAAACATCTTGATACGGCTCATATCCACCGTATTATAATCACGACCGGCCTCGGAAGCGCCATACAAGGCAAAGTGCTTTAAGCAAGACAAGATCGTGTTCTCTTTCGTCAAGTCATCTCCTTGATAGCCTCTCACCATGGCGGCGGCGATCTTTCCACCCCACCAAGGGTCCTCTCCACTACCCTCGGCGATACGTCCCCAACGAGCGTCACGGGCGATATCCACCATCGGGGAATACGTCCATGTCACACCGTTTGAGCTGGCCTCGATAGCGGCGATACGGGCACTTTGCTCGATCAACGTCGTATCCCAGCTACAAGACAAAGCCAATGGGATCGGGAAGATCGTATGATATCCATGAATCACATCCAGTCCGAACAAAAGCGGAATTCCTAAGCGAGATTCCTTAACCGCTATCTCCTGCAATTTACGGAACGTCTCCAGCTCCGAGCCTCCCGTAGCACCCAGCCAGCCCCGACGAATCGTCTCGTCCGCACCTTCCGAGCCACTCAAGATGCCGGGAACACCCCCACCGGACAAGTTCAGCTGTCCGATCTTCTCATCCAAAGTCATTTTACCCATCAACTGATCGATAAACGTATCCATCGCTCTCGTATCTTGAACGGGCTTTTGTCCGTATGCCGCAAGTGCCAAACAAGCGGCGAATGATAATATAATCTTTCTCATGTTATTTAAATATTAAGATTCTCTCGCATTATGGATCGTGAAACCCAATTTCTTCAAACCGTCCTGGATTTCCGGACAGCTCATAAACAAACGCCACAGAAGGCCCGTACGGTAATTCTCGATCATCGGGGTGATCGTACATTGGTCTATCGCCAGATAACGATGCGGATACCAATTCTCGCCTTCACTGAAAGCGTCGTAAAAACCATACTTACCCCAGATGCTATCTCCCAGATTGAAATAGAAATGCTTCAATGCCTTCGAGGATTCCTCCGGTGTATACGGATAACTGCTCAAGGCGGCTGTCGGCGTAATCACCCCATGATCGTTGGAAGGCATATGCGCGTTATAGCCTTTCACGGAATAGCTGGCGGTCAATCCCCAGCAAGCGTCGCTATATCCCTTGAAACCCTTCGGATTCTCCGCGCAATAACGGTAATCGATCAATACGTGATTCCGGTTCAAGTCCCAGTAGTTAGCGTATCGATCCGACAAGCCTACCGGACATAGGCCGATATAAGAATAATGCGCCCAAAACAACGGGCCGCCGTACTCCTCGGCATAATTATGTTTCAAGATCAAAGGTAAATCGTAAGCGACCGCATCGCTCTTGATCCCCCCTTTACGAGCCCATCCGTTATGATAAGCGGAAGCCGGGATCGGATACGTAGGCGAAGACGCCGCCAAAATATAAGTAATCAGACATTCATTGTAACCTTCCAAAGGAAAATTCATCTCCCATGCGTAATTCGGGCTCCAATGCCAATACAATACATCCTGCCCGTTCAAATACCATGTCCATTCCATCTCACGCCATAGCTGGTCAATCTTCGCGGCCAACGCTTTCTCGCTCGCATTACCGTCCTTGAAATATTGGCGTACGCATAAGAGACCTTGCATTAAGAAAGCGCTCTCTACCAAATCGCCTCCGTTATCCTTCTGGCCGAAAGGCTTTACCTTACCCGTAGGTCCATGCATCCAGTGAGGCCAGACCCCATGGAAACGATCGGCCTTCGCCAAGTAATCAGCGATTTGATGAAAACGGGCCACACCTTCCTCACGGGTGATAAAGCCACGCTCAATACCTACCAACAGCCCGGCGATGCCAAAACCACTACCTCCGGTGGTCACGATATCAGCATCGTTCTCAGGATACACGCCATCCGTATGGATACGCTCACAGGCCAGTCCGGAGGTAGGCTCCGCACCTTCCCACATATAATTAAAGTGAGCCTTTTGTATATAGGTCAAGAATTCATCATCCGACTGAAAATCCAACTTACGCTCATTGGGCGTAGACTCTGCGGATGTGTCACTTTTCTTGGCCTCATGACAAGCGGTCAACGAAAAGCCAAGCAACAGGGTAACAACGCCTGTACGGAAATAGGTATTCATAGATATATACATTTAAAATAGTTATCGTCTCAATACTTTACTCATCGGTGAACGGCCGCTCTCTCCCAATGCCTCGATCGAGAAATAATAGTCCGTATCCTTATCCAAGCCCCTGAAATCGTACATCGTATCTCCCAGTACCGTGATACTGTTGTACAATTTATCCGGCGCTATACCATAATAGATATTGTAAGCGTACGCCTCTTTTACCGGCTCCCAAGTGATCATCGCATTCCGCTTATCCGCTTTTGAGCGTTCCACCTTTAAGTTCTTAACGGCGGCGGGAGCTTCTCCCAAACCATTTCCAAAAATACGAAATCCAGACATAGCGAAGTTGCCCGAAGGCACATGTTCGTTCACTATTTTCAAATAACGGGTTTTCAAAGGCTCACGCAACTCGATATAGTCGTGCGGAACGTCCTTGTCGTTATCGCTCTTATCGACTACCAATTCCCAATTTTGTCCATCTATAGAATGATAAATACGATATTGATGATACAAGTCCATCGCCTTATTATGCTGTACGGCTCTATGCTCGTAATAGTTCAACTGGATCGCACGTACCTCTTTCAATCCCTCTAAAGAGATCTGGAGCCATTCACCCGGCTCTCCCGAGCGGGCGGACCAGAAAGTACGCATGCTCTCATCCGTTACATTCTCTGGTACTAACGTACTATCCATGGAAGAGGCCATCACCGGTTTTCCATACGATAGCAACATCCAACCGGAAAACGTATTCGCGATATCATCGACCTTCCCTTTCGGCGTAAGCAAAGGATAGTCCCCGAAAGCGGTGTTCGAATACATCACGCCATCCTTATCGAATGCCGTAGGGTACAAACCAATACGACGCTCAAACTTATATTTCAAAGAAAGCATGCAAGTAGCCACATGCCAGT
This sequence comes from Parabacteroides sp. 20_3, assembly GCF_964238835.1. NCBI lineage: Bacteria > Pseudomonadati > Bacteroidota > Bacteroidia > Bacteroidales > Tannerellaceae > Parabacteroides > Parabacteroides sp. 20_3. The sequence goes on along the minus strand of NZ_CAXSNO010000003.1, from coordinate 267,107 downwards.
AATTGCCATACGCATCCTCGAAAGTACCACCATGACCGGCACCTTGTACGAAACCTCCCGGCTTATAGCTCATCGGGTTATGTTTCTGGTAGGTGAACGGGCCCATCGGCTTGTCGGATACATAGACACCATCCGCATAGACCTTGAACTCCGTTCCCGGCGCACCGTATTGGAAATAATATTTACCGTTATGCTTGGTCACGAAAGCTCCTTCCGTAAAAGGCGCTAAAGTCGTACTATCGTCATTGTTCATCCCGAAACGTTCCCATCCGTGTTCTTCCGGGCGCAGCATCATGATCTCTTGGATCTTGCTGATCGGGTGGAAATCACGGCGATCCAGTTCCACTCCCTTCAAAGCGAACTCATTACTTGAACCATAGTACATATACAAACGTCCGTCATCATCCAGCAAAAATGCCGGGTCCCAGCTAGGAAGAGCCGTTTTCTCCACATACCGCTTGAACTTTCCGCTTTTCGGGTTCGTACTATACCAAATAGGCAATCCCGCATAGGTAGAACCGGTATAGAACAAGGTATCTCCACTTACGAAAGCCGCCGGAGCGCACAAGTCGTCATCTTCCGGATAACGTTGGAAACCGGCGAATACAAACTCCCAATTGCTTAAATCCTTGGAATAATAGAATCCGGCTTGGTTCGTGGCGAAAAGGAAATATTCCCCTTTATACATGACCATCATCGGATCGGCCGTAGAGCGGAAAGAGCCATTCTTCACCAAATCCGGCAGATTCGCCCGGAAGCAGTAGCTCAAATTCATCGGGTTGCAATAGGTAGAGGGATGATCGGCCGTAGCGTCGAACCAGCGGGTGGCTTGCTGAGGAGCTTTTACCCGTACATCACGAGGATCCGCCTCCATCCGGATATCTATTTTCGTATCGTTATCGCCAAAGGTGCGATAAGCGTACTTCATCCCCGGATAATACACGAATAACTCATGATCGTAGCGACTTGCTTGTATCTTATAATAGCCTGTCGCATCGGTGGTATAATGAACCGGGCTAGCCGTGAACATCACCGTAGCGCCTTCCAAGGGCTTGCCGTCCGGTCCGGTAATCGTACCTTCCAGAAAATGTTTTTGGGATACGGTAATATAGTAATCGCTTACCTGCCCCTTGATCACGATCACGGAATCTCCCCGCTCGTTTACTTGAGCGTTTACGGTAGAGACCGCGAAGAAAGAGGCAAGGAGTGATACGAGCATACACTTATTGTAGGCTTTTAAGGAAGCGCTAGAAACTCCTACGTCTTTCCGGAAAAACATGTACGTGTTTTCCGAAAAAGACGTACATGTTTCCGAGAAAACACGTACATGTTTTTTCCAAGAAGCGATAGCCCTATTTATTCTATTATATGCCAGCATATTATGTTCAAGATAAGTTATTGTTGTTTTTTGTCGCATTATTATTTTATGGATTGAATCTTTTGGATACCTTTTTGGACATCCGGATGGCTCATGAAAAGGTTCCACAACAGATTCGTACGGTAATTCTCGATCATAACCGTTACAGGCGCTTGATTCAATCCCATAAATAAGGGAGATACCCAATTTACAGTCAAGTTGAAAGCATCCCGGAAACCGTACTCACCCCATAAGAAGCTGCCATGGTTACGATAATAATTCCGCAAGGCTTTCATGGAAGCGTCCGGCGTATAAGGGAAAGAAGCCAGAGCGCCCGTAGGTGCCATCGTTCCGTTATCCCTGTGCGGCATCGGCTCCTGAGCTTGATAGTTCCAAGCGAAATCGCTGGCGGTCAATCCCCAACAATCTTCTCCATAACCTACATACCCCCCTTGGTTCTCGATACAATACCGTTGATTGATCTTTGCCATTTTCTGGTTGTTCTCGAAATAATTCGTGTACTTATCCGTGAACTTATGTGGGTCCAGCCCGAGATAGGAGTAATGGATAAAGAAAAGAGGACCTCCATTAGAGACACCTACTTTCAAGTTCTCCCCATAATAAGTATTGCCATTCGTATACATCTTACCATCTTCTACACGCCCCCAATCGGCACGGTATTCTTGCGCATACTCCTCTTGGCTGGCCCAGCCGCTATAATACATCTCCGGAGAGATTCCGTATTTCGGCCCCATGATAGCCAACATATAGGTAATCATGGTCTCATTCCAGCCGATCAATTTATGATTGATCACCCACGCCTGATCTGGAGACCAGTGCCAATATAGATATGGGCTGTCCTTAAATTGCTTATACCAGCTCCATTCCACGTTTTTCCATAGATTATCGATGCTCTTACGGATTTGTTTCTCCTTGTCATTCTCTTGGTTGAAATATTGACGAGCCGTTAACAGTCCTTGGAATAAGAAAGAGGTCTCCACCAAATCACCTCCATTATCTTTCGGGCCGAAGAAAGCGACCGTCTTCCCGGTTGTCCCATCGATAAAGTGAGAGACCGCCCCATGGAATTTATCCGCTTTCTCCAAGAAAGAAGTGATTTTCAAGAAACGCTGTACGCCCTCTTCCCGGGTGATAAATCCCCGTTCGATACCCGCCACGATCGCCATGATACCGAAGCCGGAAGCCCCGGTAGCGATCATATCATTCCGTCCGGGAATATTCTCACGGGCAAGACCGCTATTTGGCTCCGCTCCCTCCCAATAGTAACGGAAGTTCGCTTCCTGTACCATATCCAGCAATTGCTCGTCCGTCATTGGATAGGTAGTGGCCGATACTGTCTGGGAATCATTGGATTCATTCAGCGCATAATCCACGACCGTCACCTTATAATAAGCCTTTTTACCAACCTCTCCCAAGAAATCGGTATAACGATTCATCCAAGGGCGGCGGACAGCGACCGGCTGGTAAGTGATCCCGTCGAAAGAACGGTAAATGCGATAGTATTTTATATCCTCCTTCGATTGAGGAATCCATTTGATATCGATATGACGCTCATACGCCTTGGCTTCCTGCAAGACCGGAGCGTTTAAGGCACTTACCGACGGAAGGGAAGCCGGCAAAAGCTCTATATCGTCCAGATAAATCGTATATTCGTTTCCATCGGCCGTACCGGGACGAAGGGCTACAGCCGCTAATTTCTTGATGTTCGTATCGTTCACGGCGTTTAATCCGAAATCCTTCAAAGGAATGGATACGGAATGCCATACGCCGGGACGTGTATCTTTCAGATAATTTCTCAGGTTTAGGTATTGGGTATACGTGCTGTCCGCATAACGAATAGCGATATTGGGAAGAGCGGCAGCATTCATGCTCTCTCTCAACTGCACTTGCATAGAGAGCGTAGAAGGCTCACGAAAGAAGTCATTGCCACGGACCGGGCAATATTGTATCTCGCTATACCAATCTCCACTGGGAGCGGATACATAGGTAAGCTCCAAGGAATTACCGGGCGTAAAAGCGACAGAGCCGGCAACCGGAAGATGATGTCTCGCATTTTTAATCCAAGAAGGTGAGGTATATTTCGCTTGAGAATAAAAGTAATCCCCTTTCATCAAGCTATTCTCGAAGAAAACATAGTCGTAAGGTTTCTCCACCGCTTGCAAGCTGGCGGATAATAAGAGAGTAGTTAGTAATGCGATGTGTTTCATGATGCTGATATTTATATAAATAAAGATATGATTTGAGATAAAATAGGCGGTGCCAAACGGGTTGACACCGCCTTGCCAAACTACAAAGGTCTAGTAAATAATGAGAATCTTATATTACTCTGTTACTTCCGGCTCAAAAGGCACAGGCTCAGCTTCTAAGTTAGGATTCAAGTCAATTTGATCCTGTGGTATCGGATAATATTCGCTTTCTCCTTTCACAAAACCCGGAAGTTCTTGAGTGGCTCTGTCCGTACGGACTAAATCGAAGAAACGTTCGCCCCATTCCAATGCCAACTCAACTTGACGCTCTTCCAGAATTTGATCCAAAGTCGCATTTGCAATCGGAGCTAAACCAGCACGTTCGCGAACCAAGTTTAATGGAGCGTCTCCATTTTGTCCCTTACGAACTTTAGCCTCAGCGTTCATTAACAACACATCAGCATAACGGAATACACGGATATTATTATTATCGCCATATCCAGTACGTCCCGGAGTCATTTGATTAGCCGGTGTATAAGCCTTTCCATTATAAGCAGTCGGTTCACCCGGTTGAGCGACAGGAATATAATCACCGTCACGAGTAGTGGCATCCGTCATGAGGAACGTTGTTTCCGCACGAACCGCTTCACCACGTTTAGAGAATAAATTACGGATTTTCTCAGTCGGCTCAATAAATGCCCATCCAGAGATAGGAGCCTCTCCACGAGGACCTTGGAACGCAAACCAGTTGTCAGAAGAAACGATATCACCACTTCCATTTCCAAAGTCAGTAAATTGATACTCTAGCAAAGACTCATTACACAATTTTCCCGGAATCTTAAACAACTCATAGAAGTCATTATACAACTCAAACTTTCCGCTATTGACGATATCCTCGGTCAAGGCCAATACCTCATCCCATTCATTATCATACATCTTCTGTTTCGCTTTCAACATCTCAGCGGTATATTTTGTAACCGCTCCCGGATGCTCAGACTCATTCGGACGAATAGCCGGTAAGTTTGCTATACAATAATCCAACTCGTCATAAATGTACTTCTTTACATCCTCTTTCGTATTCTTGAATACATTCAGTTCTTGATTGTCTAACAAAAGAGGCACATCGCCAAACAAATTTACCAACTGGAAATAAGCATATGCTCGGAAAAAGCGAACTTCAGCAGCATATTGAGCGTTTAATTGCTTGTCTGACTCACTCGTCAAATGTTTAGCATAATTCTCTAAAGACTCCAATGCTGAATTAGAAGTAGAGACAACATAATAGCAGTTTCCCCAAAGGCCACTTAATGCCCAGAAAGTAGTCAAACGATCATACTGGAATTTACTAGCATACTCATACTCAATCTGGTCCGTAGGAGATCCTCCTTTATTCACATCGTCACCGCGAACTATGATACATCCATACGAGGACCAAGACCCCAGATAACCACGAGCGGTCGCATATACACCGGAAACAGGCATATACATATTCGATTTATTCGTATAATCAATACCCTCTACCTCTACAGTATTCTCTGGAAGCTTATCCAAGTAATCACTACAACTGGATGTCAGCAATGAAAAGGCTAAAGGGATAGCCCATAAAATCTGTTTTTTTAATATATTTTTCATATACTTCTGATTAGCATTTAAAGATTAATAAATAATACGAAGACCTAACGTATAAGAAGATGCTAAAGGATATACACGCTCATCAAATCCATAAGAAGAAGATGCTATCTCACCTTTCTCGTTCTTACTACCCAACTCTGGGCTGAAGCTGTTTGCCTTGAAAACAGTTAAAGGACGATCAGCAGTCAAGCTCAAACGAATGCTCGGCATCTTGAATTTTCCAAAGTCTTTCTTCGGGAATGTATAAGCAACTTGTACATTCTGAATACGGAAATAAGAACCATCTTCTACATAGAATGAGTTAAAGTTAGAGATATTCCAAGGTTTTACAGAACCTTTCGCAGACATATATTCGTTAGTAGAACCCTCACCTGTCCAACGATTCTCGAACTGATCTAAGTCATAGTTCAATTCAGAGTGCCAACGGCGGTCACCACGTTTACGGTTTACGATCTGGTTTCCAGCTACACCTTGCATAACCATAGAGAAATCGAAATTCTTGTAAGAGAATCCTAAGTTGATACCGTAATTGAAGTTCGGGATATAAGAACCCAATGTTACACGGTCTTTATTATCAATCTTACCATCCTTATTTTGGTCAACATACTTGAAATCTCCGGGCTCCAAACCATTTGCTACAGCAATCGGATCAGCAGCGATCTCTGCGGCATTCTGATAAACACCCTCAATATCATATCCATAGTAAGCATTCAACTCACCACCAACTTGAGAAATCGTACGGAACTCCGCAGAACCACCATATAAATAAGATAAACCATTCAAATCTTTTACCTCATTGTGCAAGGTTGTCAAGTTTGCTCCAATGTAGTAAGAGAAATCTTTACCGATCTTATCAGCCCAGTTAAAAGACAACTCAACACCTGTATTCAAAATCTCACCTCTGTTACCTAATAAGTTACCGGCACCCATTGGCAGAGGAGCATCGATCACGGCATTTTGAGTCAAACGATAATACCAGTCTGCCTCTATTGTCAAACGGCTATTCAACGTACGAAAATCTAAACCGACGTTCGTCTCATTCACGACTTCCCAACCTAACCAACTAAAATAAACCAAGTTCGTATAACCAGGAACAGCGCTTCCTCCAAATATACCAGAGGTACCCATATCTTGCGTAATGGAAGCGAAACCATCACTAGCCGCAACCTTATCGTTACCTAACTTACCCCAGCTCGCACGTAATTTCAGATAATCAACCCATTTCTGATCTTTCATGAATCCTTCTTCTGAAATATTCCAAGCAGCACCTACAGAAGGGAAATAACCCCATTTCTCTTGGTATTTGGAAGAACCATCGGCACGCATTGTAGCAGACAATAAATATTTGCCTTTATAATCATAAGATACACGACCGAACCAAGAAACACCACGATAAGTCGTACCGTCATCGCCAGTTTTACGTCCATCCGCATTACCTTGATTCAAATAGTAATATTCCTCGTGTCCGCCCGGAACACCTGTAGCTTCTCCCCATAGGTTACGCCAGTTCTCTTCACGTACGGATTGACCCAACATCGCGGTTAAACCATGATCACCGAACGTATCTGTATAGGTCAATGTATTATCTAAAATCCAACTGTGATAAATATCATTCTTCTTATTCAAAAGGGGAGTCGAATTCAACTGAGTTCCACCAACCAAAAATTCTGGAGTATAAGCTCTTGTCTGGATAACATTGATATCTTGACTATAAGCCGTTTTAAAGAATAACTTATTCTCCGGCAAGAAGTCGAATTGCGCATAGAAAGAAGGCATTACGCGCAACATTGAATTTTTAGAATCATAATACTCCGCTTGAGCAACCGGATTGTAGTAATACTCACTCAAACCGATTTGGGCAGGAGAACCATATTTCGTAGGATACGGATTCAAGGAGCTATTTTCATCATATACAGGAATAATACCCGGTGTACGGAAAGCTGCTAACCAAACCTCGCCGTTTGGCAAGTTTTGCGTAGAGTTGCTCAAAACAACGTTAGCTCCTACTTTCAACCAATCAAAAGCCTTATAATCCGCTTTCGTACGCAAATTGAAACGAGAGTAATCATTTTTAGAATCCAAGATACCATCTTGATACAAATAAGAGGTACCCACAGAATAAGTAGCTTTTTCAGTACCTCCAGAAATGTCTAAAGAATGGTTGTGAGTTAAAGCTGTATGTAAGATCTCATCATACCAGTTTGTATTCGGAAGTGTTCCCCAAACATTTTTAGCGTTATTTACAACAGCCTGTAAGGTTTCATTACCCATCTCACTGATCATAGTCGCATATTGCTCACTATTAGCCATTTTCAATACATTCGTAGCCTTTTGAAAGCCAACATAACCATCATAAGTAACCGTAGCAGGACGATTCAACGCACCTTTCTTTGTCGTAACCAAGACTACGCCATTCGCCGCACGTACACCATAAATAGAAGCGGCAGAAGCATCTTTCAAAATAGACAAATCTTGAATATCACTATTATTCAAGAAATCAATATTATCAAAGAACATTCCATCTACAACATACAAAGGTTGGCTATCCGTATTCATAGAACCGATACCACGAATACGTACGGAAGGACCGGAACCTGGCTGGCCACTATTCGTAATCTGCACACCCGGCACTTTTCCTTGCAAAGCACTCATCGGAGATGATGTCGCATGTTTCGTAATCTCATCAGCCTTGATCACGGCAATTGGAGCTGTCAAATCCTTAGCCTTACTCGTACCATAACCGATAACAACTACCTCTTCCAAGTTTTGCGTATCTTCATTCATAAGAACATTTACTACAGTCTGTCCGTTAACCGGGACTTCTTGTGTAGTCATACCTACATAACTAAATACTAAAGTTGCGTTCTTGGGAACATTACTCAAAGTATAGTCTCCATCCATAGAGGTTATGGTACCATTCGTCGTACCCTTAACCAAAACACTTACCCCGATAGCCGGGTATCCTGTGGCCTTTTCAGTTACCACACCAGTAACTGTCAGATTCTGCGCAAACATAGTAGTCGCAGCAAGTAACAGGCATAAACAAAGCATTAATTTAGCTTTCATTCATTCTAGTTTTAAAGTTGAACATTTGTTTTTACACTCATTATTAAATTTGAAGCAAATGAACACCCAAACCTAAAAAAGGGCAAATTTTTGTATACTTCAACACTACTGCAAGCCTTGCGCAAGCAGAAAATTACTACTTTTATACTACTGCAATACATATTAATTGTCTTATTTTCAGTTATAATACATTTGTTAATTCAAAAGGAGAACATTATATGTTACTAAACACATTTCACTAAATATGGGAAAACAAAAATGACAAGGAAAACTCATAGTTATGATTTTCTTATTTCATAGTTATGATATTTTTCATTCATAACTATGAAATATCTTAGTGGAACTGGATCATGAAATCTACCAAGCTTTGGCCCTCCGGTAGATTTAGTTTTTTACGCAATCGATAGCGCGCCGCCTCGATACCACGTACGGAAAGATTTTGCATACGAGCCATATCCTTAGTTGGCATATTCAAACGTAATAAAGCGCATAATCGTAAATCGCCCGGAGTCAAATCGGGATACCGCTCTTTTAGATTCGTAAAGAACTTTTCATGGATACGATCGAAATTAGTCTGGAAAATGGCCCATTCATCCTCGCCTGATATATTCTCTTCGATCATGCGGATGAGCTTATCGAAGAATCGTTTCGTATAACTTCCCGATAATTGTTGAGCTTGTATTTCCTTTTTTAGACCTTCAAGGAAATCATTATGAGAGATAACAGACAAAGTAGCACTGGCTAATTCCTTACTCTTATAAGTAAGGTCATTTTCTAATTTTTCATTCTCTAGCTTGACAATTAATTGCTCTTGCGCCCTCAATTGCTCTTCTTGCAATCTCTTTTGCTCCTCGTTAACTTTTTTCTCACGCATGACAATCCACATCGTATACATTCTCACTAATACGACCAGTATACATAAAAACAAAGCAAAATAGATGATCAGCGCCCACCAAGAGCTATAAAATGGACGTTCGATCTTGAATGGATAAGACAGAGAAGATAGCTCTTTTCCTCGATCGTCTTTCACAACCGCATGTAACACAAAATTACCATACGGTAAATTAGAATAAGTCCGTTGAAAATTACTGGTGCCTTCTATCCATTCATTATCAAACCCGTCCAGTTTATAATAGATCAGGAAACGGCGCCCCGTAAAATCCGGATACGAAAACTTAAAAAGAATCGTATTATAGCTATAACTCAATACGGACGCACCGGCTTCCGGTGCGTCCGCTCCCTTGCAAGGGAGCGGAGCGAACTCATTTTCATGCCGATTATAGGCCCTTACCTGCGACAAACTTAATGGAACTCGAGTCGTATCCACATAATTCCGGTATCTGTCATAACGAGCGATCCCCCCGTTTAGACAAAAATAAGACGTCCCGTCGGAAGCCACATAAATATTTCCCCTATCCTCTATGGTCGGATTATCAAACAAAGTAAAAGGAATACGCTGTTTTAACTGGAATCGCCCGGACTCATATCCTAACAATACATATTCCGAATTCCGGATAAACCAATATAAATCATTATTCAAGGAAACAACCCGATAGGTATCGCTTAACTCGGGAAAATCCTCATTCAACAAATCATAAGGAACGATCTTTCCAGTCAAATCCTCATAAGTATAAAACTTACTCCCATCCGAGAAAACAATACGTCCGCGTAATTTCATTACATTAATCGTACCACTCTCATTACCTTCCTCCAGTTTTCCGATATACTCCATCTCTTTCACGCTCCTCAAATCCTCATTCAAGCGAAGACGATAGATACCTTTATACATATGGCTAGCCCATATATTGCCGGTAGGGTCAACCTCAAACGATTTGATCAAATTAGAGAATCCTTCTACATTATGGCTAAATTTCCAACGATTAGTAACCATATCCCGGGTGAAAACACTGAGTGGACGGTAAGACATCTGGAGTAAAACTTCCTTTCCATGGATAATTGTCTTACGTAATGCGGTCCCCCCTCCATTGGGACCCGGTATCTGAGTAGCTTTTCGGCCCTCTAGCTGTAAGGTACCTGTATTATGTCCGGCAATCAGTTGATTTCCGACATCGGAGATATACCATGTCTGTTCTTGAGTACCGGGAATCAAGGTTGGATAACTATCATTCTCAGATAACGCATAAAGACCTTGGTTCGTAGCTAAATAAACAATACCCTTCTCTATCACCATATCATGCACCATACCAATCTGGGCCTCAAGCGGTTCATAAAAATAGATCGGAGAATTCACATGTATCTGCGCGATACCATTATCCAATGTAACCCATAAATTATCCGAATTATCAGCAAATACTCTCAATACCGTATTATTAATCAAGCCATTCTCCCGGTTGATATGCCACAAAGTTTCCCCCTGCTTATTAATCGCTACAACCCCATTAGAAATCGTACCCACAATAAAAGTAGAATCTTTCATCATGACTCCCCGGTTTGCGATCCCTTCCTTTAATATCTCATTGGCTGGTGTATTCCACACAGACAATTTTTTACGCACCTCATCATAGATAAAACATCCACTACGAGCCGAGACCAATAATAGCTGATGATCAAATGGCAAGACCGAAACCACATCATCCTCCAAAACCTTTTTCGAGAGTAACTCTGTAAACTGGCCGTCATCCATTCGACAAAAGCTTCCTCCCTCCATGAACTGAACGTATAGATGATCGTCCAATGTGAAAATATACAATGGGGACAGGTCAGATACACCTTTTCTTACTTTTTCCCCGTCATAAATAAAAAAGCTCCGGAATGATTGAAAATAAATCTCACCCTTATACTCATTAATCGTCCAGAACTCATCATTATTAAGATAGACGTTCATCTCAGACGAACTGAGTGAATGATAAATCAGATCATTCTCATCATCCATCTCAAAATACCCGAACTCCTCGAAAGAGCCGACATAAATACGTCCGTCCTTCGATATATACAAAGCACGGACACCTAGATTATTCGGTAATTTCACAAGATCCCAGTGAATACCGTCAAAAACCAAAAGCCCCCGGTTATTACCAATATACATCTTTCCTCCCGGGCCTTGGGAGACGGCCCAATTCTGGTTTCCCGCTTTGTAATCGCTTACGGAATAATTGATGATTTTAGGAATATAGGGTACCTTCGCATTCCCCGTTATACAAAATAACAAGGCAATAACGCAACAAATCAACATACGAACCAACGTCCTCTTAAGTATCTCCTTCACTATATAGTACAGAATGTTATGTACCACAAAAGTAAATAAAAAAACATCACGTTACACCCTACTTCTTATAAACTCTTACATAATCAATCTCGAACACATGTGGAAAAAGAGAATCATCAATACCCTTTTGGCCTCCCCAATTCCCACCGATCGCCAGATTCAGCAAGATATGAAAGCGTTTATCGTAAGGCCAAACCTCATAGCCTGTCCCCTCGTTCTTAAATGTAAAGTATAATTGATCATCTACATAAAGCCGGTACTCATCTTCCTCCCATTCCAAGGCGTACACGTGAAACGCTTTATAACAATCCGGACACGCAATTTTAGCATTTTTTTGAGTTCCGATCGCATGATTATATTTTTCCGTATGCGAAGAACCTACGATCGTGTCGGGATCATAGCCCACATTTTCCATAATATCTATTTCCCCGCTTTTTGGCCAATCCCCGTATTCCCAATCCGTTGGAAGCATCCAGATGGCCGGCCATGTCCCTCGTCCAGTCGGGAGTTTCGCCCGAATCTCAAAACGTCCGTACAACCAATCCCCTTTTCCTTTCGTAATCAGGCGAGCCGATGTATATGAACGACCTTCCATCGGTTCTTTCAAGGCCGTAATCCTCAACACCCCATCCGAGACCCAAGCGTTCTCCTTTCTGCCGGATGTATAATATTGAGCCTCGTTATTTCCCCATTGATATACATTACCTTCCGTATCATAAGACCATTTCGTAGAATCAGGAAATCCCGTATAGTCAAACTCCTCACTCCATATCAATTTCCACCCGCCTTTATCCATGGGTGCAGACAAATCGATATCACTAGCATTCGCCAGACTGCTCAAGAAAACACTATATAGGATAAAACCAAACAAAAGAAATGAACGTGACATAACAATATAGATTTAAATCAGAATTTCCACAAATATATGAAAAATAAATAAAAGTGTAGATGAAAAACACATCGCAAGGTTATCCCCACAATTATACTGCGAATACCACAGGAGATATACTTCAAGTGGCAGAGAAGATATACTTCATGGCCAAAGTAAGTACTACCCCATTTTCCCTAGGGATTTATCGGATAAGCTATCTATACGAGAAAATGTCACAAAATAAAAAAGGGATGCCACAATTGACATCCCTCTCTCTGGATTGTTGAGTTGTCTCACGAGGATTCGAACCTCGACAGACAGAACCAAAAACTGTAGTGCTACCATTACACCATGAGACAATCCGATTGCTTTACTAAAGCGATGCAAAGGTAAGAATAAAATCTTACCTTGCAAATTTTTTGATTATTTTTTTACTTTGCGATCAACAAATAATAATTTTTCTTACCTCTTTGAACCAATAAATACTTATCGTCAAGCAGTGAAGAACAGTCGATTACAGTATCAACCTCCGCTAATTTCTCTTTGTTAAAACTTACGCCACCACTTTGTACCAATTTACGCATCTCACCTTTTGAAGGGAAGATAGCGGCTTTTTCAGTACACAAATCAACAGCCTTGATTCCTGCGGCCAATTCATCACGGGAGATATCGAAATGAGGAACACCCTCGAATACGGCTAGTAATGTGTCCTCATCCAATTTCAACAAAGCCTCGTGCGTGGAGTTACCAAACAAGATATTGGAAGCCTCGACAGCGGCCTCATAATCTTCCAAAGAGTGAACCATAACAGTCACTTCTTTCGCCAAACGTTTCTGCAACGGACGCAAATGAGGAGCGGCCTCTTGCTCCGCCTCCAAAGCGGCGATCTCTTCTTGGCTCAAGTCCGTGAAGATCTTGATATACTTGGCGGCGTCAGCGTCGCTTACGTTCAACCAGAATTGATAGAATTTATACGGAGAAGTATAGCGACGATCCAACCAGATATTACCGGATTCCGTCTTTCCGAACTTACCACCGTCAGCCTTCGTGATTAACGGGCAAGTCAAGGCATAAGCCTCCCCTCCCAACGTACGGCGGATCAATTCCGTACCAGTCGTGATATTACCCCATTGATCAGTACCACCCATCTGTAGGCGGCAACCCTCATGCTCATACAAATACAAATAATCGTAGCCTTGTAGCAATTGATAAGAAAACTCGGTGAAAGACATACCTACACTGGATTCGCGGCTCAAACGTTTCTTCACTGAATCCTTAGCCATCATGTAGTTCACGGTAATATGCTTACCGATATCACGGATAAAATTCAAGAAAGAATAACCCTTCATCCAGTCATAGTTGTTCACCAACTTAGCGGCATTAGGAGCGTCGGAGTCAAAATCAAGGAACTTAGCCAATTGTTTCTTGATGCAATCCTGATTGTGACGAAGAGTAGCCTCGTCCAGCAAATTACGCTCGGCAGACTTCATAGACGGGTCACCGATCATACCGGTAGCGCCACCCACTAAAGCGATAGGACGATGACCGGCACGTTGGAAATGCTTCAGCATCATCACACTTACTAAGTGTCCGATATGCAAAGAGTCTGCCGTTGGGTCGATCCCCACATAGGCCGATGTCAACTCTTTCTGCAATTGCTCTTCCGTCCCGGGCATCATATCAGCGATCATGCCCCTCCATCTTAATTCTTCTACAAAATTCATCGTATTAATTTATATCGTATTACATTAATATATTTGTCACTTTATCTCATACGAGGCAAAGGTACGACTTTTTAATTGAGAATCGAAAATTGATAATTGATAATTATCCGTTTAGGTGGAAGATAGAAACGTTTTTAGCGATTTGAATCCGCAGCTTTTCTTCCGGAATATCCAACGCTTCCGCTACATTTTGGTAGACCCTGCGGATATCAATCGATTTATCATCGGTCTCCAAGAAAAGGAAATCAGGCCATGCGGCACGCAAAGCCGATGGATTAAAACGATCTCCAAAAGAGAGATAAAACCCCAAGCGAACCAATTGGGAGGCAAGTTCACCATTACCTCGAAAGCCATGGATAATCCAAGGCATCTCCGGTTTCACGGCCTTTTTACAGGCAATGAGATCCGCCCACGCTTTTACGCAATGGATGATTAATGGCTTATGTGTTTCCTCCGCTAAATTGGCTTGTGCCAGAAACACCTCTTTTTGCAAATCCATTGGAGATTCGGCCAGTGTATCAAGTCCAGCCTCTCCGATCGCCACGACTCCCGAACCAGACACCAATACCCTAAGTAGGTCCATCTGCTCCTTTACATTATATATATACCACGGATGGATACCATATGAGCGAATAACCGTATCAAGAAGTGGACCCGGCTGCATATCACCCATTGGACTCACGATCCTATTTATAATCGCGATATCCTCCTTATGGAAAGGCATCTGATGCGTATGTATATCATAATAACCCATGGCGTTACGGAACCGGATCATAACCGCTCCCACCCCAAGGATGGCAACGAAGTATTCGTTTAACCGCAAGATACAATCCTTTCACAGGGCCATATTTCTTCAAAGCTTGCACCGCATATTCGGAACAAGTGGGCGTATACCTGCACGAAGCCGGTGTCATAGGAGAGATACAATATTTGTAGAAATAAACCGGCAATAAGAGTAATGTGGTAAAAAAGCGTCTCATTATTCTTTATCCCGAAGGATATGGATCGCTTTCTTCATTGCCTTTTCCATCACAGCGTACGGATGGATCTCTTTATCGAGGTACAGGAAAGCGATTAACATGCCCTTATTCTTCGCTTCCAACGGTTCCAGTAAATCATATTTACGAACCCGGTAAGCCTCACGTACCTGTCGTTTGATCAAGTTACGCTTTACGGCTCTCTTAAATTTTTTCTTCGGTACACTCACTAAGAAGGAAGCACGGGCAGGCATCTCTTCCTCCATCGGTAAATAAACGACCCGCAGTGGAAACGCCACGAACGATTGTCCTTTTTCGAATAATAGGTCAATGTAACGTTTCCACGACAGGCGTTCTTCTTTTGAAAGGGTATACCTTTTTGTCGTCATTATTTTTTACCGTCTTGCTGTTTTTTCAGATATAAATCCAAAGCAGCAGTCATAGAAGGGGCTTCCACCGTGGGAGCCTCAACGTCCAAACGCAGACCCGCATCTTTAACAGCCTTTGCCGTAGTAGGGCCAAAGCAGCCGATCTTTATATCGTCTTGCTTGAAATCCGGGAAGTTCTTCAATAAGGAAGAGATACCCGACGGACTAAAGAAAACCAACATATCATAATCGAATTTCTCGTCCTTCGCGAAATCATTGCTCACCGTACGGAACATCACCGCTTTCGTATAGTTGATTTTCTTCGCGTCTAACAAAGCGAATAGATCATCTTTATGTACATCGGAAACAGGTACTAGGTATTTCTCCTTCGCATGTTTGGCGATAACAGTCACCAAATCATCTGCCTTACCGGTCTGACCATAAAAAATCTTACGTTTTCTATAAACGATATACTTCTGGAGATAAACAGCGATCGCCTCTGTCATACAGAAATACTTCATCGTTTCCGGGATAGCCACACGCAATTCCTCGCATAAATGAAAGAAATGATCGATAGCCGTACGAGCCGTAAAAATAACGGCGGTATGATCCAAAACCGAGATTCGTTGCTGCCTGAACTCCTTGGAAGATAAAGGTTCAACCTTGATGAACGGGCGGAAATCTATTTCCACACCGTATTTTTCTGCAATATCGAAATATGGTGATTTCTCCGATGCAGGCTTCGGTTGTGATACCAATAATTTTTTAATATTCAATGCCATAGAGTACTTGACTCGATAAAGTTATACAAATAAATAATGCCTTCATACAGAAAAACTAAAGGCAATATTTCTTGGCCGCAAAGGTACAAACTAATATATAAAAAACTGCTATTTTTCCTGTGAAATATCCGTATGGTCTTATAAATTATCACAAAACGACACAGAATATAGAAAAATACAAACAACAAAACAGGAATCTGTATACTGCTCCCCACGAATACCAACCAAAGTGCCGGAATGTATAAACAGATCCCCCACGCTCCTATAATAGCGTTATAATTAGTCTTCCAAAACTTGTATTTCGGAGCGTCCGTAAAAACAACCCCCAATAAATAATAGAAACAGCGCTTACACCAATAAAACAGCATCAATACCATCATTATCAACCCAATAGATATCAACACCGTATTTTCTAGCAAATGGTTGAAATACCCATATGCCCTAGCGATAGCAAAAAGGCAAACGCTACAAAGAAACAAGGCTTGAAACGTCATGAAATTCCGGAAGAGCCATTCGCTCCCCCTCGTTACCTCAAATAAATTTTGACGTTCTTTCACATATACCACATCACGCATCATCTTCAGGAATAAACGATAATTGGTACGGAACACCAACGCAAAACACATAAATAAGACGAACAAAAGGCTAAAGACCACATCGTCCACCAATTGTCCGTCCCACAAACGAATCCCTACATATCCTTCAAATGTACCCATGTGCCGCTATTATCGGCACAAAGGTACATAATTATTTCAATAAAGCGCTTCCTTAATAATCTCTCCTACCGTAGGATGCGGGAACACAAACGACTTTAACTCATCCGATTTCATCCCCTTCTCAATAGCGATTCCGGCGATCACGATCAACTCCGAGGCCGGATTACCCAACATATGGGCACCGATCAACGTCTCATCCTCCGACAAGATCAACTTACAAACACCATTCCCCATCTCATTCTCCGCGACAAAACGCCCAGAGAATGCCATCGGTATTTTTTTCACGGTATACGAAATACCTTCTGCCTGCAACTCCTCCTCTGTCTTCCCGACACCGGCGATCTCCGGATTCGTATAAACGACACCCGGAATAGCCTTATAACTCATCGGGCGCGATTTGCCCAAGAGATGATCCACGGCCACCTCCGCCTCGCTAACTGCCGTATGCGCCAGTAAGGAAAAAGCGGTAATATCACCGCAAGCATATACATTTGGCAGGGAAGTCTGCATGTACTCATTCACCTTCACCCCATTACGAAAAGTCTCCGGAGCCAGTATCTCCAAGCCAAAACCTTTCGTAACCGGACGACGCCCTACACTCAAAAGGACCTTATCGCCATGCAACGTGAATGTCTCCCCGTCTTTCTCTACAAAAACCTCGGTTCCATGCACCCCGGTCACTTTATGACTTAGATAAAACTTAATCCCCCGTTTAGCGTATTCCGCTTGCAACATTTCGGACAGCTCACGATCCATCGGGCCTAATATCTTATCCAACATCTCCACGACATGTACCTCTACCCCAAGGCTATTGAAGAAAGAAGCGAACTCCATACCGATCACGCCTCCACCGATTATCACCAAAGAGGCCGGAAGCTCCTTCGATTGCAACGCCTCCCGGCTCGTCCAATATTCCGTCTCCGCCAATCCGGGTATAGGAGGAATTACCGTTTCTGATCCCGTACAGATCAAAAGGTTCGCAGCCTCGTATAGCTCTTCTCCGGCGGCGATCGTAATCGTCCCGTCGGCCGCACGCCCTTGGATACAAGCTTCCGCCGTAACCATCACCACGCCATGCTCCGTCATTTTCATACGGATACCGGCTGTCAGCTTTTTCACGACCTTATTCTTACGGGCGATGATTTTCGGGAGATCAAAAGAAGGATTCTCCGCTTTCACCGCATACTTGGAAGCATGCTTGATATTATCATACGTCTTAGCGGAATAAAGAAGCGTCTTTGTCGGCACACATCCCTCATTCAAACAAACCCCGCCCAATGCGTTTTTCTCAAAAAGAATCGTGGAAAGCCCACCCTGCGCCGCTCTCTCCGCGGCAGTATAACCGGCAGGACCTCCACCGATTATAGCGACATCGTATTTCATACTATTAGATCTATTTAAGTTGTATATTAGGATTAATCTTTCTCAACTGTTTGATAAAATCAGCCCGGTTGGTCGGAGATATGAGCATCCAAGGTTTCCCATTGCTCCATATGATCAGCCGATCCAACGAAAGGGCGTAGCTAGACACCGGCATCACGGTAGATTCCAACGCCTCTATATCAGCGATAGCGATCTTCTTCTCCGGGAAAATACTACAATGCGCTATCAACATATCATCTTCCGTTATCCGGTAATACGTATTAAAGAAAACATGAAGCACCCCCAACGCAGCGACCATCATACCCACTATAACCGATATATTGGTACGCAAAAACGCAGCCACACAACCAATTACCACCATGATAATCACCAGATGATACCACCATCCCACTTTTGATTTATATTCTCTTTCCATTTTTCGAAATTTGCCGCAAGTTAACGAAAAACGTCAAACAAAAAGAAAATTGCCCAATCTTTCCCATAAAAGAAAATACGCTGTCACTTCTCAGCAACAGCGTATCCACTTAAACCGGTTAATACAAATCATAAGATTGTAGTCGCCTTTTTATTTTAATTCTTCCAATACCGTATAGGATTGTAATACGTTATTCTTATCATATTGTTCCGTACGCACTAAGCCTACATTCGGGCTGTACCACTCATAGCCATACCCAGTGATTGTCTCCTTTGATTTAGGGGAACGTGTAGCGATATTATATTTTACCTTAGCGCAATCGAACGTACCGGCAGGAGTTGTTATGCTTTCCGTTTTAATAAACTCACGATCCTTAATGGCCATATCCTTACGATTCTTCCGGTTCTTCTTATCGTAGATCTTTACGGAAGCCTCGTCGAAATACACGTTATTCTTATCGAAATTAGCCGCATACGGATTTGGGTAATTTATAAAGTTCTCCGTGATATCCACATTCGTATTCATTTCCGATACCACTCCCGGATAAGAGAGCGTCTCTTTCGAGTCGAGGAAAAATTCTCCATTCTGGCAGTATGCCTTGATATCTCCTTTGTTCACGATCGTACCGGAGGGATTAGTATATACGTAGTCCGCTTCCACCTCTTGGCCGGAAGGCAATGTTTCCACCTCATCCACTTGATAACTCATAACAGATTGTAAGTTTCCCTTCGCGTCATATCCTTTACGGACCCATACCGTTCCCTCTGTTTGCGGAAAGAAGAACGTACAATCTTGCGCCATCGCTCCTCCCGCGATCAATGAGATTAAAGCCGTGTATAATATTTTCACCTTCATAATTTTGACGTTTAATTAATTCACTACTAAATACATGCCGGATATCCAATGCTTTGTTAAAACAGAGTGAACCCCTAAATGTTCAGAAGGTAAAAATTAAAAATAGCCAAAATATCTTTCTTGACAATACATTTAACCATAACTATGAAGTAATCTATTACATATTTACATGAAATATACCAGTTTATAAAGGATATGTTGTAATTTTGTAATTAATATAGACATTAAACAAGCATAATGGAACTGGAAGAAAATAAGATATCAATCTCTACAATCAAACAATACCTACAATTAATAATACATGATTTGGGTAAATTTACTCATCTAGAGTTTCTGACCTTGAAAGGATGGTTACTATATTCACTTTCTTTAGTGACTATCCTTTGTATACCTTGTATGGCTATTCTAATTATTACAGGTCTCATATCCGGAAATATTCCATTGGACCTACTGATCGCAATCTCATTGATTCCCTTCATATTTATTTTACCTCTGACATTGACATTGACTTTTATCAACAATTATAAGAGACCAAAGACATTAAGAAAATACATACTTCAAGGATTGGGACTCTATCTTTGGGATAGTCCACCCAAAAAGGTCAGCCAAACAGCATTCGAATGCATAAAAGAGGGAAAACTTTTCAGAATTGAGGTTTGCCTTTTAAAGAATGAAGGAAAAGAAGATTGGTTCACTTGCATGATTATTCCTTATTATATACCTAAATCAATAAAAGACAAAGAACAGCATATCGAAAATGTGAATCGCTATCTGAGCGAGAAATGTATTTTTGAGATAAAGCAAGACATGGCTTTTTTCACCATACCAGTCAAAGTCTTTCCGAAGTTAGACCTAAATAAAAGTATTGAAGAACTTTTGTACGCTATGAGACGTTTTGATTTGCGTACATCCACATTCTATAATCCCACCGCAATATTAAATAAAGTACCAAACACCCTCGAGATACTTGCCATGACAGTATTTGATATGGAAATTGATGAAAAATGGATAACCTGGTCTAAAAATATGATAAAAGCAGACTTTGTCAACAAGAACATGCAAGACTTCGCTTCTCAGATACCTTGTATAGATAATCAAAAGGATCTAAGGAAAAGAATGGATATTCTTATATGTGAGTTCAATTTAGATATTAACAAAGAATACATACTTTTGAACTATCTTCGATTTCTCTTATTTGAAAATTATCACAAAAGAAGAACTGTCTTAGAAGTAATCCAATGCTTAAGTCAACTATATATACATTCCAAAATATCTTTACTGCGTGACTTCGATTTATTGTATAGGGCTAAAAAAGAAATTGATGAAACAGGAAAGCAAGTTTCTTGGACAAGGGATACCCTAGAACCTAAAAACATTGATAGTTATATAATAAACTATTTGGATACATTGTCAAAAACAGGGATTCTATCCATGTAAGCATTTGTATACGACTTACCAATCCAACCCGCCTTTGGATATCCCCTAATTATAAAGGAAATTCATATATCTTTTTACCATCCAAACTATAGATGAAAAACTTTTCACCTACCCTAAACATCTTGGATGAGGTATGTAAATAAGCTTTCTTTTCACCCTTTGAATTAACCCACAATGTTTTGTCTCCCAAGAATATCAAATTATCCCCATTTGGTAAATCCCTGAATGGACGTAACCTAGACAAAGGATAAGTTTGTAAAACATTCAGTTGTTGGTCTAGCTCAACCATTTCATTCTTATCTGTAACCAAACAATAAATCGAATCCGGGCGTTTATATCGCTGATAAGATGTACTATCCTCAAAATCCTGCAAGAAATAAGAAGAATTGGTAAGATATAATAACTTCCCGTTTACTTCGGTATTCCATGATACCTCACTCAATAAGGAATCCCCAGATAACGAGTATTTCCGGATATGATCGGAAAACAACACCATCAGAGCATCCTCTTCCCAATTTATATCAAACTCCTCCACCATCTCTTTCTTATCCGAGAGCTGGCGAAACCAAACCTTCTCCCCCTTTCGTTTATCGAAGCAGGCGATAAACGGCCAGCCAACCTTCAGTCTTAAGTATTCGTGAGCATAAGCCTCAGAAGTATCAAAAATAGTATTTCGATACCCTGTTCCCATATTAATCATATAAAGGCTATCTCCTCTCGCAAACAAATGAGAGCGAGATCCCATTCCATCAGGTATCGGATACCCCCATTTAGGTTGCAACTGCCGATCCAGACAAAACAAATTCTCCCGGCTTGCCACGTAAAAAACCGTGTCGTCCGATAAAACATTCGATACCAGTTCCATCACCTTCTTCGGCCCGGTAGGCACTGCTGCAAAACCGGTTAAGACACCCGTCACCACACCGAGCGCACCAAGAGCGACGGCCTCTTTATAATCACTTGCCCCAGTCGGCATGGCATAACTCGGCCCTTCCCCATTTCCCATGTGAACCAGATGAATCCCATCCGAGACAATCAATCGAGTAGAGTCATCCAGTAAACCACTCTCATTCCATCCATATACATGGCTCATTTTCCGGCTCCACATCTTTTCTCCCGTCGCAAGGCTATGGCCTTCCAACTCGTTAGACACCCCGTTCATATAACTGCCTTTATAAGCCAAAAACATCCGGTTCTTAGCGTCCACACAATAAGGAATCATTTTCTTTTTCTTCCAAACCTCATTACCTGTTTTCAAATCCAGCAACGATGTAGCCTTCCCCATTGTCACGAACAAAACTCCCTCTGAAGTCAACTTTGGATCTTGATTAAAATAATTGACAGGACGTTGCCATAGCATCCTCTGATCAGCCAAGGAGTAAACGGATATTCCCCCCTTATTTTTCAAGGAAGTCTCATTTTTCGACAAATTCCGATACCGGATAAAAAGCAAATTATCCGTCGAATCCACATCCACTCCAAGAATCCAGCCGGGTAAAGCCAAACTTTTAGCAATGATAACAGAGCCATCCTCATTGATACCCAATGTGTCCGACAAAAATGTTTGAGATTGTACATCTAATGAAATACAACAAACAAACAGCAAGAAAATTTTGATGACCCTCATATCTCCACAATAATTATTTGATACAATTTCACTTTTGATATTTTTCTAACGAAATACAAGTCACATTATTATAATTAGGTTGATCCATCATGACGAAACGTAAACAACTTTCCTGATCGTATTCTATCAATAGTGGGTTGTAAATCATGAGTTACCCGCACTTTGAACCGGCATCATCATCACCCTACTCGCCGAACCTGCGGCGGCTCCACCGATAAGCCTTCTATGATGATAGATATATCAACAGATTGTATAGTGTAACTACACTTATTAAAGTTCAGAAATAAGCTCGGCATCAGTACATATACAAAACTCAAACAAAAAAATAGGCTGTCTCATTTTCTATCACGAAACAGCCTATTTTTTAATATAGACTCAAAAACACCAAAATTTAATGTTACATTATTTTCTGGTATTACCTCGTTACGGCATAAATTCAAAAGCCATTCTACTATCTATTCTTTCATATTATTTATATTCACTGTTTCTTTTCATAACTATCCATTCCCTTGACATTTACGCATATACCTTCCATTTCTCAACCTATCAATTATAGAAACATAAGACATTACATCACCTTGTTCTAAATCCTTATACTTTTCCGTAAGTTTACCTACAAACAAAGGAGGTTCATTAATGTGCCATACATACCAATTCTCCGAAGGACTGACAAACTCAAGTTCTTTGTTTGGAAGAACTCGGACATCACTAGCTGTTCCAAATAGAACATCCTTATGACCTTCACCTATCTCTTTTGAGTTGCCAACTTTGTACCAAGCCCCATAAACTATCCCTGCACGTAAAACCGTATGGGCATAGAACTCTACCTCATCCATCACAATCTCCTCTATAATCGGCCTATAATCCATGGGATAATGGGTCTTGAAAACTCGTATTACAGAGCTATTCAAAGCTTCTATATCATTAATGATATATTGAAAAAATCTTTTATAACCATTATCTATTTCTACACAAAAAATATCTCCCATTTTTGTCACTATTCGTTTTGCCATATTATCACAAGTTTCTTTTTTGCAGTAAAGATAATATTTTTATAAATTAATACTTACCTATTCCATGCTTATCCCAAAACTTAGGTTTTATCTCATTTCTTAAATTATATAAAGAACCTCCATTCTTCTGCATTCCATATCGATTTATCAATTTCTGCTCCATTATTCTAGCATCTAACTTATTTAAGTTCCCAGTTCCTTGTATCGGTCTATAATCAAGTGTAGCCCTATTCGTCCCTGAATTCAAATGCTCTGAGAATCTAACTTCTGGCTTTCTGCTAGTAATCCCTATATAACGTACATCTCCATTTGCATCAACTCCTTGATAAACAGTATAAGTATTATGATCATTAGCCACAGATATTTTATCTCCTGTAGCAGTTAGATTTGGTCGCTCTACATTTACTGAAGGAGTAGATGCCTCCATCAACCTCATCTCCGGTGCCGGTCTTGTCGCCGTGTTCTTGAACGAGAAGATCGTCCGTCCGAATTTAACGTCCTTACCTGTCCAGAAGTTATTACCTTTCAAGGCGGCAACCATACCGTTTCCGATTCCACCTGTCAAGGCACCACCCAAAATACCCAAGCCATAATCCTTCAAGCTCATAAACTGGTCCCCGAAATACAACGAGTTACCCGCACTTTGGACAGGCATCATCACCGCCGTACTCGCCGAACCTGCGGCGGCTCCAGCCAAAAAGCCTCCGATTCCCCCGGCGGCACCTCCAGCAGCGGCAAAGGCCAACCCACCAGTCGCAGCCCCCAAACCTCCGGCGGCGGCTCCAATACCAAATGCGGCAAATCCATCCTTGAAACTATGAAGTTGACCCGATACAGCCTTATAGATCAAATTTGCTGTTCCTCCGATAACCGCACCTATTATAATATGGATAAACTCTCCATCCTCGTCCACATACCTCAACGGGTTGTTCATGGCATAGCTGTAACGATTGAAGTTCTGGGACAAGTCCGGCATCTGGACAAACGGATCAGGAGCGAGGAAACGACCCAGAGCCGGGTCATACAGGCGGGCGTTCATATTTACCAGACCAAACTCCTTAAGATGTTCATGGCCACTGTAGCCACGACCAAGGAACAACTCTACCTCCTGCCCCGAAGGGATGTAAACGTGACTGGATGAGTTACGTTGGCGACCCCATGCGTCAAAATTATAACTCGCGTATTTCGTCCCTGCCTCGGTGATGATATCCGTGATACTTCCCAGATAATCACGACCTATATAATAAAGTTTCCAGCTATTCGTATGATCCTTCACCAATACCGCCGAAGCGTCGTAGTAATTCTCTCCCGCCAAATACAGCTTCTCCTTATTACCCGAGGGAGTCTCATCGATCTCATAGCAATCCCCCAAATAATAGCGGGTCAACAAACGGCTACCCCCTTTAGCCACCTGCATCTTCACACGCTGCTGATTGCCGTTATAGGTAAACGAGGCCACGTTACCATCTTGCGTAATAGCGTTCGGACGCTTGAAAGAGGTATAGCTAATAACCTGTGTGGCGGAAGACATAATACCATTTGCCACGCTAGAGGAAGATATGGCGTAAGGCTTGCCACTTGTATTATATGCGAATGTACCACTGACATCCCCTTTGGTTAAGATATTTCCTTTCGCGTCATAAGTTGCCATAAGCCCTTTGTAGGAAGTCAGACGATTAAGATTATCATAAGAGAATTTCTCTTCTTGGGATACATTAATGTCTTTCCGGTAAGTCAAGTTCCGTTTAACAGGATCGAAAACATACTCCATATTCTGGAGGAATGTGGTCACCCCTGTTTTCTGTATCTTCCTGGAAGTAGGGAATCCATAACTGTCATATCCATAGGTACGAGATAAGGCACCGGAGCGTACCTCGGTAGGTAACCCCATGTCATTCTCTTTCGTGAGCTTAAATATGGATGTTTGGTTATTCAGCTTGGTCTCAACTAAATGACCATTCGCATAATTATAATTCTCGGTTGTCAAAACTCCGGATTGAGACGTATACTTAATAGAGCTTACATTTCCTCCGTTATAGGTATAATCCTTTCGTAAATATTTATTGTCTACCGCCGTCTCTGTCTGGCTCGACAGACGACCCAACGCATCATATACATAATCAATGGAAGTTCCGACAGAAGAAGAGACCTTCGTCAACTCATCGTAGCCATTATAAGTATATGTAGTCGTAAACTCTGGTAAAGTCGCCGTTTTAAGGCGATTATACGTATCATATGTGTAATTGATAACCTTATTATTTGCGTTCGTCTCTTTCAATAGGTTGCCGGATGCGTCATAAGCATAAGTTGTCGTACCAGAGCTAGGATCGCCCAAGCTAGTCCGACGGCCGAAACCATCATAACCAAATGAAGTAGTCACGTTACCCGGTGCGACGATAGAAGAAGGTTGTCCATCCGGACGCAGATTATAGGTAATCGTTCCTGCTGGGTCTACCACAGATATAAGATTGCCCAACGCATCATACGTCCGCTTGACAGAGATTCCATCCTCCACCGTTGTTATACTATTGCCGCTATAACCATGAGTCGTTTTTCTTCCGGAAGGTTCCGATATAGCGGTTAAGCGATCATACGTATCATAACTATAGATATTCCAAGCCGTAGCCGAACTACCGGCAAACGGACGAGAGACTTTTTGCACCCTTCCATAACTATCATAAATTTTATCCGTTTTTAGAAAACTGCCATTAAAACGAGTCTCGGCCGTTCTTACCTCTCTATTCAACGCATCATATACACTTTTAGTAGTAGGTTTACCCGTCACAGAACGGGTTATGGCATACAAAGCGTTTGTCCCTTCCTCCGACCATCCGTAAGATACAGTAGCGGTAGTATTATCAGGGAACGTGACACTTGTCTCCCGACCAAATGGATCATACGTATGCGCCGTAGACTTTCCCCGGTGGTCCTTCTCAGAAGACATACGCCCCTCCGTATTATAAGAAAACTCATTTGCAAGTCCTAATGGGTTTGTCACCTTTTTCAATCGACCGTTCGTATCATAAGCATATTCGGTCTTCAGCCCTTTATCCGAACCATACAAGAATAGCGTCTCTTTTGTGATATTACCCGGAGTATCATAAACATACTCGTAAGTTTTCGCTTTATTTCCATTCTTATAGAACACCTTGCTATTCGCATAGCCGTTCGTATGCGAAGGAATATTCATTCGCTCGGTATAAGTACTGCTATTACGAGTAGTAGTCACGCTCTGATCGGTCAAGAAACCAATAAGATATCCACTCTCTGCCGTATTGTTATAAAATGTGTTCGCCTTTTTTACCGTAATACCCCCAGTGTAAGTGATAGTCTCTTGCGTCGCATTTCCATAAGTATCATATACAAAAGCGGTAGTAGCAGTAATACCCTTAAGCAAGTCCTGCTCTGTCTTATTGCTTAAACGTATCTTGACCGTTTTATTGGCTTGAACATTAACGGCAAAATTATAGGTCAATTTCGCCTCAGGTGAAACCTCACTCTTCAATATGCCATATTTATAAGGATCAAAATATTGCTCCGTAAGCTGCCCTTTCAAATTCGTACGGAATATACTCTCAAATCCCCTAAACCCCAATCCTTGGCGGTGAATAACACCACCTCGGTACGTGAAAGTGAAATTATCAACCCGGTTACCTTTCATATAAGTACTGGAAAAGGCTATGACAGGAATAGACTCTTGAATGTCCACATACGGGAAAACAGCGTTCGCACCCTTAGCATAAGTACCGGAAGATATGGCCTCCTCATTCATCAACAGGTATGTGTTCTTTTCGACCACTCCCAAACTATTCGCCATACCCGTGGCCAAAACGCCTTTATTGTCATTCCTCTTGAATGAATATTTTGTAACCACTCCATTCTTCAAGCTGACCAATTGACTAAAATAATTATGACTGTTTATATTAGTCGGGATCAAGATTGATTTCGATGTATAATTTTGGGCACATTCAACCGAACCCACGTTATTTTTCTTAGCGAGGTAAGTGAAGAAACCGGAGCTATGATACCGGATCAAGTCTGTCATACCATCCCCGTTTACATCTTGTAGCAAAAAGCCATCCGTAGAAATCCCCGAGTTTTGAGTACCGGCAAACGTGGATTTATAAAATTGTCCATCTCCCATCGAGTTATAAGCGGCCCACGTATAGACTGGATCCTTTTTTTTCGGAGATACCAGCAAATCCATAAGCCCATCTCCGTTGATCTCCCCCAGCAACAGCGAGCGATCTTTTAGATCCACCTTTTTTAATCCGGTATAAGTAGAGACTTTTCGGCCCGTCCAAGTACTACCGGAAACATCAAAAGTATATATATTTACCCCGGAGTCATTAATAAGAGCGATGTCACTTTTCCCGTCTCCATCATAATCTAATACCAGAAGTCTATCTGTTTTCTGAAATGCGTCCTCAGGATCAGGCTGCTCCGTGCCTACAAAATTAACGTTATAGGGAAACAAGTAACTCTGATATAAGACCTTACCACTTTCCAAATCAAATATATAGCATTTAGAGGTCTTACTGGTCTCTCCAAAAGGATGATGGCAAGAGACCGCTAGTACTTCCTGTTTTCCATCCCCATTGAAATCCCCTGTATAATAAAACTTAGGATGTATGCTCTTTGCCCCATCCGCATCGGTCAATACGGTCGGGAAATTAAAAGTCCGTGTATATTTAGATACCAATCCCACAGTCAAACTGGCCCTATATACACGGAAAGTCACTTGATCATTATCACCGGAAACGCCATTGTTTACTTTTATGATATGCTCTTCTTGCTTTCCCTCCAAATCCGCACAAAAGATATCGATAAAATTAGCTCCGGTCGTAAGATTGGGCATGGGGGAAGCGTACTCGCTATTCAATCCGGCATAAAGATAGATTTTCTCTTCTCCGGTGAATTTATTGTCATATCTATTCTGGGAATGCTGAAAAGCCGTCGAATGTCTGTAATGCTCCCAATAGGGATTCTCATTAGGCAAAGAGATCAAACCATCTGCCCCCGACGCATAATCATACCTTCCTTTCACTACCTTGATACGAGCAGGATCCGTTGATTCATACCAATTATATAGCTGTGTGACAGAACCATTATCATAAGACCCATCTGTTATGCCTTCTCCATAGTAAAGCTTTATAGGGTTCAGAGATTGCCCGGAGGCGGAATAATCTATCTGGCTTAAAACTGAGCTATTGTTCTGGTTTTTATAGCTCAAGCTATACGTACAAAGCGCAGTAGAGCCTAATTTACTGATGATTTTAGCCAGCAAGTAGCTTTCCCCTGTCTTAAGCCCCCCTATAAAAGAGACCAAGGGGTCCGGTCGTGAGGCTTGATACTGAAATTCCACAGAGGCACCATTATAAGCAACTTTTGTCAATCTGTAATGGTTTTCTTGCTCGACATAAGTATATAGGATCTGATTATTTCGCAAGTCAGACAAAGAAACTATCGGATAAAAGATCTTATTGCTTGTATTTGAGGCATATCCAAATATGCCCTTGGTTCCATTAGGATAAAATACCTCAAAATATTTCACGACATCGCCGGACAAAAAAGCTTTTACTTTTATATTGCCTTGCTCGGACTCATAATTAATAGTTGTCGCATTCTCTGAGATCTTTATAAGACGCATCCCGTCTAACACGAACGCATCCGCTTTCGTACGTAAAG
Source organism: Parabacteroides sp. 20_3 (assembly GCF_964238835.1). Taxonomy (NCBI): domain Bacteria; kingdom Pseudomonadati; phylum Bacteroidota; class Bacteroidia; order Bacteroidales; family Tannerellaceae; genus Parabacteroides; species Parabacteroides sp. 20_3. Next base: position 237,763 of record NZ_CAXSNO010000003.1, on the reverse strand, counting down.
CTCCTTGGGGCTTACCATCATAATAAATATTCCTACTCGTACGCATGATCGATTGCACACCGCCAATACCCCATCCAATACCAACGATGCCATTTCCTTGCTGGCTATTATAAGCCAATGATAATTGGGGTTCAAATCCATTTATACCCGGATAAACCTGTATGGGAACCGTATAGGTTTTAGCTCCAGTCGGGGAAACACCTGTTTGTATCGGTATCTCTCCTACAGCTTTCGATTTATCTATTGTAACTGTAGTCGGAACGTAAGTATTATCAGATATGGCTTTAGGAACAAAAGCCTGAGGTTGCTGTGAAAACCTTTCCGGATTTTCTGCAGTTTTCGCTATAACCGGAGGATATAAAGCCTTCAATAAAGAATCCTCATAAGCCTTGTAATCACTTTCCTTCCAATCGAAAAATTGATTATTCTCAGCAACTCCTTGGGCACATAAATAAGAAGATGGGGACATAAACATGATAAATATCCCTATCGTATATAAATATATTAATTTCATCTATAAGTATACTTAAATTATATTTTGATCAATCCTCCTCTTGGTCTACGGGAACGGCCTCCAAAGATGAAGCCATCGCACTAAATTGCCGTGTTGTTCTATTTCCTGACGCATCATAAGTATAAGTAAATATCATTTGTTGGGATTGCCTAATATTCAAAATTCCGCCAGACTTTACCTCAAAAGGCCCATTAATCGTAATTTGCGCCGGAGCGGAAAGAGATAAATTACCATTACTTGCCACGGTTACATTTTGGACAGCCAACGTATTACAGCCCAAAACTGATACACTTGATGAAACTGTCTGATTTGTATAAGTACTCACACAGCTTCTCGTGTCAACCTCTTGTGATGATAACGGGGAAAATAAGCAAGTCAATACGATACATGTAAAAAAGACGATTCTCTCTTTCATATCAAAGAATTTATGATTCTGTTATTTCTATTTTTAATTCCTTGAGATTACAGACTTACATACTTCTTCAAAGTATCCGCTTTCTTCCCATCCACAAACAACGTATAAATAAACGTTCCATAACCAAGTTCCGAACGGCTTACTTCTACCACATTACTACTTCCATTATCCAACTTAATAACTTTCACGGGTTTACCTGTGACATCAAATATCTGTAGACTAGCAGACACAAACGTCGCCGGTAAGGTATAAGAGACAGATGCACCTTCCCTATTATATAATTTTGCGCCATCCACAGCACTTATATTACTTGTGGAAGTCGTGTTCGAACGTAATTGAGATTGTACCTCCGGCGATAGTAGAGCTTGCAAATTATCAATCACCTCATTCTGTTGTTGGATCGTTTGTTGCATCTCCTTGATACTTTCTACGATAAGCGGAATAAAACCTATATAATCTATAGACATCATCCCGTTTTCATCCGTTTGTACAAGTTCGGGTAATACCTTTTGTATGTCTTGAGCCAAAAAACCAATTCGTTTACGACTAGCCTCCGCTGCCTCTCTTCGATCTATCTCTGCTTGGATTTGTTTGTCTCTATTTATCTTTGCGATAGTAGCGGCATCCATAATCTCCTCTGAATCGGAGGAACTTCCCGATATCCCATTATCCAATGTGGCAGAGAACTTAGACTCATCCTGCTCCCTATTCTCCTCAAGTGTAGAGAGGTTGTATGAATAAGAGACCCCATTCACTTGCTCTAAAAGAGCTAATGGATTTTGCAGCGACTCTACATTTTCCTTCAAGCGAGCGTCTGAAGTTATATTCACTCCATTCACACGAAGATTCGTATTGAACACGAAATTAGTATTACTAGCCGGATTGTAATACGCCACGACATTGTTAGCATAACCATTTGTAGTCATATAAATACCCAATTTCCCATGCAACCAAAGTTGATCCGTATCCGTGGTTCCATATTCTCCAGCAAACACATTCCAACCTTGATTTGCATATTGTCCAAAATCACCAAATGTTAATTTCGAACCTGCGCGTGCATCCCCTATCCGACCATATATCTGCATAGAGGTTACATTTCCTAAGTCCTCATTATTGTCTTTTAAAAGGCCTGCTTGTACTCGTCCATTTGAAAGAACCCGGAGTTGAGCATTTGCGTTTGATACTAAACTAATTAAAATTAAGAAAGAAAAAAGTCTTGTTGTTTTCATATAAGTTGTTCTAAAATATAAATAGATAAACATTCAAATAATACTTCTAAGGAACCCAGTACCATATCCAAACAATTGCGTAAAAGAGGCTATTACGGATAGCGATCCTACACGTAAATCACATTTATTGCGGAACATTGCGTCTACAAACAATAAAAGGGCATAAATAATAAGAGGCACCAGAAACAACCAGCAAAAGAATGAGCCGATAACCAATAGACAGACTGAAAACGTGAATAATGCCGGTAAGCAATGTACCAGCTTCAATGAGCCGGGATGTTTCCGGTTCAACGCGATCCGGGCCTCCCCCGAATGACGCACCTGACGGAAGAACTGCATGAGATCCGTCCGCCTTTTATGATAAACCCATGCCGAAGGAAATAGCCGGGTCCGATAACCAGCCTCCATGATCCGTATGCTAAAATCAATGTCCTCACCATATCGCATGCCGGAAAAACCGCCCAGACGCTCATATACATCCCGCCTTATTCCCATATTAAAACTACGGGGATAAAATTTATCCAACTTTTTCTTCCCGCCGCGGATACCACCGGTCGTCAGGAATGAGGTCATGGCGTAATTGATCGCCTTCTGGATCGGGGAAAACGAGGCATGCGCCTTATCCGGGCCACCGAACGCATCCACCGGATAATGATTCAACGAGTCGTGTATATGCTCAAGCCACGTGGAGGGTAGTACCACGTCAGAATCCAGTATGAGCAGATACTCGCCAAGCGCTTGCCTAGCGCCATGATTACGCGCCATACCCGGGCCGGAGTTCGAGATCACATAATAATAAAGATCCAATCGCCCTTGGTATCGCCCAACAATCTCTTTCGCCGGTATCTCCGAACCATCCTCCACCACGATAACCTCAAAATGGACATAGGTTTGCTTGCAAAGGCTTGATAACAGGTCATCAAGCTCATCCGGCCTGTTATAAACAGGAATTATAATGGAGTATAATCGCATATCTTTTGTATAAAAAAGATTGAGGATACCCTCAACAGACAGTATCACTCAATCTTATCAAAAAAACTATAGCTTCAATAGAAATAAATATTATTGTACCAATAGCATACGTTTCGTTGAGATCAACTGTCCGTCTACTACCAAAGAATACATATACATACCTGCGACACCTAGATCAGAAAAGCTTACCATTATACTACCTTCTCCCCGGGTAGCGATATCGAATTTCTTAACTTGAGTTCCTTGCAAATTGCAAATAGAGATAAAAGCGGAACGTGCGGATGTAGGGATCGTAAAGGATATATTCGTGGTAGAATTAAACGGATTCGGCGTATTTTGATTCATTACCGCATTCGAGAGCAAAGACTTACTCGTCAAATTCTTGTTATTCTGCAAATCAGACAAATTAGCTTTTTCATCCAATTGCAATTCCAGTTGTTGGATAGTAGCGTCCAATTCTTTTACAGCCTGTACTAAAACGGGTATAACAGCCGTGTAATCCACCAAGCTATCACCTGTGGAACTTAACGTCACAATCTCTGGCATAACCTCAGCTACCTCCTGTGCCAAGAAACCAAAAGCTTTAGAAGGTACGGCTTCTGCTGATCTCAATTGCGATGTCTCACTTTTCCAATTGTAAGATACCGGTTTTAACCCCAATATGGTTCCTAATCCACTATTTAAGGGAGTGATATTGGTTTTCAACCGAGCATCCGAAGATTGATAAACCCCCTTTACTTCTATATAATTATACTGGGAGCTTTCTGAATCATAGAAAACGACCTTTCCTCCTGTTCCTGAGATACGAGGATTAGCGACCGCAACTTTTAATTTCAAAAATGTACCCGGATAATCACTCCCGTTATAATACAATTTTTGTCCCCACGTCTGTATGTTCGTGTACTGGGCTTGGACACTAAACGATACGAATAGGCATAGTATGCCTAATAAAGATACAGATCTTTTCATGATTTAAAGATTTAAGTTGATAATATCTATTTTAACACATCAAAATATCCAACCAAATAATTATTTCCTTTTGAGATAAATATCTTATAATCACCATTCAGCAAAAAATCTATAGAAATAGGATATTCTATCTCAGAAGAAACAGTTATGATGTCATTATAAAGTACATTTCCTTTTATATTTATAATTTTCACATTAAGTCCATCCAATAATTTATTAGAATGGATGTAAATATTATTTTCATCTATTGATAATGTAGGAGAAGATATTATAGAACGATCTTCCTCTTCTTCCCAAGATTGTTCAGTATCCTTCACTCTATTCGGATACACAACTGAAGAAACAAACATCAGAAATACTAATCCCAATATAAAACTTCTCTTTTTCATTATCTATTTTTATAAACAAAAATAGTCTCTATGAGAAATCTATAAGCAAAATAGGATTTACTTCTTATTTACTTTTTGTTTACAGCGATTAAGTTATTATAAATCAGCGATAAATTTATCCATCATTTCTGCGGTACCTTCTGTTCCATGAATCTTTTTATAGAGACGAATCCGGGATGCTGTTATTGCAGGAGTCGAGCGTCCAACTAACCTTGCAATGTCCTTCACGGGCATGGATATTTTTATCAAATAACAAATATGGAGTTCTAACTCTGAGATTTGCGGGTATAAAGCATATAATTGAGCGGTGAAATTTGAATAGGTTGTATCAATCTCTTTTCTCAACTCCTTCCAATCCTTATTCTGAATTTCCGTATCAGTATTATTACTTGTTTCATGAAATAACCGATAGACTTCGGATTTTCGAAAAGCTATTTCAAGCAAACTTTTTTCATTTTGAGAAGTAAGAATCTTTCGGTTTGATAGTTCTAATAATTCCTTTTGAGATTGCACAAGTTGCTTTTTAAAATTATCTCTTTGACACTCCGATTGCTGCAAAAGTTCCTCTAGATATGAAATTTTCTTATTATTATATTCAATACAATCCAAACTTTCCGCATATTGATTCTCTTTCAATAGACGTATTTTTTTCTCCTTTTCAATCGCTGCTTTTTTCTTCTTTTCTAACACATATATATAACATAGACTAAAGAAAATAATTAAAACAACAAATAATGCAAATTGATAATTGCGAATTTTTCTTTTTTCATTATCTATTTTCAATTGAACATTCTCCTTTTCTGTATGCTGATACTTATATAATGAGTTAACTTTTGCTACAGCTTCCGTTTTTGTTTGATTCTTAATTGAATCAGACAGTTCTATACATTTATACGCATAATTCAAGGCTAATTTACGGTCTCCTTCTTGGTTTTTTATTTTGGATAAGATTCTATACGTATTTTTTTTCATATAGATATTCCCATACTCATTTGCTTTCTCAAAATAATATAGAGCTGAATCTATTTGCTTATAACTTTCATATATACAACCTAATCCAAAATATATATTTGCTTGATTCTTCATACTTGAAACCTTACTGAACAAATCTTTAGCCAAATCATATTTTCCCATATCTATATAGATGCTACTCAATTCCCTTAGTACATTATCTATTCTCGATTGATCATTTAATAACAATGCCTTCTCATAAGCAGATTGATAGTAGTATATAGCACTGTCTGTATCTTGCTTGGCGTTATAGATCCGAGCAATATTCCTCAATGCGATCACCTCTCCTTTTCCTTTATCATACATCTTGTATTCATACGATTTCCTATAAGCTTCGAGAGCCTCATCATACAAACCTTGATATGCCAGTCGATATCCCATCTGCTCATAAACCCGTCCTAATATATCATATCGCTTACTATCTTTCCCTATGTCCGCAGCATCTTGAAAAGCTCTCACCGCTCTTGGGGCATCTCCCATATCCCGGTATGTACTTCCTAGATAATAATATGCCTCCATTAATTGATCTGGAGTCCCATAGTCCTCATAATACTGAACTATTGATTTAATCAAAGAGTCTGATTCATGAGGAATATACAGCTTATCTTTAGCTTTAATCTTAAGCAAAGCATGGTACATACGTATATTTTCCGGCTCATTCATGATTGAGCTATCCAAAGAGGAAAGACAGAGTAATGCGCTATCCGGATGCTCCCACATAACAGATTCCGCACGAGATAGTTCCGCAGGTAATGGTTTTTCTTGGCGCATACAAGAAAAAAGGGTAGCGAAAAGTAGCAAAGTCAGTCCTAGTGTTCTCTTCATTTAGATTATAGTTTACAACTTAAACGCAAGTTATAAAATTTATCCACAAATATCAATAAAAATATTCATTTGCCACAAAAAAATATCTTCTTTAAGCCTACTACTCAACTAAAAATCTTTTCCTTTAGTTTGGTATCCTTCAATAGCCTCTGTGCATACCCCTCCATTTAAATGAATTTTCAAATAATACTTCTCAAAAAACCGACTCCATATCCAAACAATTGCGTAAAAGAGGCTATTACAGATAACAACCCTACACGTAAATCACATTTATTGCGGAACATTGCGTCTACAAACAATAAAAGGGCATAAATAATAAGAGGCACCAGAAACAACCAGCAAAAGAATGAGCCGATAACCAATAGACAGACTGAAAACGTGAATAATGCCGGTAAGCAATGTACCAGCTTCAATGAGCCGGGATGTTTCCGGTTCAATGCGATCCGGGCCTCCCCCGAATGACGCACCTGACGGAAGAACTGCATGAGATCCGTCCGCCTTTTATGATAAACCCATGCCGAAGGAAATAGCCGGGTCCGATAACCAGCCTCCATGATCCGTATGCTAAAATCAATGTCCTCACCATATCGCATGCCGGAAAAACCGCCCAGACACTCATATACATCCCGCCTTATTCCCATATTAAAACTACGGGGATAAAATTTATCCAACTTTTTCTTCCCGCCGCGGATACCACCGGTCGTCAGGAATGAGGTCATGGCGTAATTGATCGCCTTCTGGATCGGGGAAAACGAGGCATGCGCCTTATCCGGGCCACCGAACGCATCCACCGGATAATGATTCAACGAGTCGTGTATATGCTCAAGCCACGTGGAGGGTAGTACCACGTCAGAATCCAGTATGAGCAGATACTCGCCACGCGCTTGCCTAGCGCCATGATTACGCGCCATACCCGGGCCGGAGTTCGAGATCACATAATAATGAAGATCCAATCGCCCTTGGTATCGCCCAACAATCTCTTTCGCCGGTATCTCCGAACCATCCTCCACCACGATAACCTCAAAATGGACATAGGTTTGCTTGCAAAGGCTTGATAACAGATCATCAAGCTCATCCGGCCTGTTATAAACAGGAATAATAATGGAGTATAAACGCATATCTTTTGTATAAAAGTCTAGCACAAATGTAGACTCATTTTCATACATAGTCAAGGAACACACATGGACAAATCAAGACCAGATAACACTGATAATCAATAAATTAAAAACACGCATATGGACATCCCCTGTTTTTAGTACTCTTTGAGATATTGATCTAGTAAGAAACTTACGTCGGAAGGTATTTGTTTGCTTTTTTTGATACGCTGTTTGATACGCTGTTTCTGTTTGGATACAGACTCGGGGAGAGAGTTCGCAAAAACAGCTATTTGGGAAGAACTGAACCCCATCTTGATTAAGCAGCAATATCGCTTATCTAATTCGGAGAAATCAGGGAAATCTTTCTCTAACCGTGTATAGAACTGATGGTATTGCAAGTTTGTCCAGTTTATGATTAATGACCAATCTGCATCCTTCAGATATTTAGGATGCTCTTTTAGGTCTTTCAATTTATCGAAATAAGGTAATTGCTCATCTAGTTTCTTATATGAGGATTTCAGTAGCTCTTCATATTTCTCTATCTCTTTATGGGACTCCGCATTTTGATCCAATAAACTTTTATTCTCTGAAACAATCTCGTCGATTTCCTGCTGTTTATTATTTAACGTGGCGATCAATTGCTCATTTTCTTTTATACGATTCTCATTCTCTCTTATCGATTCCTTGTAAATTCGTATTTGCTCTCTAGCATGCGCTAAAGATTTTTCCTTCCGCAATACACGATATTGATAGACTATTATAAGAATCAACAGAACCGCAGTGACAAACAAGCCGATTATCTCTTGATTCGTTTTTTCTAGTTTTAGCTGGTTATTTATGTTCAACAATCTCTCATGATCATACCGAGCCTGAATTTCAGCCAATTCTCCAGCATGATTTATTACCTGTAGCGAATCTGAGTAAATAAGATATTGGTTATTATATTCTATGGCCTCCTTGTAAAGTTTTTGTTCTACACATATATAATATAACACTTCATAGGCTTCACTTAGCGTATACAAATTGTCCGTTTCTAAAGATTTCTGAAAGTAGACCTTTGCTGAGTCTAGTTGCCCCAAACTCCAAAAAGCACTACCTATCTTGTAATATATTTGAGGAAGCTTATGTAAGGAAGATACTTGTAAACATAAGTCAAGCTCTTTTCTAGTGTAATGTAAAGCTTTTTCTCCTTGACTTAACTCATTATAAACAACGCCTAGCTCTCCCATAGCCATAGCTTCAAGTTCTAAATTTCCTAATCTTTTAGCATTTTCCAATGATTTACCAAAATAGAATAAGGCACTATCCATCTCATTTATATGCACATAAGTTCTTCCCAGCTCCGATAGAGCATAAGATATCCGTTCTCCATTTCCTGATCGTAATGCGTATTGATAAGCATCCTTTAATTGTACCAACGATTCTTCATAAAGATCTTGATAACGATACGTATTTCCTAATGATTGGCAGATCAGATAAGTAAAAAGCGGCTCATCCAACCTTGTCATTATATCTTTAGACTTTAAAAAGAGAGGTATCGCTTCCGTTAACTTTTTCTGATCCTCCAATAATTGTCCCTTATAATAATACGCTTGCGCCATCCTTTTCAAGTCATCCTCTTTCTCGAAATAATCCATCGCATCTTGAACCAACTTATCCGAGGAAGGGATATTCAACGAATCCGGAAGGCGTTTACCATATACCTTATCCCGGGCTTGTGCCAACAATAGCGCCCAAGTAGCATAGTTCTTTCCGCTAGAGAGTGATGATTGAGGCATAGAACGTAATATAGATAATGCGCTATCCGGATGCTCCCACATCACAGATTCCGCACGAGATAATTCCGCAGGTAATGGTTTTTCTTGGCGCATACAAGAAAAAAGGGTAGCGAAAAGTAGCAAAGTCAGTCCTAGTGTTCTCTTCATTTAGATTACAGTTTACAACTTAAACGCAAGTTATAAAATTTATTTTATAAATACCACTAAAATATTTGTTTTTCAATAGTGATTTTGAGATACGATCAGCCAGCAAGGAGACGCGGCACACTACGTATCTACTAGTTGTATTATGTATTTAAAATATTAGCATATAAGCATTTGCAGTTTTTATGGTAAAAAACAAAAGTTTATCAAGCAGAAAACTTTTGTTTCCCTATATAGAAACTAAAGTTTCTTCAGCACGAAACTTTTGTTTTCCCTAATAGAAACTACTTTTACATATATAGGCACTACGACACACGAACCTAAACGATAATTTGGTTTCTTGCGTTTTCTATCAAAACATGGTAGATAAAGAATGATAATTGTAGATATTTTCTATCTACAACCACTATATAAGATGTTTATTTATAAGGCATATAAGAAGGAATTGTAGATGTGGTAGATATTAAGTGTTTTTTATTAACTGGTAATTTATGGAACTCGATTATATAATCCAACAAGTTCTTGTAACTTTGCAGCCATTTTAATTGAAATCCCGATTGAATATGAAGAACAAATACGAGGCTAGGCTAGGTACGGAACGTATGCTACCGCTGGTTTTCAAAATGGCGCTTCCGGCGGTAGCGGCCCAATTTGTCAACCTACTTTACAATATCGTAGATCGTATCTATATCGGGCATATTCCCGAGATCGGGACAAACGCTTTGGCTGGTATAGGGGTGACCACCTCCATCGTGATCTTGATCTCTTCTTTCTCCGCTATCGTGGGAGCGGGAGGTTCGCCGTTAGCGGCTATCGCTCTCGGGCAGGGCGACCGGGAACGGGCCGGAAAAATAGTGGGAAATGGATTTATATTGCTTATCCTATTTACTATATTCACTTCCCTCATCACCTATACCTTCATGGAACCGATCCTGCTTTTTACGGGAGCATCAAAATATACGTTAGGATATGCGGTGGATTATCTCTCTATTTATTTACTGGGCACTCTGTTTGTCGAGATATCCACGGGCTTGAATGCCTTTATCAACGCACAAGGGCGTCCGTCTATCGCTATGTGCTCGGTTTTGATCGGGGCTTTATTGAATATCGTATTAGACCCTATCTTCATTTTCTGGTTGGATATGGGGGTAAAAGGCGCCGCGCTCGCCACGATCCTATCACAAGCTTGCAGTGCCATATGGGTATTGAGCTTCCTTTTCTCAAGACGTGCCTCCTTGCCTTTGGAAAGGCGGTATATGAGACTGGACCGAAGAATCGTACTCTCGATGTTCGCTTTGGGAATTTCTCCGTTCATCATGGCCAGCACGGAGAGTCTGGTGGGTTTCGTCTTGAATAGTAGTTTGAAAAATTTTGGTGATATCTATGTGAGCGCATTGGCTATCTTACAGAGTGCCATGCAATTCGCTAGCGTACCGCTGACCGGTTTCGCCCAAGGATTCGTACCGATCATAAGCTATAATTACGGACATGGAGACAAACAGCGGGTGAAAGATTGTTTTCGTATCGTGCTAATCGTTATGTTCTCTTTCAACTTGATACTCATGCTATTCATGATCTTATTCCCCTCAACCGTAGCCTCCGCTTTTACAAGCGACGAGGAGTTGATCGATACCGTCCGTTGGGTCATGCCCATCTTCTTGGCGGGTATGACGATTTTTGGCTTACAACGAGCTTGCCAGAATATGTTCGTAGCGTTGGGACAAGCTAAGATATCTATCTTTATCGCCTTGCTTCGTAAAGTAATCCTCTTGATTCCTTTGGCATTACTATTACCTAATTTTATGGGGGTAACCGGCGTATATGCGGCAGAAGCCGTATCGGATGCCACGGCCGCTATTTGCTGTACGTTGTTATTTATATGGAAATTCCCGAAGATACCTAGGGAAAATCAAGCAAAAAGAAGAAAGGGCTGCCCAATAACGGACAGCCCCCTGATAAAGCCTTAAAGATTAAAATGAATCGTATTAATATCCCGGATTCTGTGTCAAGTTAGGATTCAGGCTAAGGATATCGGCATAGATGGAGAATACCGTTGTATATCCCGTCTTATCCTCTTGATAATCCAGCGAGCTGGCGGAATGTTTCACGCCTACATAACGGTCTACCGTAGCCTCGGTAAACTTGCCGAAACGGATCAAATCCTGCCGGCGTACGCCTTCCCAAGCTAATTCAAGCATACGCTCGTCTAATAGCGTATCCAGCGTTACGTTTTGTAGCGGTTTGGCGCCTACACGGTTGCGAACTTGGTTCACCTCATCGTCTCCATTCTGTCCCAGACGAATCTTGGCTTCCGCCTTCATCAGCAACGCGTCGGCGAAACGGAAGATCACGCAGTCATTTCCATGCAAGTTTCCACCATCCTGAGCATTTTGGTCGAACTCATATTTAGCCATACGAGCTCCGGCGGTCTTCACCAACAAACCATCGGAGGCATCCATATATACCTTCGGGGCGTTCGGCTCATATTTCAAAGGCACTTTCTGTCCGTCCCATTCCGTATAGATCGTCTTTCCATCCGGGCCGGTCACCTCGCCTGTAAAATAAGTAAGCTTACAACGAGGATCCTCATCCGCCGTACCGAACTTAAACACGTTCATCGCCTTCACCGTAGCGCAAGAGCCATTCCATCCGGATTGGCCGTAAGCGGTTGCATGATCATAATGGCGGGTACGTACCAAATTGTAGTCCTTAGCGTCCGGATAAGCGACCGGGTCCATAGGAACCGTGAAAATATTCTCAACCGAGGTCTCGTTCGCTACGGCGAAATTCTCCGAGAAGTTTCCCTGCAATTTATAGCCCAAAGCCTCCAGCTTATCCACATAGGCGATCGTAGCTTCCCAAGCGTTCATCTCTTTACCGTCAACGGTAAACTTGATGTTCTTTCCAGCCGGACGATTGCCGTCCGTCCAATTGTCGTCCGCATAAACCTCCGCATTCAACGCCAACTTAGCCAAGATCATATAAGCCACCGGCTTGGTAATACGTCCGTAATACTCACCTTTTTGGTTACTGCGGTTATCTGAAAGATAAGGCAACGCCTCCTCCAACTCCGAACGGACAAAGTTAAATACAACGCTACGCTCAGATTGCTTTACCTCAGACATCGGTGTCGTAGAGGAAGTTACCAACGGAACACGAGCGAACAAATCCAACAACTCATAATAGAAAAACGCACGGACCGCACGGACCTCTTCCAGATAAACCTTGAAATATTCCACGTCCGGTTGTTCCTCGGCAAAGGCTTGCAACTTATCAACACTCTGGTTGCATTTTCCGATCTGCTCATACAAGAAATCCCAAGAGTTCTTGGTCAAATCATTCATCGTGCCCCAACGGTGTAAGAAAATATTCTGCCATAAACCGCCATCTTCCCAGTCGCCGATACGGCAAGGAAGCATAGCCTCATCGCTGGAGAAGGTATTCAAGTCATATACATGACGGTCGTTACCCATGATCTTGAACATATTATTGTACAGGCTCGCAACCGTGTTTACATAGACCAACGTAGGGCTTTGGAACGCGGTCTCCTCATCAAACGCGTCTGTAGGACGCTCTTCCAAAAAATTAGAACAGGAAGAAAATGCCGCGGCGGCAGCGGCTATCATAAAGCTATATATAAATTTCTTTTTCATGACTCTTTAAATGGATTTAGAAGTTAACACTCAAACCTAATGAATACGTACGGGATAACGGATAGAAACGTTTGTTATCCATACCTAGGTCATTATTATCTTTATCGACCGTCGTACTGTTAATCATCGGAGACAAGCCGGAGTAACCCGTGATCGTAGCCACGTTGTTCACCGAGAATGTCACACGGATATTCTTCACGTATTTCTCGATCTTCTTGCAATCGATGTTGTAACCCAACGTAATATAATCGATATTCAAATAATTGCCCTTTTCCAACCAATAATCAGAGATCGACTGGTCGTAGATCTTGCTTTCCGGAGCCTTAGCCAACGCGTTGTATGTAGGGAACTGGCTCAAGTTCATATAAGCTAGCGATGTACCGTTGAAGATCTTATGACCGAAAGCGCCGTTCATCTGCGTCATCAAGTCAAAGCGTTTGTAGCGGAAGCTGAAGTTCATTCCCAGATAATATTTCGGCATGGCTTGTCCGGCGATATAACGGTCGCCACCATCATTGGTATCCAAACCCTCTTTTCCATCGATCGTCTGATCCAAGTTGTAGATATAGCGGCCTTCGATAGCGTTTCCATTCTCATCCAAAGCCGGAGTCAAGCCCAAGCAACGAGGAATGTAGAACACTCCGACAGGCTGGCCTACCATCTGATAAACCACACGGTTGTTTCCTACGAAACCGGCACCACTCATACTGGACAGATCCATATATTGTTTCGCCTGCAACTCTTGTCCCATATAAGAACCGCTCAAGGAGTTCAATTTATTCTTCTGGTAAGAGAAATTCACGCCCATGTTGAAATCGAAATCCTTTGTCTTCACGATACCACCGCTTACAGCCAATTCCACGCCGGAGTTGGTCATCTCTCCCAAGTTCGCCAATAATTCCGGATATACGAACGGAGGAACCGGAACTGCGTATTTATACAACAGATCCGTAGTCTTGGAAGTATACCAATCGGCGGTCAACGTAAAGCGGCCATCGAGGATACCAGCGTCCACACCCACATCGAATGTCTTTTTCACCTCCCAACGCAAGTCCGGGTTCGAGTTACGTGTAAAGCCATAGGTAGCGGTAGAATTTCCATTGACGGAAGTCACACCGTTCGGGCTCATCAAAGCCAACGAGTTATAAGCCTCGATAGCATCTTGGTTACCGGTCAGACCATAACCCGCACGTAGTTTCAACTGGCTCAGCCAATCCACGTCTTTCAAGAAAGCCTCCTCATTCAACACCCAAGCGGCGGAAGCGGAAGGGAAGAAGCCCCATTTATTATTCATACCCAATTTAGAGGAACCGTCCGCACGTAAGTTCACGGTGGCGATAAAACGGTTGTCATACATATAATTGAAACGACCCATGAATGAGGCCAGACGATTCTCGTTTTGGAAAGAAGTCACGTCTCCGTATTTCACCGTACCACCCGCTTTCAGATTGTTATAACCGAAGTAATCCGTCTCAAAGCCACGGGCACCGGCGCTAAATCCCGTATAATGATATTTTTGTCCCTCTACCAAGGCCAAAGCGTCGATATGATGTTTCTCATTCAAATCCTTATTATAGGATAACTGGATATTACCCATCAAGATATTCTGCTTATTATCCGCACGGTAACCATGAGCGTCGGAAGTCTGCGTAATCGCTTTCAAATCTTTCGGGATATACTTCATGTTCTCCTTCACGTTATACGTATAAGAGCCGAATGCGCTCAGTTTCAACCCGTCCAAAATCGTCCAAGTCAATTTACCGTGTACGTTCACGTAAGCGTTCTTCTCACGATCCTGTATCTCAAGGCGTCCCAGCGGGTTCTGGATCTCGTTCGCGTAGGGATCCTCATCCCATTTGCCATCCTCATTCTTATGCGTAGGGAAGGTTGGGTTGTAAGTGGCGGCCGAATAGAAAGTTTTCTCATAATCGTTCGTATAATCCACTTGTTTCAAGGAACCGAACATACCGAACTCGATTTTCAACTTATTGTTGAACATATTCTGTGAAGCGTCCAGTTTAGCCGTATAATTCTTCATACCGCTATTCTTGATAATACCCTGTTGATCGATCACGCCTACAGAAGCACGATAATTCGAATCGTCGTTACCCGCGCCGAAAGAGATGTTATGGTTCTGCGTATAACCCAACTGCTCGATCTCGTCGAAGAAATTCGTATTACCTCCCATATCCAGCGGAGTCATGCCTAACGCCTTCGCCGTAGAGCGGAACTCATCGGCGGATAACATCTTCAAGTTCTTATAAACATTACTGATACCGAAGTTGCCGTTATAACTCAACGTCTTCATACCGTTCTTACCTTTCACCGTAGTCACTACGATTACACCGGCGGCACCACGTGAGCCGTACTGAGCGGTCTCGGAAGCGTCCTTCAAGATCGTGAACGTCTCGATGTCGGCGGGAGCGATTGCGTCCAACATGCTCAAATCACCGAATACGCCATCGATAATCACCAAGGGATCATTACCACCGGACAAAGAGGTCGTACCACGTACACGGATAGAAGGCTTAGAGGCAGGGTCGCCACCCGTCTTGGAGATTACCACACCGGCAACCTTACCTTTCAAGGATTCCAACGGCGTATTCACCACACCTTGGTTCATATCCTCTTTCTTGATACGCTCTACCGCACCGGAGATCGTACGCTTGCTACCGGTAGCGTAACCTACTACTACCACCTCGTCCAACGCCTCTACATCCTCGTCCAGAATGATATTCAGGTTCTGCTGTCCATTTACCGGGATCTCTTGTGATTTATAACCGATATAAGAGATGGTCAGAGTCCCGTCTTTCGGAGCTGCCAACGTGAAATTTCCGTCCATATCGGAAATCGTACCATTCGTTGTTCCTTTCACAAGGACACTAGCTCCAATAATCGGATCACCGAATTTAGAGTCTTTCACTACACCTTTTACGGTAATGTCTTGAGCATAACTGCTAAAGGAAAGAAAAAGTCCCAAAAGAAGTAGGAACAGACCTCTTTCCCGCAAAGAGAAGAAATGCTTTTTCATGCTTTACAATTTAAGATTACTAAATTAATTTTATTTATTTCGTTTGCTTGATAAAACAACCAAGAGGGGGAATCCCCCCCTTCTCGGACATAAAATAATCTTACAGGAATAAAGGGCGGGTAAAAGCGGGCCTAGTTGTTATATAATAAATTGATTTGATCATAAAATAGAATACTTTTGTTACATTTGCCTCAATCTTTTATCTAAAGTGGTATGTGTGAGCAATTGTATCTAACGGATGATCGTCTTCTTTTCGATAAGATCAGAGGGGGCAACGCAAAGGCGTTCGAATACGCTTTTCGCAAGTTCTCTCCCCGTTTAGAGGCATTTGCCCAGAAATACACCAACGATACAAACGAGGCGGAGGATATCGTACAGGATGTATTCTTGAAACTATGGGAAAGAAGGGAGTTGCTGGATAACATCTCGCTGGCCTCTTTTCTTTTCATGATGGTAAGGAATAGTTGTCTAAACTATTTAAAACACCGTCAGATAGCCGATTCGGTACAGCAACGGATACCGGATACCGAGACTGCCGAGCGATTATACGCAGCGGATTTCGTACCCGACCCTTCCTCCTTGCTGATCCAAAAGGAACTGTCCGACTCGATCGATCAGATTATGGAGGAACTACCGCCCAAATGCAAGGAAGCGTTCGTTCTCAGCCGTCTGAATGGCTTGAAAAACCGGGAGATAGCGGAACATATGGCTATTACGGAGAAAGTGGTGGAGAAACACATTACCCGTGCCTTGAAACGATTCCGGGATGGATTAAGGCGTTATGCCTTATTACTGGGAACGCTCCTTAGTCTTTGGAAATGGTAATACAGATTTAGTAAAACAGGAAAATGGAGAATAAACGATTCGAACATATAATTACACGGTATCTGAAAGGCAAGGCGACCCCGGAGGAAGAAGCGGAGTTGCTTCAAGCCATCCATGTCTCAAAGGAATGG
Organism: Parabacteroides sp. 20_3; assembly: GCF_964238835.1. Lineage (NCBI taxonomy): Bacteria > Pseudomonadati > Bacteroidota > Bacteroidia > Bacteroidales > Tannerellaceae > Parabacteroides > Parabacteroides sp. 20_3. The sequence continues at coordinate 220,780 of NZ_CAXSNO010000003.1, read as the reverse complement.
GAGGCCGCTTTCCGGAAGCGAACCGCCGAATGGAATCCTTTGGAAGAGACTGAAGCCGATCCGGAAACGGACCGGAAATGGAATCGGATCGCTTCGATCATCACGCCCTCGGAATCTCAATCGCAAACCGAAGAGGCACCGGTTATTTCTTTGGTCTCAACTTCTTCCCGAAGAATATGGTTCTCGATAGCAGCGGTGGTCTTACTATTGCTTGTATCCGGAGTTACCGTCTATTTCTTGAATCAAGGCGGAAAAGCGGGAACAGGAAATGCCGAATGGCAAACGATTATAGCTGAGCAAGAGGATCGTTCGATCCTTTTACCCGATGGTAGTTCCGTTTATTTGAGAGAGAATTCCGAGCTAAGCTATCCGGAGGTATTCGCCTCTTCCGTACGAGAAGTGAAAATCAGAGGAGAAGCCTTTTTTGAGGTCACTCCCAATAGCGAGCAGCCTTTTATAGTTGATGCTTCCGGCTTATCGGTCAAGGTACTGGGAACCTCTTTCAGCGTACAGACCTCCGATCAAGGAAACGAGATCTCCGTGATCTTGGTAGAAGGAAAGGTGAGCCTGAATAACGCGCATGAGAAAGAATTGGTACAGTTGCATCCGAACCAAAAAGCCGATTATTTCGTGAATGACGAACATTATACGGTAACGGAAGTTGATAGTGAACGGCTTACCTCGTGGAGAAAAGGGATCATCTTTTATGATAACGCTTCCCTAGATGAAATCGTACGCTTGATCGAACAAACCTATAAGGTCTCACTCATATACACACGTCCGGAAAACGATGATCAACGTTTCTCCGGCGCTTTTCTAAAGACACAAAAATTAGAAACCGTATTACAACAAACCAATAAACTCACGGGTACGAACTTGATTCTTATTCAATGAAGAGATACGCGCCACTGCTGTTAACCTTTCTTTTTCTCCCGCTGCTCTTCTCCTGCTTCGATCTGGAAGAAGACCTATACGACCAGCTGGAGAAAGAGGATTATTATACGGATTATGAATCCTTAATGGCCTCCGTACTCCGTCCTTATGAGCATGCGAAATGGGCGGAGACTAATTTCTCTTTCTGGCTGCAAGAGTTATCGGCGGATCAGCTCGTGATCACCCAAAAACGAGAGCATTGGGAAGACGGGGGCGTATGGCGTATGATCCACCAACATACATGGGACACGTACGAGAAAAACAGTGAGCAAATGTGGAACGCTTGCTACGGAGGTATCGGATATTGTAATAATACATTGGCGGATATCCAAGAGTTATCATATGATAACTTCGGACTCGCAGAGTCCGACAAGCGGCAGCATATCGCCGAGCTTACCGCTTTACGGGCTTATTTCCAACTTTTACTTCTGGATGCGTTCCGCATCCCCGCGATCTCCCTCACGACAGAGGAAGAGGTCGGTTCGGCTACCCCACAAGAAAATTTCCACTTTATAGAAGAGAGCTTATTAAACGCCATCCCCGATTTACCCAAAGCACCCTCTAAGAATTACGAGGGACGTATCACCCAAGGAGCGGCGGCCGTATTATTGATGAGGCTCTATTTTAACGCGTCTTGGTATATCAATATACCGATGTGGGAACAGACCGGAGCGCTTTGCGAACGGATTATCAACGGAGAGTTCGGCACTTACTCTCTCACCTCGGAATGGACTGATTTATGGAACGCGGGCAATCAAGATTGTCCGGAATTAATCTGGTCTTATCCCCAGTCCCGGCAAGTAGGATATGACGATTTTTACTATCTGTTTTTTATGCACTACCAAGCGCCCGAACGATTCGGCTGTGGCAAGGATTTGCCGGCGGCCTATAATGGTTGTCACCTCAGTCCCTCTTACGATCCATCCGGCAAGCCCTACCCTTATACGTTAGGACGCACGTTTTCCAAATTTCCTGATACGGATCTCCGCAAGAAGAACTTCAAGGTACTCTCACAAGGCATTTACGAGGGATTATTCCTCTTCGGACCCCAACAGATATACAATAGCGACCAGCTTCAGTATGGTGCCGAGGAATGGGGAAATTACCCCCTCATTTTCATAGATCAAGTAGCACGTTATTCCGACCATCTATCCGATACGGAAAAGAAAGCGCTCACAGATAAACAATTATCTTCCGATACGCCGTGGATCATACGAGATAAAAGATTCACCTCCCTCGCATCCAATATCAAGACCGGCGAGGAGAATACAGGTATCCGTATCGTGAAATATCCGCTTTATCCATCCGGAGACGTGGGGCTGATGGCGAATAATCTGGTAGTGTTACGGCTAACAGAGGTTTATTATACGCTGGCGGAAGTTTCCTTTCGTCTGGGTAATCCAGCCAAGGCCGAGGCGATCTTGAACCAGATACGCAAACGATACTATGCGCCGGAAGACTGGGAACAAGTACGCTATCCGGAAGATGGCTCCGTCCTTACCGCACAGGAATTATTGGATGAATGGGGACGTGAATTTCTAGCGGAGAAACGAAGACGTACCGATTTAAACCGGTTCGGCCTATTCACGACCGGTATCTGGTGGGATAAGCAACCCTCCGATAGTTATCGCCGGTTCTATCCGATACCTGCCCGGGCGATATCGGCCAATCCCTTATTGAAACGCTCGGAAGGATATATCTATTAACCGTTTAATTCACCCTATGCAAATCAAGATATACATATCATTCTTAATAACGGCTCTGTTCCTTTGCGTCCCGCATACACGGGCCCAAGAGATCGAGGTTCCCATCACCTTGAATGAACATGGGACTCAATTAAGGGATGTATTGCGGAAAATAGAGCAACAATCCCCTTATCTTTTCCTATACAACGAGACTCAGTTGGATATGAAACAGAAAATCAATGAGAAAATAACCTCGCCGGATATCCGTAAAATACTAGACCGGCTATGCGGACCGATCGGGATACGCTATGAGATCATGGACGTACAAATCTTGTTGATGCCTAAGATCGATACAAGGAAGCCCAAGCCCTATCCAGTCCCGGTTACGGGTTATATCACGGATGAGAAAGGGTCTCCCATGGAATTTGTCTCGGTAATCGACCTTCTTTCCGGTAAAGGAGGACTAACGAATGAGGAAGGGTATTTCCGCTTCTTTACGGATAAGGATTCGTGCCGGCTACAAATCTCCCATCTGGCCTATAAGCCGGAGCTAAGGACGGTAGGGCCCGATAACCGTCATTTACAGATCCAATTGATACCGGCCGTCTTTAATTTGGACGAGGTAGTAGCGATCGGCTACGGAACCTTGGCACGCAAGGAGCTGACATCAGCCGTGGGTTATGTATCCTCGGAACGGTTCTTATCCGGGAAGGTCAACAATCCCATCCAAGGCATCAAAGGATTGATCGCCGGAATGAGCATCTCGGGATCTTCCTTGTCCGATATAAACTCGATACCGGATATACAGATACGGGGCGCCGGGTCTATTTTGGCCGGAAACAATCCGCTAGTCGTGGTAGATGGGGTACCCGGAGTATCCTTGAATAGTTTATCACTAGCCGAAATCGCCTCCATATCGGTATTAAAAGACGGATCTTCCGCCGCCATTTACGGATCGAACGGGGCTAACGGAGTGATCTTGATAACGACCAAAAGCGGTAAAAGCTCGGATAAGTTGCAGGCCAATTACCAAACCTACCTAGCGGCCGCTCACGAATATAATAGACCTCGTGTCCTTTCGCCCGAAGCCTTTGTAGCAGCCGGGAGAGACGCTGATCTAGGGTACCATACGGATTGGCAAGCCGCTTTGATACGTTCCTGCCCCTTGGAACAAAATCATGATTTATCCATTCAAAACGGATGGAAAAGCGGGGCGTTCCGTATCTCCATGAATTACAGGGACGGACAAGGACTAGACATTGTATCCTCCCGCCGGGAATACGCCTTACGTACCCATATCAGCCAAAACCTCCTCTCCGGCTATCTGGAGCTAACCGTATCGCTCGCTTACAAAAAACAACATTTGCGCCTAGGTAACCATACAGCTTTCCAACAGGCGATGCTAGCCAATCCTACCGCCCCGATCTATACCGATGAGGAGGAGACGGAGTATCTCTATCCTTCCGGTTTCGAGCGGGATAATCCCGTAGCCTCACTAAAAGAGGAAAACCGGCAACAAGAGAACCAGTTTATGACCGGCTCGCTAACCGCACGGATCAACTGGAGCAAACCTTTTTACTCCACCATTATGCTCGCCGAGAACCGGGAAGAGAGTGAGGAAAATGTCTATTGGACCTCACGGGCCAAAGAATCCGTAGACAATAACCGGAAAGGGCGAGCGGATCGTACCTCTTCCAAATATGTAAACCGGACGCTAGACTGGACCAATCATTACGATAATACGTGGGACCAGCACACGGTCAAAGCGATGATAGGCTATTCATTCCAACGTTGGGATCATTCGGGAATGAACGCCGGAAATGCCGACTTTCCTACCGACTTCTTCACATGGAACAACATAGGCACCGGTTCTTACCTTACCGATGGAAAAGCAACCTTAAGCTCATTCAAGAATTCCAGCAAGTTGATCAGTGTCTTTGCCCGGTTTAATTATTCCTACCGGGACTTATTGATGCTTTCCGCCTCGTTTCGCAGGGAAGGTTCCAGTAAATTCGGGGCGAATCATAAATGGGGCAACTTCCCTGCCCTTTCGGGTGGTATACGCTTGAGCGAGTTACCCGCCTTCCAAACGGAATGGTTGGACGATCTTAAATTCAGGGTTGGTTACGGGGTATCGGGCCGCCATAATTTCTCCCCTTACCAATCGCTAGAGACGTACGCCGGAGCGGGTAAAGTCATGGTAGATGGCAAATGGATACAAGTATTCGGACCTAGCAATAACCCCAATCCGGATTTACGCTGGGAAAAAAGCCTGCATACCAACATAGGCGCCGAGGCGATCTTATTCAACTCCCGCCTCATGCTCTCCTTGAATCTATTCAAACGTACGACAAAAGATCTCCTGTTTGTCTACAACGCGATCAAGCCTCCCATGATCCATGATAATATCACGACAAACGTAGGCACTATCGACTCCAAAGGATTGGAATGGGAAATGAATTGGCTACCTGTGCGTACAAAGAATTTTCAATATTCGGCAAGCCTCACGGGTAGCCTATTGAGCAGTACGCTGAAAAGTCTTTCCAACAATCAGTTCAAACTAGGCTATACCTATCTGTATGATCTTCCCACCCCCGGATTACCCGGCCCGGCTATTCGTTTGGAGGAGGGAAAGCCAATCGGCTCCTTTTTCGGTTGGCGCTATGCCGGAACCGACTCCGAGGGTAATATCTTGGTATGGAGCAAAGACGGGAGAAAGATCCCGACCACGGAACGAACCGAGGAAGACAAGAATTTTATCGGCAACGGCGTACCGAAAGTGCAGCTCTCTTTCAGCCATACGTTTACTTGGAAGAATTTTGATTTACGATTGTTTTTCACCTCTTGGCTGGGGTACGACCTGTTGAATCTGAAACAAATGTACTACGGGCTACAAAACGTACCGGTTACCAATCTTTTAGAAGATGCTTATACCCGTAACAACGCCATCAAGGGAGACAAGATCTATTGCGATTATTTTCTTGAGAACGGTAATTTCCTGAAATTAGAAGAATTGACCTTGGGATATAAAATTCCTCTCCCAGACAATAAATGGATTCAATCGTTACGCTGCTATTTCTCGGTAAATAATGTATTTACACTTACCGGATATACCGGAGGCGATCCCGCTAATATCAACGTGAATGGCGTAGAACCCGGTATCGAGACCACTTCCATCTATCCTGTAGCCCGTACCTTCACGCTGGGATTATCCGTCCAATTCTAAAGGCCTCCACTGCAAGCCGGGTTGCAGTAACACAACCCGCAAGGCTCTATCCGGGAAACCTGTAGTCAATATTTATTTTGTACGAAAAGCAAGCGCAAAAGGAACAACCTAATCAGTTAATCCCTAACTTTGTGAGCCTAAACAGTAGAAAACATGGTACAAAGATTCGATTACTTAGTGATAGGCTCAGGAATCGCCGGTATGAGTTTCGCTCTGAAAGTAGCCAATGAGGGCAAGAGCGTAGCACTTATCTGTAAAGCCGGACAAGAAGAAGCCAACACATATTTCGCACAAGGAGGTATCGCTTCCGTAACCAACTTGAAAGTAGATAATTTCGAGAAGCACATAGAAGACACGATGATCGCCGGCGACTGGATCAGTGACCGGGCAGCCGTGGAGAAAGTCGTGCGCGAGGCCCCTGCCCAGATCGAGGCGCTTATCCGATGGGGAGTTAATTTCGATAAGAAAGAAAGCGGAGAATTCGATCTGCATAAAGAAGGAGGACACTCCGAGTTTCGTATCCTGCACCATGCCGACAATACGGGAGCCGAGATACAGACGAGCTTGATAGAAACGGTAAACAACCATCCCAACATCACCGTATTCACGAACCATTATGCGGTAGAGATTATCACCCAGCACCATATGGGCATTATCGTCACCCGCCATACCCCCGGTATCAAATGTTTCGGTGCCTATGTATTGAACGAGGATACGGGCGAGGTACATACTTTCTTGTCAAAGATAACCGTTATGGCGACAGGCGGTTGCGAGGCCGTTTACCGGAATACGACAAACCCGCTGGTAGCTACCGGAGACGGTATCGCCATGGTTTACCGCGCGAAAGGCTCCGTAAAAGATATGGAGTTTATCCAGTTCCACCCGACCGCCTTGTATCATCCGGGCGACCGTCCCTCTTTCCTCATCACCGAGGCGATGCGCGGATATGGAGCTGTATTGAGAAACCTTGGCGGCGAGGAGTTCATGCATAAATATGATCCCCGTCTTTCCTTGGCTCCCCGTGATATCGTAGCCCGTGCGATCGATAGCGAGATGAAACAACGGGGTGAAGACCATGTCTATTTGGACGTGACGCACAAAGATCCGGAAGAGACGAAGAAACACTTCCCCAATATCTATAAGAAATGCCTCAGCTTAGGGATCGATATCACGAAAGATTACATCCCGGTAGCCCCTGCGGCCCATTATTTATGTGGAGGTATCAAGGTAGACTTAAACGGGCAATCCAGCATCCGTCGCCTATATGCGATCGGAGAATGTTCTTGTACCGGCCTGCACGGTGGTAACCGCTTAGCTTCAAACTCATTGATCGAGGCAGTTGTATATGCCGACGCCGCGGCAAAACACTCATTAAGCGTCATGGATCGCTATGAGTTTAACCAAGATGTACCGGAATGGAACGATGAGGGAACGATCACCAATGAAGAGCGTGTATTGATCACTCAAAGCATGAAAGAGGTAAACCAGATCATGGAAGCGTATGTAGGTATCGTTCGTAGTAACACACGTTTGATCCGTGCGTGGAACCGTTTGGATATTTTATATGAGGAGACAGAGAGCCTTTTCAAACGTTGTAAGGCATCCCGTGAATTATGTGAGTTGCGTAATATGATCAATGTAGGTTATTTGATCACTCGTCAAGCGATGGAACGGAAAGAGAGCCGGGGATTACATTATACGATTGATTATCCGCCGGTTAAATAATTGAAAATTGAGAATTGAAAATTGAGAATTACTAACTATGTTAATTCTCAATTTTCAATTCTCAACTTTTAATTATCAATAGTTCTGTTTCATCGGTTCGAAATAAGCTTGCGGATGAGCGCATGCCGGACAGTTAACCGGAGCTTTCTTGCCCTCGAATACGAAACCACAGTTGCGACATTGCCACAAGATAGCCTCAGCTTTCTCAAATACCGTACCTGTTTCTACATTATTCAATAACTTACGGTAACGATTCTCATGCTCTGCCTCTACCTTAGCGATCATCTTGAAAGCTACAGCGATAGCGGGGAAACCTTCTTCCTCTGCGATCTTAGCGAACTCAGGATACAATTCAGCCCACTCCTCATTCTCACCAGCTGCCGCGGCTGCCAAGTTCTCAGCGGTTGTTCCGATTACGCCCGCAGGATAAGAAGCGGTAATCTCAACCATTCCACCTTCCAAGAATTTAAAGAAACGTTTAGCGTGTTCCTTCTCTTGCTCGGCTGTTTCCATGAAAACACCTGCGATTTGCTCGTAACCTTCTTTCTTGGCTACGCTAGCGAAAAATGTGTAACGACTTCTTGCCTGAGATTCTCCGGCGAATGATTTCAATAAATTCTGCTCGGTACGTGTACCTTTAATACTTTTTTCCATAATGCTAATTTTATGTAGTAAATTAATGAGTCTGTTTTGTATATCGTTTTTCTTATGACCGATCAAAAGTAAGAATTTGTTTCCAAACATCGATTACGCAAACATTAAATAATATCTATCGGGAGATAGATATCACTTATTTATCAAGGAGCAACTTCTCTACCTTTATATTATGAAACAACAAATCCTCCTAAATTGTTTACACAAAATCGGAATGCGTCTTTAGATTTTTTGCATCTTCTTTATTTTATTAACTTTGCATCCTCAAATCAAACAGGCAAGAAGAAAAATGAAGAACAAATTTGATTTTCAGCCCAAGCTCTTTACGGCGCTGAGAAATTATTCCAAAGAGAGGTTCATGACGGATCTCATGGCGGGTATAATTGTCGGCATAGTTGCCCTACCACTCGCCATCGCTTTTGGTATCGCCTCCGGGGTAAGTCCGGAAAAAGGATTGATCACGGCTATTATCGGTGGATTCATTGTCTCCCTTTTAGGAGGCTGCAACGTACAGATCGGCGGACCTACCGGAGCGTTTATCGTGATCGTTTATGGCATTATACAGAACTTCGGTATCGAAGGGCTTGCCATCGCTACCGTCATAGCGGGTATTATTCTGGTATTGATGGGCGTGTTGAAGCTCGGTACCGTGATTAAGTTTATCCCCTACCCGATTGTCGTAGGTTTCACGAGTGGTATCGCTATCACTATCTTCACGACACAAATGAAAGACTTATTTGGATTGACTATGGATAAAGTCCCCGCCGATTTCATCTCTAAATGGATCGCATATTTCGGGGCGTTCGATACGGTTAACCCTTGGGCATTCGTTATCGGTATCATTAGTATCCTGATCATTACGTTAAGCCCGAGGCTAACGAAGAAAATTCCGGGTTCCTTGATCGCTATCGTCATCATGACGATCGTTGTTTACATTATGCGTAATCATTTGGGTATTACAGGTATCGAGACGATTGGAGACCGGTTTACTATTAACGCTTCCTTGCCAGCCCCGGCTCCGATCACGTTTAATATGGAAACTATCAACTTATTGCTTCCCTCCGCCTTTACGATCGCTATCCTCGGGGCTATCGAGTCTTTATTATCCGCTACGGTAGCGGATGGTGTGACAGGCGACAAGCATAATTCGAATACGGAACTAATCGCCCAAGGCGCGGCGAATATCATCGTTCCTATTTTTGGCGGTATTCCCGTGACCGGCGCCATCGCCCGCACAATGACCAATATAAATAATGGTGGACGAACTCCGGTTGCCGGTATTATTCACGCCATCGTATTATTATTGATCTTGCTTTTCCTCGGACCGCTTACCAAACACATTCCAATGGCTTGTCTGGCTGGCGTATTGATCATCGTATCCTATAATATGAGTGAGTGGCGTACGTTCCGTTCCTTGATGAAAAACCCGAAAAGCGACGTATCCGTCTTGTTGGTGACTTTCTTCCTGACGGTTATCTTTGATCTTACGATCGCTATCGAGATCGGTCTTTTGATCGCCATGTTATTCTTTATGCGCCGTGTGGCCGAGACCACGCATGTATCCGTCACCACGGATGAGATCGATCTTTCCGACGAGGGCGAGATTCATCATGACGAGGAAGTCCTCTCCCTGCCTAAAGGTGTAGAGGTATACGAGATCGATGGTCCGTTCTTTTTCGGCGTAGCGAATAAGTTCGACGGCATCATGAAAAGTATGGGAGATAAACCGAAAGTCCGCATCATCCGTATGCGTAAGGTTTCGTTCATAGATTCTACCGGTCTGCATAACTTGGAAAGTCTTTTCCGTCTTTCCGAGGCAGAGCATATCCATATGATACTTTCCGGGGTCAATGAACATGTACATCGTGTATTAACAAAATCCGGATTCGATAAGAAGATTGGCGCAGAAAATATTTGCAGTAATATCAATGAGGCAGTAGAGAAAGCGAAAGCTGCCGTACAAGACTAAGATACTATCAGACAGTGGGAGACGCAGCATGCTGCGTCTCTACAACTGGATATTTATTCCGGTAAATAATACCAGTCCTCTGGTAAGACAGCTTCCTTTATTTTACGGCTGGAAACCCCGACCTCCAAGGCCTCGCCCATATAATCCTCGAAATACAAAACACGTAATTCGTGGAAACCAGCGTCTAACGCCACCTTTCCTTTCGCTATACGAGCGTTATGCGAGCCATCATTATCAACAATAGCTTTCCCGTCTATAAATAGTTTGGAACCATCATCCGAATACGTATAAAAGCGATATACACCTTTTTCAGGGATATTTATCAACGTACGGAACTCATAAGCGAAATGATCCTTGGCCGGAGCCTCCTGAATAGAGATATTTTTCATCGTACCCTCTTTCACTTTTGTCCCGGAAACGATCTGATCCGTATGTTTAAATTTACCTTCATAATAGGTATAAGCTACCCCGTGCTTTTTAGGTTCTACCGTTTTGGCGGGTAAGAATTCCATCGTTTCCTCATCCTTAGAGGTCAGGCCAGACGGATAATAATACGTATATTCCTTTCCGGACGAGGTACGAATCCATGAATCAAACTCAAACTTGCCCTCACGCAATTCAATGATACGGCCACCCCGCTCGAAATCTCCATAAGCGTCCCATCCGGATACACGCCCGAAAGCTAGCCCCACATTATATAACATTCCTATATAATCGTTATCATGATCGTGCCCGGCAAAAGTAGCCATCACATCCTTCATTTCCACCAAGGAAGCGAAGAAGCCCGTGTTGATCTTGGGAGAGGCGATTCCCTCTTCTTTCTGTCCTAATGTAGTCTCCGCCCCAACGATCTCATTATATTCCAACAGAGGAATATGGAAAAAAGCCAAGGCTGGCAACGGTTTGCCGCCATTTTCCTTGGTATAGCGCATACTTTGCTCACGATACCAATGGATCTGGTCGAAATGAATCCAATCATACGTGCCATAATCCTTCAGCGTAGGATAATCGTTGGAGTCGATACAATACAATAAGGCCGCCGGTTTCTTTCCGTCCGAACTGTAGACCGGTACCACATAGTTTCCGGCTCCATGGATATCACCCGGTCCCTTCTCGCCCATAAAATAAGGTGATTTACTAAGCATGGCATAAATCTCGTCCTTGGGGACGATCTCCGCGTCATGATTTCCCATCATGACCGTAAACGGTATCTTGGCCTCCTCAAAGATCCCGATCACCGACTTCCATCCTTCCAAACCGGGGTTTGCTGTCACCACGTCGCCCGTCAGCATTGCCACATCCGGATTCTCCGCCTTTAATACGGATTGTATCGTAGCGACTGTCTTAGCGCATTTAGATGATTTCTGATCCCAATGAATGTCTGTAAATTGGACGATCTTGAATTTCCCATCCTTGAAAGCAAGCTGTTTTTGTGCGAATAAGCTCATCGGGGCGCAAAAGCACAACAAGGCTATCGCTAATAAAAAAGTCTTTTTCATGTTCTTCGATTTAGTAATTGGGGGCTAAGTTATAAAAAAAAGAGAGCGATGTATAAAAACAGGCTCTCTTCTTTATGTTAAATGCCACAATGAAACCCTTGCTGTCAAACAAAAGCTATATACATATCCGCAAGCCGGGTTTTCCTGTCAAAATGCGGGATCTCTTTTACTATTTTCTCACAATCCTCAAGGCTCATTCCTCCTTTAGGTTCCCCCCAGTACCAAAGTTTAGGGGTATTCTGTTTTTTACTTGTTGACTCCATAATTCTCGTTGTTTTTATCGTAAGACAGGAAACGCTCAAATACCCCTATCCTCAAAATATATAAAAGATTAAAATAATGTGAATTTATATCCAACCGACAACCCCAATTTCAAATCCCGGTCATTGACACAATTCTGGAAATAGTTCACTCCCACATAAAATCTTTTTACCTCTATACCGGCCGCCGCCGTAGCTCCCAGATTCCAATATTCACCACTACCGGTGTAAGCACCCGCATTTAATCGGAGATTCACTTTATCGCTCAACGGAATATGAAAAGAAGCATACACGGGTACAAAAAAATCAATATTCCAATCATCTCCATATGAAAACGAATTCCCTGCGGTATGCAGCAACAATCCCGTTTGTATAGAAAACAACCGTGATTGTGGAAAGTTTATATACGCCCCCGTCTGAAGCCCCCATCCATCTCCTCCTAGTATTCCGGTACGAGCTTCTATATCAGCGGCCTGCGATCGACCAAAAGATAAAAGCAATATTAACAGAACAAACAACTTCTTCATTACTTACAAGGTATTAATATTAATATTTAGATTGAATAAAAGTTCGACATATCATGATATAGAACTCCCATTCAATCTAAATATTGCTTCTATATCATTATTCGGCTCCAAGTTAGTGTATTCCGAATATAGCATCTTTTATGACGATCGAATCTTCCGAATTCTCTATATTATATAGGATGCCTTCCATCTTCCCTTCAATATAAGGGGTACCACTTCCCTCATGAAAACGAATACTATCCACTTGTATCCGAAATGAAGATTTCAGTGGATGATACACTATTTTAGCGTCATCTTTCGTGATCCTAACAGTAGATTCTATCTCTTCATTCAATAATTTACCCTTATCGATCAGATATTCTCCTTCTCTCAATGGAATCAATGAGATCCTCAGCATAGGATAAGGATAGTCAGAGATATGCACTCCTAATGGTATCTCCCAATAGAAACCGCTTAAATCGGTATTTACCTCCTGCCAAAAATTTCCATGATCAATAAAAGAATGAGAGTTCGACTGATTAGCTATAGAAATATCTTGACTATTCACCTTTCCTTCAAAGTACCCCAAATAGTAAGGAGTTTCTTCAAAAGAAATATCTTCACCTTTATTACAAGATATAGACAAAAATAATAACATACTAAATAAAAAATAGATTACCTGTTTCATATTACAATAATTTTATATAAATATAATTCTTATTTATCAATTACCTACTTTAACAGAATCAGTTCGTACATTCTATCTTAAATATAGATATTATTTTTAAGATTATCTCTACATATTACAGTCAAAAAAATATCAAACCACAAAAATTAATTATATTTTAATGGACTTAGTGCTAATTGATACCATCCAGTCCTATATTTATCTGTATAGTCAGGTTTCCAATCCCTTCCAGTTGATAAATTCTTCTTTGATTTTAGAATTTTATCTTCAAAATTAACAATAACTTGACCTAATTCATCACTAGCTAAACTTTTAGTAACTGTATATGAAACTGTTTTTGATGTAGTTGCTGTAGCTCCAAATTTTAAACCAATCTTTACTTTTTCTCCAAAAGATGGATCAAATCCAAAATTAGTTGCAAATGTAGCTGTTGAAGATTCTACACTTTGAATAGTTTCACTAATATCTAGTTCTTCTATCGCTATTTTTATTATTGCACCATAATTCTCTATATTCCATTCGAATAATGGAAGGTCCAAAGCTATTCCATCTGTTAACTCTATTGATTTAACTTCGAATTTACTACTAAGCGGATCTTTTGGTGTTATTTTAAACAATGCAGATGGTTTAACTATAAAATTGTTAATATATTCATTACCTATACCAGCTTGATTTGCAACATACACTTTTACTATAAATTCAAGTGATCCGTCTGTCCATGGTGTAAGAATAGTACTACCTCCGGGACGACCACCTCCTGTTTCTTGATGAGTATTTCCATCAATTCTAGGATCTTCACTTTGATCACAAATTTTGTTCATAACTGTACGTGGATCTCCTAATAATTTAAAATACACCAAACTTTCCTTAAAATCTCGATTGAAAGGTCCTTTTGGCTGTTGAGGAGTCAAGCCATAATATATATAATCTCTCGGCCATTCATTTGTTGCAGCAAATACGTCGTAGGCTTCATAAACCTTTTTCATATTTTCAGGTATTGATCCTGTGCGATCTCTAGTATCACCACTAGAAAAATTTCTATTCTGTATGACTGAAGAAGCATTCTCTGTATTATCAAATACATCACTAAAGAATACAATATCAGGATTTATAATACTCATCGGTGACAAATTCCTTTGAGCCTTATTTACAGAAACCACTCTTTCATTTAACTTCACTACTACAATAGGATATTTAGGAATTTCATTTGATGGTATTAAGAATTCTTTATTTACTCCATAGCCCATTACATCATTACTATTTTTAACTCTTAAAGCTGTATATGGAACTTCACTCTCCACATTCCAAAGTTCAGCAGAAAAACTGTTATCAGGCAATTCTGGTACAAATATAGTTAAGGTTGAAAATAATTGTTTTATTTTTTCTAATCTAGTTATATCCATATACAAGCTCATTAATTCATCAACCGTTTTTCCAGAAGTTAATCTATAAGAATTAATAGATAAATATAATACATCATAATCATAATCAAACATCTTTAAAGCTTCATTTTTAATAATACGCCTTAATTCTATTGAAGAATCTAAACTATAAGCTAATGCCTTACTAAATTCTTCTAATAATTCATGATTTGTTATTGTATCACTACTAACAGTGGTAATATTACGGCTTACTTCATTTCTTGGTAAACTATAATCTATTTCCTCTACACAAGACATTAATAATAATACTGATAAGGAAAACATTATTTTAATTATTTTTTCATAATAACTATTATTTATAATTAATATTTTAATTAATAAAATCTATAGAAATAAGAATCCATATACATTGTTATAACCATCTGTTATTTGCAACACACCTTTTTCTTGATCTTTTAAAGGTATTACCAAAGATGGCATAGTACTCGTTTGTACCATTTCATTATAGATCACTTCTCCCGTAGAACTAGTAACGATAACACGCACATTACCTACATTTTCATGGAAGTTCACTATCAGTTCTCCACTAGCTTCTTCAATAGAAGCGTCCATAGGCAAATCTACGAGAATAGATTTTTTTGAATGCTTCCAGTTACCATCTAAGTGAACCCGCCTACCAAAACAGGGAATAGCACTTAACAAAGACATTACTACAAATAAAAATTTAAATAATTTCATTTCTCATCTCATTTTTTGATTTGGATGCGAAGAACAGGCTAATAGCTCGAATAACAAAGAAAAAGGGCTAATAAGTGACGGACAAACTCAATTTATAATTTACTGATAATTAATAAATTATAAATTCATGAATAGGACAAACATTTCATGGATATATACATATATCTATCTAATAAACAAAAAGTTACATCATATTAATAATATAGGTATACAAATCTAGCTCCTCCCCTATAATTCCTAGCTTCTGACGTACACGTTGGCGACGCTTATTTACAGAATCCGGCTGAATGTTTAATAGAATAGCCTCACTGATCGTATCTAAATGAAATAAAACTAAATAACAATAGCGTAAATCCGCAAGAGTCATATTGAACTCAGAGAATTTCTTTTCTAAAGATGGGTAGACCTCATTTGCTTGAGTAATAATATCTCGCCAATATTTTTCTGAAAGAGGGGATTTTGTCGTACCAGGAATTACTTTTTGGGATAGTTTAATCACTTTCCTTGCTATCATAGATGATAAAAACAGATTATTACGCTGTTCTGCGATTCTCTGGATAATGGATTTTTCTTCTTGTTTCGTTCGTTCATATCGCTCCTCTAACTTCGCTCTAGAATCAGATATATTGAGTAATTCATCTTTTTTTGATAACTTATCGAATAAATCCTGAAGCTCAAGTTGTTTTATATTCAAGCTATTCTGCAGTTTCAATAATTCAATATTCTTTTGCTCAATATCGATTTGCTGGACATATATTCTCTTATTTTTCTTATTCATTTGCAACTGATAAACGAATAACAATAATAGACAAACAGTAATAGAAGTAACAAGAAGTATAAAAGTCCATTGTTTATCCACCTTTAATTGGGTATTTTCTAACGATATTTTTAAATGATTATACTCTTTTTCTGTCTTTACGATATTCGCTTTATTTTGTAATGCTAAGATAGAATCTGCGGCTTCATTATATTGCTCTAAATAGGTTAAAGCATTTTCTATATTACCTTCTGCTTTTTCCAGTTCATAATAATTATAAATTATGGAGATATGCGTATTTTCATTTAGGGTTGGTATGATGTTCGCTTGCTCTAAACATAGGCGAGCATTCTTGAAATCTCCTTCTTCTATATAGACACCGGCTAAAGCGGAATAGTCTGGAGCATTATCCAATTCAGAAACATTTATTGATTTCCATAAGTATTGCTTAGCGAGTTCTATATTGCCTAACACACTATAAACATTTCCTATCCCATTGGATATATATCCTATATCAGAAGAATCCCCTAGTTCCGCTATAATAGTATCAGCTTCTAGCAAATATCTCAACCCGACCTCTGACGAATCCGCAAAAACATACATACGTCCCACATCCCGCAAAGCGAAAGCTGCGCTCCGCATATTTCCGACCTTTCGAAAGTACTGTTCCGCTTTTTTATATTTATCTTTTCCTAATAAATAGTCACCGTCAAAATGATACAAGTCTCCCATATAGCTACAAATATACCCGGCTTGATTATAGTCATGACAACGTAAAGCGATATCCAACGCCTGTAAATAAGCCTTCATAGCCAGCTCGTTATCCTTATCCTCCACATACGAACGCCCCAAGTACAAACCGATCCTCGCTTGCTCCTGCCCCGTTCCGTGCGACTCGTAATAGGCTTGCGCACGCCGCAATTGCTGTACGTAGGGCAGATCCGTATATAACGTGTCCGCCACTTTACCGGATAGCATACACCAACGAGCCAATAATTTATCACTCAAATTATCGGGCACGGCTATGCTATCCAATAGGATATGGGAACTATCCGGATCGGATTTCAACAAGGATTCCGCACGATCGATTAGGTATATGGCATCGCTCTCATCTCGACAACCTATAAATGAGAGTGTGGATAATAGCGATATCAAAATAAGCAAATGCCTCATTGGTTCCTATCTTTAGATTCTATGCGCAAGATAGGCATATTTTTCATCAAACCTTAAAGAATAATTGATTATTAGGCTTATTGTATAAAATTCTTATCGCTTGGATATCTCCATCATCTTTTTGGAAAAACACGTACGTGTTTTCATAAATTCTCGTACGTGTTTCCGAAAAAAGACGTACGTGTTTTTCCGAAAACATGTACATGTTTTTATACATCTGATTTTCAATATACTAAAAACAGTATTCCCGAAGGCAGGGATATTGTAGGAAATTCAATTATCTTTGGACTTTTATTGGTAACTTTTTAATCTACTATCAATATGGCACAACAATCCGGAAGATTGCTATCCCTCGACGTGATGAGGGGAATTACGATCGCGGGGATGATTTTGGTAAACAACCCCGGGTCATGGAAGTATGTATATACGCCTTTAGAGCATGCACGTTGGAACGGCCTCACTCCCACCGATTTGGTATTTCCGTTCTTTATGTTCATCATGGGGGTCTCCATGTTTTTCTCACTTCGGAAATATAACTTCAAGCTGTCGAAAGAAAGCGTGACGAAAGTATTGAGACGCACGGTATTGATATTCCTCGTGGGATTAGGGCTGAATCTGTTCGGGCATGTTTGCTACAATGGATTTACCGATTTCCAGAATTTACGTATCCTTGGGGTGATGCAAAGGTTGGCGCTGGCATACGGCTTCGGGTCGTTGATAGGATTAGCGATTAATCATAAGTATATTTTGCAGGTAGCCGCTGGTATATTGATATTTTACTGGGCATTACTAGGTTTCACGCATAGTATGGAAATGTCGGAGGATAGCATTATAGCGATCGTGGACAGAACTTTATTCGGTACATCGCATATGTATCACGATGATATGGCAGATGGTACACGGATCGCCTTTGATCCAGAAGGGCTCTTGAGCTGCATCGGTAGCATAGCGCATGTATTACTCGGTTTCTACGTAGGAAAGGTAATACAGGATTGTAAAAAGAACAATGAGTTGATTATCCGTAATATCTTCATTTTCGGTACGATTATTCTTTTTATCGGTTTCTTACTAAGTTACGGCTGCCCGATCAATAAGAAGATATGGAGTAGCACGTTTGTCTTGGTAACTTGCGGATTCGCCTCCTTATTTCTCGCTTTATTAATCTGGATCATCGGTATAAACGGGAAGAAGAAATGGACGTTATTCTTTGAGTCGTTCGGTATCAACCCGTTGTATCTGTATGTACAAGGGGATATATTGGCCGTATTGCTGGGAATGAGCGGTATCTCCGCCTTTATGTATATGGATCTGTTCAGGCCGATATTCGGCGATTTCGGAGGATCGCTGGCTTGGGCTATCTTCTTCGTGGTATTAAACTGGATACCGGGATATTTCTTGTATAAGAAGAAGATTTATATAAAGCTATAAAAGCAATATTCATATAGTAGCCTCGTAGTGATCGAGGCTACTATATAAATGAGAAATACCCCATAGAGACGGGTTTCTTAGAGCCTTCTTATTTCCTCCTCAGCGGCTCCTTTTCCCTTATACTTATTTTTGGTCGTATTAAACTTATAGCGAACGGTCAGTCGTACCTCACGGCTATCGGTTACATTATTCACCGTCAGATCCATGTGTTTGTTATAAATCACGTTGCCATCTTTACGCCCATGCGTAAGATCAATACCTTGTAGATTAAAGGAAAGACGGTCATCAAAGAAAGACTTAGTGAGCGAGGCATCCATCATAAACACGTTCTTGTTGATATAAATATTTTGGAAATCACCTTTACCCTGAAAAAACAAATCTACATGTAGTGTCCATCCATAAGGAAATTGAATTCCATTGTTAAACCGGCCGATAAACAACGGTCTATCCATAGAAAGCATCCTACTATTATGCTCAATATCCATCCATTGTTTCTGTAAACCTATCGTGAGTTGAGGATGCCACTTCTTTATAATAGGAGACGCTATCAAAAACACCGATACGTTATCAATCCGGTCATAATTACGATGCGTAATGATCGTTATAGCGGGATTTTTCTCATATTGATCCGTCATATAAAGAATAACGTCTTTTTCTCTCTGGTAGCTCAACATAAATTGAAACCAATCATAACTGCCTGATAAAGTGATATCGTGTAGGTTTGTAGGTTTTAACGCCGGATTACCGTTCATATAGGTAAACCGATTGATATAGTTCATATTACTTGACAATTGAGCGTAAGTAGGGCGTTTCGTTTTCGTCGTATAACCAAGTTGGGTTTGTAGTTTTCCTATTTGCGTGGATAACGAGACATTTGGAAAAAAATTATCATAGGAACGTTCTGTTGAAACATGTTCATAACGCAAACCCATATTTAGGTAGGCGATACGGATAAACTTACTATATTCAGCGAAAGCTCCCGCACGATCTTCCCGGATATGGCTATCAGTTGTAGGAAGGATTTCCTGTGGATTAGTAAATAAGTCTGTACGGCGGGTACTGGTAAACTCCGAGCCTAGGCTCAAATTACCACCTGCTAATGGATAGGAAGCAATCAATTTAGCGGCGTATAACTTATTGTCCACATTATTAGTGGAGGTCACGATACGACTTTCTTGCTCTTGACTGTTTTCTATTACCTCATTTCCTGTCCTCGCTTCGCTCCTTAGCATATCCGCATTGAAATCCAAAGAAAGCTTCCCTACGGCTCCCGAATAATAAACGTTGATTTGGTGAGCTGGATGTTTCACGGTCGTACTATAACTCTCGCTCAATAAATAGTCATAGAAATCATCATTGGCATCAATCCGACTTTCTGTTTGTCCCCTTATTTTATTTTCTGGAGAGGCAGACATTATATAACGGACACCCAAAGAATGGTTATCGTTAACTTGATAATTCACTCCCAGCTCTCCCCGGTAATCATTATCCAATGAATGCTGCTCCATCCGATTCTCTTGCCGCCAAAGCGTATCGACATATACTTGCTGACTTACATTATTGATGAGCAAATAGTTGTTATGCACATATTGAAACATAGCAAATACATCCAGATTATTATGACGGTAGTTTAAATTCAATTGTTCCGTAAAATCCGTGTTTTGCGACTGTCCCCAAGTAGAGCGAGCCTCAAAGCTCATCCCTTCACCTTCACGCTTTATAGTCTTAATACGGATAACCGATTTCACTTCCGCCCCATAACGTGATCCCGGATTAGTAATCACCTCTATTTGACGAATCTCAGAAGAGCTAAGACGATCCAGTTCGGAGAGATCCCTTACTTCACGTCCATTGATATATATAACAGGAATACCTTTACCGAACACCTGAAACTCCCCCTCTTTGCCTTGTATGCCGGGAATATACTTCAATACGTCGTTCGCTGTCCCGGATTTGCTTAGCAGGCTGTTTTCTATGCGGGTTGTCAAGGTACCGTCTTTGATCTGGAAATCCGGTCGTTTCCCTATGACAACGGCCTCATCCAACAAGATCGCCTCATCCGACAAAACGATATTTTCCATATTACCGGCTCGTGTATCTCGGTAGATGGTTTGATAACCGATCGAAGATATTTTGATCACATAAGTTCGTATAGATATAGAATCTCCTGTTTGAATGCGAAAACTACCACTCTCATCACTAACCGTACCTTGAAGGAAAGAAGAATCCGGAACAGATAACAATACTATATTAGCAAATTCCACAGGTAAACCCTGACGATCCGTAATTGAGCCGGTGATAAATTGCGCCGATCCATTGACAGCCACAAATAATAACAACATAACATTAATAAGAATCTTTTTTACTACTGACTTTTCCATATCGCTGATTATTTTTGCAATTGATTTTTCAGCAAATATAAAGTGGGTAAAAAAGCCAGTCAAACAATAGGGATAGATGTCAAGATTTGGTGATAAAACATGGAAATCTGTGCCTTATCACAAGTTTTAGGGATAAAATACAACCTAGTTTTCCTTATTAAGAAAACTCTTAAAGTCTTTTAGATAGGTACGTGAGACAGGAATCTCTTGTTGTGTATCCTCCAAATTCAAACGGTAGCCTTGCGCATTACCGTTTATGTTCATGATTTTATTCACGTTTACGATATAAGCCCGGTGACAACGGACAAAACAACCATATTTCTCCATCATCTCATCCATTTGCTTGATCGTGGAACGGAGAAGTTTATGCTTCATATTCCCTTCCTCTCTATAACAGACATCTACATAATTACCAGAAGATTCCATATACATAATATTATCCGGAAGTACGCAAATCGATTCTTTTGTATCGCCGGACAGGATTATGGCATCACCCCCTTTCTCTTCTTGTATATTTCGTTCGGATAATAGTTTATTCATCCTTTTCGCTTCTTGCAAATTACGTTTCAAAGCATTATTCTCTATAATGAAAAATCCGAAAATAAGGGGAATAATAACAATCGTGATCGCCGCTGACACATCTATAAGCAACATTTTATAAAAAATAGTCGTATCTAAATCACTCCAAAAGTCCATTCGCATCAAGAAGTAATAGTCATAAATGAAACAAGCGAGTCCCAAAAATAACAAAAAGCAGGAACAATGTAGTAAGTTTTTACCAATAGTCCATCGTTCAGGATCATAAAAACGTTTGAATAATTTAGGAAACAAGACAAAAGCGACAACAGAAAATATAAATGTCAAGCCTACGAAACACCATAATACCCAAAACTGTATCACGCTATTTAGCCGATAGTGAAAAGGCTCGAAAATAGCGAGTATTAACGCCACTACCATCGAGTTTAACAGAACGATCACCCATGGTCTATCTATAGCGTACGTAGGTTTATTAAGATATTCCTTCAAATTCATATTCAATTCTCACATGTAGTTAAAGATAAAATTTTCACAAAGGTATGCATTTGGATATAAAAAATCCCCTAGATCAAAATCTTTTGACCTAGAGGATTAATCTATCTATTACTCTACATTATAACCGGAGATAACCACCTTCGGAGTCTCGCCTCTCGTATCTACATCTTTCCAATGGATGTTGATCTCTTTCTTCTCGCCCGGGAGCAATGAGAAATAGTTATCGCTATAGAAGACGGGGAGGAATTGCTCGCCATCCTTCTCGCCCACTACATTCACACGAATCATTAGAGCCGGGGTGGATGAAGTATTCTCTAAGGTAGCGATAACGGTCCAAGTACCGTCATTACCCTTATTGGTTGTCACGTTGGATTGTAAAGTAACCTTTGGCATCTCACGCAGAGCTTGGTAGTTGCCTTCCTCTACGCCACGCAGATAGAAGTTATCCGATACGATCTTACCGTTCTCGGTCAACGTCAACTTGACGAAATGAGCGCTGGATACGCTAGCTGGGAAATCCAGTTTCATACATTTGTTGGTCGTATCTTCCTTACTATCCACGGAAACCTCGTTTTCCCATGAAATAGAACCGTCCATATTGATGATTTGAGCCTTTGCCGTCAAACCATTACGTACGCCGGCGCTATAGTTCACTACCTCGATCTCGTCCGTAACCGGATTCCATTGGATATGCAAAGGCTCGGAAGCTTTCTTACAGCCAAAATAAGCGGCGGTAGGCTCGAAATAATAGTCATAGGTCTGCCATACCATAGAAGGCCATGCCGGATGCGTCATCCACAGCAATAATCCCTTACGGTTCAAGCTTCTCGATTCGAACATACCCCGGTAACCATCATAGTTTACCCACTGAGCCAGATCGGCGAATTCCTTGGCGTTGTTCGGCTTGCCAAAGCCCTTTTCGATGATAGCGTTGAAAGAAGCGCAAGACTGGGCGCCTTCCATCGTATAATCGTGTTGTCCCCATTGAGCGTTTTGCGGCCAAAGCGCTTCCGGAGAGAAAGTACGAACCAAGCTCTCGTAATTCATCACGTTAGGCATACCCCGCTCACTATGGAACTTATCACTACCATTCTTCAAGCTAAAGTATTCTTTAACAGGAAGCGCACGGTACGGGCCATGGCCACTTACCACCTCATCCGCCGAGCTGGAGATATAATGTAAGCCCGGATGATCCTCTTTCACGATACGGCGTAAAGCCTTGTCGATCTGCTCCGGCGGGAAGCCCTCGTTGCGCCCGCAATAAATACCGATAGAGGCATGGTTACGGAAACGTTTCACATAATCCTCAGCATTAGCGATAAACATCTCCGGATCATAAGGATCGGGTCCGTCGGAAGGATTCGCCAACCAGAAATCTTGCCAGATCATGATACCATGACGGTCGCAAGCCTCATATAATTCTTTATCGCCAATCTGTCCTACCCAGTTACGCATCATCGTAAAGTTCATATCGGCATGGTAAGCCACGGCGATATCGTACTCACGACCCCGGTAATTCAGATTAGACTCACCAAATCCCCAGTTACCGCCACGGCCTATAAAACGACGACCATTGATAAAGAGACTCAAGATACTATTATTCTCATTGAAGGTCATTTGTCGGATACCTACCTTGAAATCCTCAGAGTCGGATACCTTATCACCTACCTTAAAGGTGAAATTAGCGTCGTATAAATAAGGAGATCCGTACCCTTTAGGCCACCACAAACGTGGATTCTGAACCTTCAATTGGCTAAAGGTATTCGGGTCGAAAGCAACGCTCTTCTCCTCGTTGGCGGCCAATTCCACCGGTTGCTCGAAAGTGATATCACCGATCTTTCCTGTCAATATACCCTTCACGGGAGCGGCATCATGGTTCTTCACGATCACTTCCGGAGTCAAGGTAGCGGAAGTCGTATCCGGCAACGGTAATACAACCTGTACGAACGGGTCTTGAATCGTTACCTTGCCTGTAGAAGTCAAGTACACATCATCCCAAATACCGATATTACGACCACGGATCGTCGAGATCCAATCCCAACCGATCGAAGCGTGGAAGGTCGGGTTATCAGCGCCTAAGATACCACCGTTGAAATCCGTATTCTTCTCACATTTCTCCTTGATAGCGCCGATATGCTCATTCTTGATGATCTCCACCGCGACAACGTTCTTACCCGGTACGACCCTGTCTGTAACGTCAAATACACCCCGGATAAACGCTCCCTCGATACGGCCGATCTTGTTACCGTTCAAATATACATTCGCTTTCCAGTTGATACCATCGAAATTCAAGAACAAACGGTCTTGCTTGAATCCTTCGGGTACCTCAAACTCATCCCTATACCAGAAATTAGAGTTGAAGAATGACTCGGATATCTGCATCAAGTTATCTGCGTAATTCGGATTCGGGATAGCTCCGATATTCTTATAACTGCTCAATACCGTTCCCGGTACGGTCGCCACGATCCAATTTTCCGGAGAGAAAGAAGGTTTCGATATTTCCTCACCAGAAGCGGTTACCTCGGAAGCTCGTTGTACTTTCCAGTTTCCGCCCGACAAACGGATCTCGTCTTTTGTAGAAGCCGGAGCAGCAGCCGGTTGGGCAAGCAAGCCACCTTTACCCATCACCTCTATCTCGCTTAAGATATAGCGTCCGTCATTAGCCGGTTGCTCCATCCATACCCGTACGTAGCGGCCCTTTCCTTTTAGCTTGATCTCATCCAGATTAGCATCTCCACCCGGAAGATTCGCTATGTCAACCCATTGTTTCGCGTCGTCGGAAACTTGAATCTTACCCTTGATCGCTTTATTGATCCAATGTAATTTTACTTTGTCGAATTCGGATTGGCTACCCAAGTCTACATAGACCCACTCCTCTCCTGTCGTGGCACTCATCCAAGCGCTATTAAAGAATTTGGAAGGAAGCAAATCTATCAACTTATCTTGGTTATAGAAATTCATCTCGAAGAATGCCCAATAAGCGGCACCTTCCATTTTCAATCGCATCCGATAATAAGCATATTCACCCGGTTGATCGAATGTCAAAGTCTCATTCAACATACGGGTGGGCAACGTACCCGGATCCCAGCTATTCTTATTCGGGTCCGAATGGGCCTTATATTTGCTGGCCTTACCCGGCATACCTTTACCCTTTAAGGCAGCCAATTCCGTCCAAGTATTTCCATCATTCGATCCCTCGCAAACAATCTCATATCCATCCTTAATCTTATTCTCGTCATAAGCCACGCTGCCGCGAAATTGTACCTTGTCGGCTTTCTCTTTCCAGTTATTCAGCGTGAACAAGAAATAGGCATCCTCGCCCGTAACCGCATTACGAGAATAAGGACCTTGATCGATCATCCACTCACGCTCACGACGAGCAATCTCCCCATTTTGTGTGGAAAGATCCAGATACTGAGGCTGTTTATCGCTAATAACACCATCCGTCACCAGTTGAGCCGTTAGATTGTAATCATAACTGGAGGAGTTGTAAGCGCTACGCAAAAGAGCTATGTTACGATACGTGGAATGATCCGGACGTAATGAAGGAGAGAAATCCTCCCCCGGATCTCCCGGATACGAACCGATACCTCTGGTATAATAATCCGACCGATCGAAAGATTCCGCCGGAACACCACTCTGCCCACATCCTCCTAGCAATGCTGAGACCGCTACCGCTCCACAGAACGTCAAGAGTCGAGGCAATTTTTTCTTTTTACTGAATGTTCTCATACTACTTATTGTGTTTCTCTAAATTAGTTAGTTTAATAAGATACCGTCACGTCAAAACCCTCCTTCCGGGCCCGCTCCGCAATCGCATCTAATTCTTCTTTAGTAGCTTTTTTCAAAGCTTTAACCGGGGTTTCCCTATCTATCGTATAAATCATGACTTGTTTCGGACGGATTTGTTTTAAGGCGGAAATCCAGCCCGCTATCTCCTCTTCTGTCATATTATTAACCGATTCCCCGTTTAATTCCCCCTTCAAGAACATGGTCTGTATAATCAAGTTTCCGTTAAAACGACATAATTGTTTTAATAAAGACTCGAAATTAAACGCCGGAGAATTAGGTACATCTATCTGCCGAATCCGACTGTCTAATACAGAATCCAGTTTCAATATGTTATCCTCTATTTTATTCAAGGCTTGAAAGACCTCCTCTTTATGGAGCATTGTAGAATTAGAAAGCACGGCGATTTTAGCGTCAGGGAAAAACCGATCCCGGATAGCGACCGTATCATCAATGATTCCACCGAATTCCGGGTGTATCGTAGGCTCTCCGTTTCCGGCGAATGTAATTACATCCGGAGTGATCCCTTCCGCTTTCATGGAATTTAGTTTTTGCTCCAAGGCTTCCCTCACTTCCGTACGAGTAGGCAGTTTACTATGGGTCCTATGATTCTCATTCAATCCACATTCGCAATAAATGCAATTAAAAGAGCATAATTTCCCGTCTGTAGGAAGTAAATTCATCCCTAAAGAGACACCTAGACGCCGACTATGTATCGGGCCAAATACTATTTTATCAAAAAGAATTGTAGACATAGCGCTGTTTGTTTTTACCCACGCAAATCTACTCTAAAATTTCCAGCGAAGCAAAGCATAAAGATCTGTTTTATCAGAACCGCTTATCTCCTCCGTATCAGTACCTATCAAATCCCTGTCCCAATAATGGGTGTGAGCCAGTTTCGCAGACAAGGATAAACGTTTCCAAATATCCAGACGAAAGGTAAGGGCAAACCGCATCCCATCGCCATAAAAAGAGGGCATATTAAAGGCATACAATATATTCTTCTCATACGAACTGACCCGGCTATTGTAATCATCCGTATGAAACCACGCTAGATAACCATCCATTTGAAGAGGTAGGGTAGTGGGCTTCCAGCCTATACTTTGGGATATCATAATTCCTTTATTAAGTTTCTTTATAGGATCATCGAATAGAATACCATCTAAGGAAGTCTTAAAAATAAAAGGAGAAGAAAAGTTATAAACCTGTTGAAAACGAATACGATGTTGTTTATAAGAATTGATTCTCAATAAATTATCATTTTCAAAAGTTCCATTCTTTTCTTTTTGCCGGTATTTATAACGAAGATAAGCTGAATAGTTTCTACTAGGGGTATAATCTATCTGAGCCATATATTCCTGTCCTCCGGAAGGAGCGTCTATCCCGTATTTCAACCAAGGAAAACGGAATAAGTCCGCATAAACGGATAATTTCCAGCGGGCGATCGGGGTTAATTGCAATCCCATATAAACCCCTTGCTCGTTTTGAACCGTAGAGCCTTGCGAGAAAGCATTTCCAAACAAAGCTTGATAACGGCGGTCGTAATAACGGTATAATACCAAGAAAGATATATAAGAAGCGGGTGTTAACTGCAAGGCATTCAAGGTAGAAATAGCTCCGTTTTTCGAAAGGACAGTTTCGCCATAAAACTTAATACGGTTACTTTTCAACATATAGTCAACACCGATGTTGAAATTGTTGGAACCTCTGAAATAGAACAAATTATAAGGTTTTGGATCGGGGTCCATCTTAAACTTACCGAATGAATAGGAGAGAGCCGTTAAACCTACATGAAAATGAGATGTAGCATAGCGGATATTTCCTCCATATACCTGCATCGTTATCATTTTCCTCTTTTCCCAATCCCGTTGTAAACGATGAAGTCCATCCGTTTTTAATGAGGTGAATGTCAAGCTATCTACGGCCGCATCCATTTTCCGGTACGAATAGAAAACACTTATATCCAAGTTTTTAATCGTGATCGTACTAGCCACCCCTCGGAAGAAATCCTGTTCATTGGTTGAGAAGTGCCTACGGAAGCCATTTGTCCTTCGCTCCGCTTGAGCGACTACTGCCGTACGACTAGGAGAAAAGTCATTGCTAATCACCAGACCTTGTCCGAAAGACATCTTGTAATCCCCTATAGCCAAGCTTTTTAACCAGTTGATATCTTTTAGGAATAGATGTGCGGAATAAAAGTCATATCCTTTATGATATGCGTTCCAAAAAGGTTCGCCCGCATCTTTCTCGGCTACGAAGCCTGCTTGTAAACGATCCTCGAAAGTATAGGAATAACGTAAGGAGTGATAGAAAGGTTCTCCTCTATATTTACGATTTGGATATAACGAAAGTATGCTGTCCGTTTGTTCACCATATCCCTTTTTCTGTTGAAAACATTGATCATACCTGATTTGTAATTCATTACGACCATATTTCAACAGGTTCTTAACCGTAAGTAACCGTTTTTCAACAAGATTATCACCTATATAAACAAATGGAAGGAGAAGAGATATCGTCTGAAAATCGATATCCTCTATATTCTTCAACTCATAGATGCTAACCATATTTCCGTATCGTTTCCGGTAGGAAAGTAGCTGCTCGATTTGGCGATCGGATAGAAAAGGTAATCGCTTCAGTTGTTCTTCCGTCACGGCATTCAAATCAAAAGGATGCTCAGTTAAATAAGATAAATCGGCATACAAACTTTCGATACGCTCCGTATCCTCGGTTTCCAAGGCTAGTTCCTCTACATACTCCATCCACTTATCAACAGAATATTCTATTTGAGAATTAGCGTAATAACTATTTATCAACAGGATTATCGACAAGATTATAAACAATCGTTTCATAGCTAAGTATCATTTAAAAAGAGAATGATAAACCAAGACCGGTACTCATCCCTAAAATCGGATGGTAAATAGAGGCTACATCTATCGTAAAGCAAGAAAAGTTATAACCAATTCCTAAAGAGGGCAGGAGAGGAGCGGTCTGTATTCCGGCACGAATAAAAAAAGAATCGAAAGCGGTGTATTCAAGACCAAAGTTTCCAACAACTAGGTTTTCATTTTCCGTTCCTACACTTCCTGTAATTAACAGACTGTTTATAATCTCCCATTGAAAACTTATTTGAATTAAATAATAATTAAAATCTTCTATTTCAATATCTTTATCTCCTATAGAAACAGAAGGAAAATTCATTATTAACATTCCTATTAACAACTTATCAATAGAAGAGAAAGTGATTCCAATATCTGTTGACAGTCTGGATCTTGTATTTTCCAATAGATCAGTTTGCAAGAAACTATAGTGAACTCCAAGCCCTAACGCCCATTGATCCCCCAAGCGTTTTCCTCCCAGCACACGAACCATCATCTCCCTGTACTTATCAAACCCGAAAACAGAGATATCAACACCTGCGGATAATAGTTGATTCGGATAATAAAAACTACCGGACATCGTACCCAGTTCTTTCAACATGTACCGATTAAAGTATTCTAAGTGAATAGATTTTTTCTCTTTATCGACAATAAGGGCCGGATTGAATAAAATAGATTGCGTCGCCACATTCCCTCCCATTCCCACGCTACGAACATCCGGTAAACGTAAGTTATCAACACCATGTACATACAATGAAAATACCCCCGCAAACAGGGATAGCAATAGATATTTCATAGTTAAGATTTTGTATGGTTTCTACTTATTCTTCAAGTTTTTCTTATTATCCTTATTTATCCTACGCTGTACCTTTTTAATATCCTCATTAGGAGAAAGTTGTTCAGGCTTAATCCCCCTTTGCAATAACATATCACGTACAGCAGTATTGTTATCAATATGTTCTTTTTCAATAGGAGATTGTCCATATAGATCCTTCGCTTGCACATTTACGTTTGTCATTTCAGTCGCTAGGTCTTTAGCTTTTATACTTATAGTCGGTAAAAAATCAGCGATAGGTCTATTCGTGGGGACGTTCATTCTCTTTTTCAACATCTGTGTACTTAAATTGAATAAAGCTTGATCTCCCTTAGAACGAATAATCGCGAATCCTTTATTATCAATACCTCTTTCGTATAAGATTCCGGATAATTGTTTTTCAGTCTGACTTAATTTTTCTCTGGCCTTTAAGCGTTCACAATCCAATAGGCGTTGTTCAATCACCTCGGCCTTACGGGTTTGTACCGCAAAATAAGTCTGAGCGAAAGCTACTTGTGGTTTACGACTATCACCATTTTGTGCGATTAAGTAGCATGCGTAGCGTGTTAATAAGATGTCATTTATTTGTTGCTCAGCACCATGCCCCACAATAATCACTTTCCCGACATCGGGAAAGTGATCCTCTATATTTTCTCCCGCATTCCGGCACGCTTCTTTGGCTTTCACCACTACATTATTGATAAAGTTATCCCATTTGGCATATCCTAATAGAGGTTGTAACTCTCTGGCACTCCAGCATTCTATGCCTTCTACCTCACATGAAATGGATTCGAATTTTCCGAATAGGGCGGTAATTTCTTCTTTCTTCATAGTTAATATATTCTTAAGTTGTTGTCAATTGCGCAAATGTAATGTTTTATATTCATTTAGCAAGTTATTAACAGATAAATGATGCTGAGAGTCACGCAGTATTTATATTTTCGCGGTATATGATACGAAAAGGGATATATTGTATTTTGGCTCTACTCGCTCTCTGTAGCTTTAAAGGGATGGCGCAGGCGGTAAAGACAAATATTGTTCCGGAAGGTTATCAGAAAGCTCAACTGTATGAAGGTGATACAATGGCTGTCGTCAACCTTCGGGAAGTTTTCATATATCCTCAAGTTAAGTTTAAGAATAAGCGTGAACAAGCGAAGTACAATAAGTTAGTACGAGACGTAAAGCGTACTTTGCCCTATGCCAAGATGGTGTATGATACGTTGATAGAGACCTACGAATACATGGAAACCTTACCGAATGACAAGGCCCGCCAAGCCCACTTGAAACGGATGGAGAAAGAGTTGTTCGCCCAATATAAACCGGAACTAAAAAAATTATCCTTCTCGCAAGGTAAGCTACTTATCAAACTGATCGATAGGGAATGTAATCAATCCAGTTACAATTTATTGAAAGCCTATCTAGGAAGTTTCCGTGCGGGCTTTTGGAATTTCTTCGCCGGAATGTTCGGAGCCAGTCTGAAATCGGAATACGACCCGAAAGGTAAAGATGCCATGACCGAACGGGTCGTCGTATTGGTTGAGAATGGTTTAATCTGATAGTTGCTTGAAGAAATCCCAGATCACGATACCGGTAGTAACCGATACGTTCAAGGAATGCTTTGTACCGTATTGAGGTATTTCAATACATATATCACAGTTATCAACCACATTTTGTTGAACGCCTTTTACCTCGTTACCCATGACGATAGCGTATTTCTTTGTTTTGTCTAACTGCAAGTTATCTAACATGACACTACCTTCCGCTTGCTCTACGGCACATACCGTATACCCCTCTTGGCGCAGTTTATCAACAGCCTCCGGGGTATCCTTGAAATATTCCCAATCTACGGTTTCTTCCGCTCCTAAAGCGGTCTTATGGATCTCCGCATTCGGAGGGCAAGCCGTAATACCACAAAGATAAATAGCCTCTACCCGGAAAGCATCGGAGGTACGAAACACGGAACCCACGTTGTTTAGACTTCTAACATGGTCTAAAACAACGATTAAAGGTATCTTCTTACTTTCCTTAAAAGCCTCGGGAGTCAGGCGGTTCAATTCGGTTACTTTTAATTTTCGCATAACAAATATCTTTGACCGCAAAAGTAGCGAATATCCGTGGATATGCCGTTGAAAAGCTATTAATAAGTAGTGGACATAAAATGAAAAATATTTCTTGCTTTATTCAAATACTTGTCCATACACCCCCCTTTCTCAAATTAGCAAATGAATAAGCCACTTATTTATTACGCGCTATCAACAGCCCTTATACACCTATTGACAGCCTTGCTGGAGGATCTATTTTTTCACAATCAAGGTTATCAACAATAAACAGCTAAATATTCATAAAGTCTATAACTATAAGAATTACAATCTATAGATAGACATCCATGCTGTTGGTATCCTTTTGATAAACCGTTCACAGACTTTAATAAGTCAATAACCAAAGATTGTAACAAAAATGTATTAACCATTTCAACAGCCTATCATATTCATCATATTTATTTTTAAAATTAAAGATTAATAAGAATATAATATAATGATTGTGGATAACTCTTGATGGTTCACGACAGCTCATCCATCGACAGCAAAGATAAGAATCTTTCTTGTTATTTCTATAAATGAAGAAAGTTTATACCTTTGTGCTTTGTGAACAATAGGTTGATAAACTAGATAAGATGAAGATTATCAGTAATACTTTCTGTGGATAATATTGTTTATATATAGTGAAAAGCCTATTGGGAGCAGTAGAAACAGGAATCATTAATATATAAGGCTATGTTGACAAACCAATCAATCGGGTACATGGATGCGCCCGTTCCTAAGGATTTAGACCTTAAGGAAGCGATCGACAAGTTACGTAAAGAGAAGAATGCGATTATTTTGGCGCATTACTATCAAACAGGCGATATACAAGATATAGCGGACTATGTGGGAGACAGTCTGGCCTTGGCACAATGGGCGGCTAAGACGAAGGCGGATATCATCGTGCTTTGTGGGGTTCACTTTATGGGAGAGACGGCGAAGATCCTCTGTCCGGATAAGAAAGTGCTGGTACCGGACTTGAATGCCGGTTGCTCCTTGGCGGATAGTTGTCCGGCTCCGGAGTTTGCCGAGTTCGTCAAGCAACATCCCGGTCATACGGTAATCTCTTACGTGAATACGACCGCCGCCGTGAAAGCGGTCACGGATGTGGTGGTTACTTCCACGAACGCCCGCCAGATCGTGGAGAGCTTCCCGGAAGGTACACCGATGATTTTCGGTCCGGATCGTAACTTAGGTAATTATATCAATAGCATCACGGGACGTAATATGTTGCTTTGGGATGGCGCTTGCCACGTGCATGAGCAATTCTCATTGGAGAAGATCTTATCTTTGAAGAAACAGTACCCGAACGCGGAAGTGATCACCCATCCGGAATGCAAGCAGCCGGTTATACAGGTCTCAGACTTCGTAGGATCGACCGCGGCTTTGCTGAAGCATACCATTAAGTCCGACGCGAAACAATTCATTGTAGCGACGGAAAGTGGCGTTATTCACGAGATGCGCAAGCAGAGTCCGGATAAGGAATTCATCCCGGCTCCTCCGAACGACAGTACTTGCGCTTGCAACGAATGTAATTTCATGCGCTTGAACACGATGGAGAAGCTATATAATTGCTTGAAGTTCGAGATGCCGGAGATATTCGTGGACAAGGAAGTACAGAAGAAGGCCATCAAACCGATCAAGAAGATGTTGGAGATCTCTGAGAAGCTGGGACTCTGATCCAAACAAATGCGGGATAGGTCTCAACCGATAGGCCGGACTTGAGTGATATAAAAGCTAAGCCCGGTCTATTATATGTAAATAATCAAAATTATGTACAATATCTACAACTATCCTTATAATCATTTGATTTTAAAATATTTATCCTATTGTTGTAGATAGGAAAACATCTACAATAGTAAGTCTTTATCTACCATCATTTCCCGCTTTTAGTAAGTGTCTTTGCCATGCCGTCAAAGGAATTTTCTACACTCTACGTATATAATCAGTCCGTTTTTCTTCCTTTCTTTATATAGATAAAATATTAATATATAAGTATTTGTGGTTTTTTATGGTATAAAACAAAAGTTTTACACATGGAAAACATTTGTTTTCATAGAAGAAAACTAAAGTTTTGTACTGAAGAAACTTCTGTTTTCCCATATAGAAACTTTTGTTTCGCTAGGAAGAAACCATCTGCTTCGCTACTCGAACTCGGACGATCCCGGGAAAGAATATATCAAGAATGATCGCTATTAATTACCGTAACATTCTGAATTTAGTTACTTTTGTGTAGAAATCTAATTGTAATTCTCAATATCATGAAAAAGATAGGACTAATGTTGGCCTTATTATGGGTGATTTGTGCGCTCTCGTGGGCTACTTCTCCGGATGCCCGTATTAAGGGGCAGTTAATAGATGCCTCTACGAATCAAGTGATTAATTATGCGGATATATTTCTGTTTACGATGGGAAGTGAAAAACCTTTGCAACAGACTTTTCCGGACGATCAAGGACGTTTCTCGTTTACTAAGGTGGCTCCGGGTAATTATGTGGTCATGGTCCGTCTGATGGGATATGATGTGTTTACAAAGAATGATATCATCTTGGATGCCTCGTCTCCGGTGGATTTAGGTAAGTTGATGATGAGTCCTTTGGAGGTAGGTATCGCCGAAGTGGAGGTAGTGGCCGAGAAACGCCAATTGGTTTATAAGTTGGATAAGAAAGTGGTCGAGGCCTCTTCTAATATGATGGGAGGAGGCGGTTCCGCCGTGGATATATTAGAGAATACGCCTTCCATACGGGTAGACGCGGAAGGCGATGTTACTTTTCGTGGAAGCAGCGGCTTTTTGGTTTACATAGATGGTAAGCCGAGTGTCTTCTCGGGTACACAGGCTTTGGAGCAAGTCCCGGCCGGGCATATAGAGAATATAGAGATTATCACGACACCTTCCGCCAAGCATGATACGGAAGGCGACGTGGGTATCATTAATATTATCACGAAGAAGCATTCCCAGCGGGGATTGAGTGGGATGGTGAATCTCTCGGGAAGTACGTGGCTTTCCCGCCATGTCGATTTCTTGTTGGCACAGCAACATCAGCGTTCCCGTTGGTACATCGGCGGACAGTGGACAGACCGGTTGCGCAAGAGTGATTTCGACCAAGAGAAGATGACGGTGGTGGGCGATCAGACCACTACCTCGCATTCCGTCGGGCCTCGTACGGGAAACAGCTATCATTATACGATGAAAGGCGGTTGGAGCCTGAATCTTCCCAAGACAACCATCGCGTTGGATCTGGAGGGCGGCTATGGCGGAAATAAGCGTAAGGGAGAGATGAACTATAAGGAAACCCGTTCGGTAGCGGGCGGCTCTCCGGTGACGGAAGATTATCGAAGCATAGATGATTATGATAATGATGAGAATATAGGTTTGGGAAGTCTGGCGGTACAGCATAAGTTCAACGATAAGGGACACGAGCTTTCCGGTAGTGCTTATTACAAATATGGCGGCCATGCCTTGGAATATTTCTTTAACGACTTGATGTCCTTGGAAGGGCAACGCCAACAGGGGCACCGTGCTTATGAGGCCGAGCACCGGGAAACGATGCGTATCAATCTGGATTACGCCTTGCCTTTCGGGAAAGGAGGTAAGCTAGAGGCGGGTTACCAATATTATTCTTATCTGGAAGACGGCGATTACAATATGGAATGGTGGGACCCCAAGGGACAAACGTTCTTTTGGCGTGACGATATCTACAACACGTTTTATTTTCAAGAAGGGGTGAATTCTATCTATACGATTCTTTCCCATACGTGGAAGAATTTAGAGGCGCAAGCCGGCGTTCGGGGAGAGCATACGCATACGGTCTTGCGAAGTTCCGTGGAGGGAGCGGATCGTACGAAGAATCGTTTTGAGTTTTTCCCATCGGTGCATTTGGGCTATACGTTCCCGAATGAGCATCGCTTGTTGGCTTCCTATTCCCGTCGTACCACACGTCCGCAGCTTTTCTATATGGAGCCTTATATTACGTATCGCGACTTTTATACGGCCGAGATCGGTAATCCGGATATACGTCCGGAGTACATCAACTCCTTTGAATTGAACTACCGGAAGAATTTCGGGGAAAATACGGTATCCGCTACCGCCTTTCATCGGTATCGGAAAGATAAGATCGAGCGGTTGCGCGTACCTTATTCAGCCGGTGTAACCTTAGACTCGATGTCAAACGTAGGACATGATTATTCAACAGGTATCGAGCTAAGCGTCAGCCTGCATCCGGTACGTTGGTGGAATACCACGGTCAACGGAAACGTTTATCACTATAAGGTGAAGAACGAACAGGCCGCCGGTGGAAATACGACCTCAAGCACCAATTACGATATCCTATGGAATAACCTGTTTAATCTGGGGAAATACACCCGTATCCAATTGGATGGTAGTTTTGTAGGCCCTTCCGTAACGACGCAGGGCCGTACGGACGCTTATTGGTATGCGAACGTAGCCGTTCGCCAGCAACTATGTAACCGAAAACTAACCGCTACCTTAGCTTTCCGGGATATTTTCCGTTCTGCCAAATATATCAGCGATATCCAAACAGCGGATTTACGCTCCCTGACACGTATCAAACCCAAATATCCACAAATCACGTTGACGTTGAGTTGGACATTTAATAGTTTCAAGGCCAAATCCACCCAAGCGAAAGAAGATCGCTCGGAGATGTTCGAGGGTATAAAGCATTAGTATTATATCTTCGCGGTTATTATGCTATTTAATTCGATTGAATATTTGATTTATTTGCCAATCGTATTTTTACTGTATTGGCTTGTCTTCGGAAAGCGACTGCGACTACAGAATTTATTTGTAGTCGTAGTTAGTTATCTTTTTTACGGGTGGTGGGATTACCGGTTCTTGGTATTGATAGCCCTTACCTCTTTCTGTAGTTGGCTGAGTGGGATAGGAATAGAGGAAGTACGTACGAGGGCAGGGAAGATACCTCGCTGGTTCGATAAAGGTATCGTGGCTGCGAATGTCATATTTAACTTACTGATACTCTCTTTCTTCAAGTATTACGACTTTTTTGTGGATAGTTTGATAGATGCTTTCTCTTATATAGGGATTTCATTGCACATCTCTACGCTTTCTCTCTTATTACCGGTCGGGATTAGTTTTTATACATTCCAAGCCTTAAGTTATACGATTGACGTGTATAGAGGTAAATTACCGGTAACAAGAGATATCGTTTCCTTTTTCGCATTTGTTAGTTTTTTCCCTCAGTTGGTGGCCGGTCCTATCGAACGGGCTACTAACCTGTTGATACAATTTGAGAGACCTCGCAGCTTCGAGTATAACGACGCTGTAGATGGGATACGACAAATGATGTGGGGGTTTTTCAAAAAAATCCTGATAGCCGATAATTGTGCCTTGGTCGTAGATGACATATTCGGGAACTATGGAAATTACCCGGCTAGTACTTTGCTATTGGGAGCCGTTTTGTTCTCATTCCAGATTTATGGAGATTTTTCCGGATATTCAGATATCGCTATAGGTACAGCCAAGTTGTTTGGGATACAGTTGAGGCAAAATTTCCGGTATCCCTATTTTTCTTTAGATATAGCCGAATTTTGGAGACGTTGGCATATCTCGTTGAATACTTGGTTCGTAGATTATGTATATATTCCCTTGGGAGGTAGCCATAATGGTTTCTTTAGACATATTCGGAATATCTTGATCATATTTTTCTTGAGCGGTCTTTGGCATGGAGCGAACTGGACATTTGTGGCTTGGGGTGTTTACCATGGTTTGCTATGTATAGCATTGTTGATACTAAAGAAATATGTAAAGATAAGGTTGATACCATCAAACGTTGTGTCTATGTTGGTTACATTTGGCTTCGTGGTGATCGGATGGATTCTATTTAGGGCTGAGAATATATCAATGGCATTCGATTATATATATGATCTGTTCTCCTCTTCTTTATTCCGTGTGCCTAAGGTAAGTGGGGCCAATAATGTTTCTGCTTTATTATCGCTTATTTTCATTACTTGTATGTTAGTGATCGAGTGGATGAATCGGAAACAGCCGTTTGGATTTGATATTAGGAAAATACGAAGTATATATATACGATATACTTTATATGCGATCCTCTTATTTTGTATATATTTCTTCGGAAATAACGCTTCTAGCTTTATTTATTTTCAATTCTAGCAAGTATGAAACCAACGCATAAACAAATAAAGAGTATGATAAGATTCCTGTTGTTTCTGGGGATCTTGTTGTTTTTGTTCAATCAGATCACTCCCTATCTCTATCGATTATTGCCTAACGACTACGTACGAACACGACTTATATGGAGTACGTTAAATAATCCGGAAGAGCGTCCGGATCTTGTCATTTTAGGTAATAGCCGCGGTATGAGTGGTGTGAACGGATACAAGTTAGAAGCAGAGTTACGAGGAAATCCCTGTGTATATAATCTTACCTCTACCGGTCAGAGATTGAG
Source organism: Parabacteroides sp. 20_3 (assembly GCF_964238835.1). Lineage (NCBI taxonomy): Bacteria > Pseudomonadati > Bacteroidota > Bacteroidia > Bacteroidales > Tannerellaceae > Parabacteroides > Parabacteroides sp. 20_3. The sequence goes on along the minus strand of NZ_CAXSNO010000003.1, from coordinate 182,743 downwards.
TGAGAGTGCCTTGTATTATTCCTATTTACCATCTTCTGTTCAAGTAGTTGTACAGTGTGTGGATTTAGATCAATTACGTGGCCCGATCGAATTGGATGATCCCAACCGGGTAGCTCTACATATGTATGGATATAAAATGGATGGTTTTACCTGTGAATTACTTCCTGCTTTAGAAAAAACTTTAAGTGAACCGAATTTATACTATAATTATGTGGCTCGAAATTGTTTATTCTCCGGCTTGACTACTTATCTGCGTAATAAGTTGGATGATGATGTTATCCCCGGAATTATAACCTCTGATTTACGTTATCCAAACTCTACGATGTCTGATAGAAATGAATCTGTCTATAAACGGAAAGTAGAAGAACAGAATGAAGAAAATAAATTCGAGGCATATCAAATCACTCCTGAATGGAAAAGGTTAATAGAGCGTTCTTCCGTTTATTTTAGGGATAGGGGTATTATTTATTGTCTGGTTGTCATGCCGTATAACCCGGATATAACAGCTTTTACAGTAGCGGAGAAACAACGAGCTTTGCGAATGTTTACTCAAATGTTTGATTCTATCCTTATCGTCGACTGTATGGAGCTATTGGATACGTCGGATTTTTATGATGCTATCCATCCGAACCGGAAAGGAGCGGAGAAGATAACAGATCAGATCATCCGATCATTGCGTTCATCTGGTTTTTCTTTTTAGGATGATATAAACAAGGTTTCTCTATGTATTTCCAGGATAACATACCCAATCCGGTGCTAAGGATAGTGGTAAGAGCCAATGTCAATATAAAGCTATACCGATCAAGTCCGTAATGAATGAATATTTGGATGATCGGGAAATGAATCAAGAAAATACCATACGAGAAATTTCCCATCCGATTGAATACATGTAACCACTTGAATCCATAAGCTACCGTGATAATGATAGAGGCTAGAGCGATAGGCTCGAAAATACTCAGCAACAGATACTCTCTACCCAATAAAAGAAATAGGCTGACAGGGAACAAATATCTCATATATTTTCGAAAAATAGGGAAATAGGCAAGTATGATAATACCAGAACAAAAGTACATCATTTGTCCGGGGAATTGTCTTTTCATGAATTCATAAATAGGGTTGTGTGTCATATCATCTAAATAATTACACGTTGTCGAGTAGATGAAAGATAAGATATAAATAAGAAGTAGGCATATTAATTTGTTATATCTTTTCAGTAACCAATAGATAATGGGTATGGTGATATATAGCATGAATTCAACCTTGATAGTCCATAAAGACCCATTCATCGCTTGTAAAGGATTGGTATCGAATACGCCGGGTAAATCCGGCGATAAAAAGTTAAATGTAAGTAAATTACAGATAAGATAGGTGTATAAGCTAGAAGAGGTGAGGTATTCCCTGCAGGATAAGGAAGTAAGGAATAATCCGATTAAGGCACATAATAAAATAGTCAAGCTGTAGGCGGGCATAATACGTTGAATACGTTTACGGAAAAAAATCCGGGTATTAGGCGTACGTAAGAAGCTAAACATAACAAGAAATCCACTAATAATAAAGAAACCTTTCACTCGAAATCCTCCGCTAACAAACCAAAAAGGATCAGTATCTGTCAGTGTGCTGAAATGGTTGAACATGACAGAATACGCAAGAAAGAAGCGAATAAAATCAAAATTATTCGCTTCTTTTACTTGATTTATTAATCTGGAGTTGAGTAAAACTTTCTCTGATTGATTCATTGTTCTATTTGACTACAATGATTTTTGTTACAACGCTCTCTGAGGCTTCCTCTGTGGAAGCTAGTACAAGATATACGCCTGTCGCTACACGTGATCCGCTTGCGTTCCGGCAATTCCAGATAGCTTGCCCCCCCAAGGATTTAGTTTGATAAATAATATTTCCGTTTAAATCCGTGATTTTTACATTCGAATTATCCATTAATCCTACAATCGTTACTTTATCCATATGTTCGGGACGTACCGGATTAGGATATGCATAGATCTCCGAGTAATCAGATTTACCTTCCGAAGCTTCTCCTTGATAGGAATTTAGTCCTTTATCGGTACCGATAAAAACCTCACCGGTCTTATCGTTTATCTCTATATCGTATATGTTATCGGAAAGGAGCGGGCTATTGGTCGTATTAAATTGATAAACGATTGTCTCATTATCATTATCTAGAACATAGACGCCATTTCCTTTGGTTCCAATCCATTTTCGATTACCTGCGTCTACTTTTAGGGTCGTGACAACAACGTTATCTAAGAAATAAGCGAGATTACCAGTTTCCTCATTGGTATATTTTACCCTTGTACAACGTGTAGCGGCTTTATCCTCAGCGGAAGAGATCCTAGGTTTAGTGAAGTATACGGCTCCCCGATTCGTACCAACCCAGATATATCCATCCTTATCCTCGGCTACGCATGCATAATTACTAGGAGTCAATTCTTTTCCGTCGGTATCAATAAGTGTAGTAAACTCATACGAGGAAACTTCATCTAAAGACTCGCTATTCGGTATCATTACAAGTTTAGGGGTGTTACGAGGCACATAAATCCATTTGTCGTTAGTGGAGGTTATAAGTATATCGTTTATTGTATAAACTCCTCTAAGTTGCTCGATATCCAAACGATGCCATGCTCCTGCTTTGTCAAGAACAAGTACCGCATGGTTAACCTCTGAGCTTGTCATCCACAAATTTCCATTTTTATCAAAGGCCAGTCCATCTATATAACAATAACCGGACCCATAGCCTCCTGCGGTTTCTTTAAAGGCATTCTTTTCATTGTATGACTGGACGGGAGTTCCATTCTTATATTGGATAACGCCATCACCCATAGAAGAGGCGTATACGATCTCATCATTAGAATCGTCGGTCGTTACGGCTATACTTGTATAGTCTCGTGGATTTCTTGGTAAATTGAGTTTCTTTTGGGCTTCTTTAGGATCGATAAAAGACCATTTATCATAATCGTATGTAAGAATATAACCTCCTTTGTCGAAGCGCTTACCATTTAGGAGGTCTTTACCTCCTATGATCATATATACTTTATCATTTTTACAAACAATATCGAATGCGCTATTGCTGTAAGGTCCGTCTAAAATGATAGGTTCATTAAGAGCCTCAAAACTATTTGAGCCTTTCCGTTGGATGGAACGTAGCCCTTTGCTTCCTTCCGCTATCCAATATTTGTCTGTTTGATAGGTACTGATGTCATTGATACTTAAGTTTATTTGGTCAAACTTTTGTGTATCGGATACGATGAAAACCCTTGAGTTATCTATACATGCTAATTTTTCGCCTATTACTTTCATGTATTTTAGGGTTGAGCTATTTATTATTCGGGAAAGCTCTCCATTGTTTTCATAGAAGATACCTTGCTGACTGACCAAGTAGAACAAGGTATTCTTGAATGAAGCGATAGCTGAGATCGTATGACTATCGGAAAGGTTTGATAATCCATAGGGCTTCCAGTTTGCCTTATCCAGTAGGTTCTCTTTTAATGAGGCGTATATAATCCCCGAAGATACTTCTGCTTTATTGGTTGTAGAGGCATATATATTGCCATTCTGTATGGCACACGATGTTATATTTAAGGAAAGCTTGTAGGTATCCTTTATTTCCTTTTTGGCCATATTGACCACGACGATACCAAATGCTGTCGATAAATAGGCATATTCATCATGTACCAATACTGAATTGATTTGTTTGTCTCTTATGGACGTACTGGTTGACAGATAAGGTAGATTTGTCGCCACTCCTCCCTCAAGTATATCTATATTTGAATTATCATAGATAATAAGGAGTGATTTTGTTTGTTTATTATAGCGGATCAAAGAAATCGTATTATCATTTAATCCGTTTCCTTTATAATATTGCTTAATACTATTATCATCTTTTCCATACGTATAAAGAGATCCTTCCGCTACCACAAATACTTGGTCGTTCGATTCCTCTACGCTGTTTGTGTTATTGTAAGAAAGATACGTTTTCCATCCGGTTGTATTAAAATTAGCGGCTAATACAGTGAATGAAAAAAATGAAAATAGAATGATAGTAAGTATATGTCTCATATTAACAATTGTAATCAGATAAAAATGATGTTAACTTCATGACGGCTTTCGCACGATGGCTGATCTGGTTTTTTGTATCGTTACCCATCTCGGCGAAAGTTTGTGTATAGGTATCAGGCATGAATATAGGATCGTATCCAAATCCGCTATCTCCGCGTTTTTCGGTAGTGATAGAGCCATTCACGATACCGTCGAAGGTATATTCTTTTCCGTCAAGGACTAGAGCTATGACCGTGCGGAAACGTGCTTTTCTGTTTTCTTTATGATTCATTTCGGACAACAGCTTGTTCATATTAGCTTCCGAGTCGTGCCCTGTTCCTGCGTAACGAGCCGAATAGACTCCCGGAGCATTATTCAATACCTCGACTTCTAATCCCGTGTCGTCAGCGAAACAATCATATCCGAATTTCTCCTTGATATAGCGGGCTTTTAGCAAAGCATTTCCCTCTAAGGTATCTGCCGTCTCGGGGATATCGTCATGGCAATCTATATCGGATAAACTTATGATTTCCGCGTATCCGGCGGTTATCTTGCGGACCTCGTCCAGTTTGTGTTGATTATTTGTCGCGAATACAAGTTTCATATTTCGTAATCTATTAAATAAGAAAGCATTTCTATACGGTAGATATATAACGTATGGAAATGCTTTAAATTGTTTGTATATTCTTTTTTAAGTCTTTATCTGATCGAACCCCTCACCATATACCCCTCGGACAATGCTTTGGGAGATGAACGCTTGGTGGTCTATCCGTTTCACGATCCGGAAGATGGAGACGGATTCGGATTTCTTGGCGAGTAGTACGACTACCTTGACGGGTTTGCGGGAATAACCGCCCTCGCCGTCCAGTATCGTACAGCCACGGCCTAAGTCATGGATGATGCGATCCGCTATCTCGTCGTACTTCTGGGAGAAGATGAGGAATTGTACGGATTGGCGGTTACCGTTCAATACCATGTCGAGAACGTAATTGCTTATGACCATCTCCACGAAACCGAAAACGATCTTGTCCACGTTATGGAACAGGAAGAAAGAGGAACTGATGATGAAGAAATCGCAAAACAGAAGGATACGTCCGATCGATATATTCTTATATTTATTGATTACCGCACCGATAATATCCGTACCTCCGGTACTACCGTTCGCCGAGAATACCAATCCTAGTCCGGCACCACACATAAACGCTCCGATTATGATAGCCATAAACGGCTGGTCGTGCAGTATAGGTTGTCCTTTCAGCAGCCACTCGAAGAGAGAGAGAGAAGCCGAGAGTGAGAAAACTCCGAAAATAGTTTTTATCAAGAATTTTAGACCAAGGATCTTTAAGGCTACCACCAACAAGGCTACGTTGATGACAAAATAAGATACGGATACCGGGATCAATCCATTGGAGGCAAAGAAGATCAACGCACAGATACCACTTACCCCACCTGTCACGATCTCGTTGGAAAGGATAAAGGCGTTGAATCCGAATCCGTATAATAAAGTTCCGAACAGGATCATTAGATAATCCTGTACGGAAAAATAGATTTTTGTGAGTTTTAAGTTCATCCCACTACGATATTAACGATTTTGCCGGGAACGACAATAACTTTCTTAACGGCCTTGCCTTCCATCCACTTCGCTGAGTTCTCATGATTCAAAGCCGCTTTCTCGGCGTCCTCCTTAGAAATATCCGCCGGTAGCTCTAGGTTGTAGCGAGCTTTACCATTGAATGAGATCGCGTAAACAACGGATTTCTCCTTGAGATATTCTTCGTTGTGTTTCGGCCACCGGGCATCGCAGATGGTCGTATCATGTCCTAATTGATGCCATAGCTCTTCCGCTATATGAGGAGCGAACGGAGCCAATAAAGTGATCAGCGGCTCCAAGATGGCGCGCTTGCTGCATTTTAAGCTCGTTAACTCGTTCACGCAAATCATGAAGGCGCTAATGGACGTGTTGTATGAGAAATGCTCGATGTCGAACGTTACTTTCTTGATCAGCTTATGCAAGGATTTCAATTCGTCGGCCGTAGGCTCGGCATCGGTAACTTGCAGGGTATCCGTATTGCCGAAGAACAAGCCCCAAAGCTTCTTTAAGAAACGGTGTACGCCATCGATACCGTTCGTATCCCAAGGCTTGGATTGCTCCAACGGGCCTAGAAACATCTCGTACAAACGTAGGGTATCGGCACCATATTTCTCAACGATCATATCCGGGTTCACTACGTTGAACATGGATTTGGACATCTTCTCGACCGCCCATCCGCAGATATATTTACCATCTTCCAATACGAACTCCGCGTCGTTGTATTCCGGACGCCAGTTCTTGAAAGCCTCTATATCCAACAGATCGTTAGATACGATATTTACGTCTACATGGATAGGGGTGACCTCGTATTGGTCTTTCAAGTTCAAGGAAACGAATTTATTGGTTCCGTTGATGCGGTACACGAAGTTCGAGCGTCCTTGGATCATACCTTGGTTGATCAATTTCTTGAACGGCTCTTCCTCGCAAACGATACCCAAGTCGAACAAGAACTTATTCCAGAAACGGCTGTAAATCAAGTGGCCGGTAGCGTGTTCCGTACCACCGATATATAAATCCACGTTTCTCCAATATTCATCCACGTCTTTAGCTACCAAGGCTTTATCATTATGCGGGTCCATATAGCGCAAATAATAAGCGGAAGAACCGGCGAAGCCCGGCATCGTACAAAGCTCTAGCGGGAAGATCGTCTGGTTATCGATCTTCGATACCTCGGTGACTTTTTGGTTTACCGTGTCCCAAGCCCATTTAACGGCGTGTCCTAATGGAGGCTCGCCCGTCTCGGTAGGCAAGAATTTATCTACTTCCGGCAGCAACAGGGGCAGACATTCTTCCGGCAACATCTGAGGCATGCCATCGGCGTCGTAATATACCGGGAACGGTTCGCCCCAATAACGCTGGCGGCTGAAAATAGCGTCGCGCAAGCGGTAGTTTATCTTCACACGTCCCAGATCGTGATCTTTTACGTATTTCTTGGTAGCGGCTATCGCTTCCTTGATCGTCAGTCCGTTCAAGGAAAGATCGCAATAAGGAGTAACGCCGGCTCTCGGAGAATTGCATACGATACCTTCCTTGGCATCGAAACTTTCCTCGCTTACGTCGCAACCTTCCACCAAGGGGCGGATTTCCAGTCCGAAATGCTTCGCGAAAGCGTAGTCGCGGCTATCGTGCGCCGGAACCGCCATGATCGCTCCCGTACCGTAGCCGGCCAATACATAGTCGCTGATCCAGATGGGAACCGCCTCGCCCGTAAACGGGTTAATAGCGTAGGAACCACTGAATACACCGGTTACCTGACGGTCGGCGATGCGCTCGCGCTCGGTACGTTTCTTGGTGCGATCTAGGTAAGCGTCTACTTCCGCTTTTTGGTCTGCCGTAGTTAATTGTTGAACCAATTCGCTTTCCGGAGCTAATACCATGAAGGTAACACCAAACATCGTATCGGCACGGGTCGTAAAGATCGTGAATTCCCTGTCGCTGTCTTTTACCTTGAAGCGAACCTCGGCACCTTCGCTGCGTCCGATCCAGTTCTTTTGGGTCTCTTTCAAGGAATCCGTCCAGTCGATCGTATCCAATCCGTCCAACAGGCGTTGTGCGTAAGCGGATACACGTAAGCACCATTGGCGCATGATCTTTTGTTCCACCGGATAGCCTCCACGCTCGGAAACACCGTTCACGACCTCATCGTTCGCTAATACGGTACCCAAGGCGGCACACCAGTTTACCATGGTCTCTCCACGATAAGCGATCCGGTAGTTGAGTAATATCTCTTGTTTTTCTTTATCGCTCTTGGCTTTCCATTCCTCGGCGGTGAAACTAAGTTCCTCTCCGCAAGCTACGTTCAGACCTTCCGTACCACTGGTCTCGAAAGCCTGTATCAACTCGCTGATCGGGCGGGCTTGCTTCTCGTCGTTGCAGTAGTAGCTGTTGAACATCCGGATGAAGGCCCATTGCGTCCATTTGTAATATTCGGGATCACAGGTACGGATCTCACGGCTCCAATCGTAGCAGAAACCGATCTTTTCCAATTGCTCCCGATAACGGGCTATATTATTCTTTGTCGTGATCTCCGGATGTTGGCCGGTCTGGATGGCGTATTGCTCCGCGGGCAATCCGTAAGCGTCGTAACCCATCGGGTGCAATACGTTAAAACCTTGCAAACGTTTGAAACGCGAATAAATATCAGAAGCTATATAACCGAGCGGGTGGCCAACGTGCAATCCCGCACCGGAAGGATAGGGGAACATGTCCAATACATAGTATTTAGGCTTATTCGTGTCCTTTTCGACTTTATAAACCTTTTCGGCAATCCAGTAGTCGTGCCACTTCTTCTCAATCTCTCTGAAATTGTACTCCATGATCGTTTATCGTTTTTGTATCGTTTTCTATTTAAGGCCACAAAGTTAGTGAATTTATTTATTTTATATGAGTTATTTACATGAACTGTTTATTTCACGTAACCAATCCGGGGGCGAGATTGATTCTCGGTTCTTTTCGCTTGTAACTCAGCGAGTGACAGATTGATTAGCTCAAGTTGCGTACGGGTATCTTCGTTGATGTCGTTGTAATCGGCAAATGCTTCTTCGATATACGCTTTGAGTTCCTTTACTTCTTGTTGGAGTTCAAGCAAAGGGGAGGAAGAACTTATTATTTGTCGTATACCGACGAAAGCACGCATGATAGAGATATTGACTTTAATGGCTGTATCGGATCTGAGTACAGAAGAAAGCATTGCTATACCTTGCTCCGTGAAAGCGAATGGAGCATATTGGTTACCTCCTTTCTTTGAGATGCCAATTTGGCATACCATATTGTTTTTCAAGTTGTTAAATTCTTGAATTGTTAATGTGAACATAAAATCATCAGGAAAGCGTTCTATGTTTCGTCTGACCGCACGTTTCAATTGGGCGGTTTCCGTTCCATACATTTCCGCCAGATCAAAATCCAGCATGACTTTTTGCCCTCTGATCTCATAAATCTTGTTTTGTATCGCTTGTAATTCCATAGTATAAGAACTTATTAGTTTACTTTATTTGATATAACCAATTTTAGGCTTTTTAGCATTGTTCTTTTTCTTTGTAGCCAGTTCGGAAAGAGCTATGTAAATATCATCCAAAGACTTTTGGGTGTCTTCACTGAGATCATTGATAGCGCAAAGGGTTTCCTCATTAGCCATTTCAAGAGATTTGATACGTTCTTGTAGTTCTTTAATTTCGATGGAACTAGTGATAGTTTGTAAGGTATAATTCCGGATAGCGACAAAGGCTCTCATAATGTTTCTGTTGATTTCTATGGCAGTTTTAGAATTTAGCACACTACTAAGCATAGCCACCCCTAATTCCGTGAAAGCAAAAGGCTTATATTTGAAATTACTACCTCTTCCTTTATTCAAGATACCAAATTGGCATCTTGAAAGTTCCTCCTTGGTTAACTCAAACATGAAATCATCTCCTTCAAAGCGTTCTATATTACGTCTGACCGCACGTTTCAATTGGGCAGTTTCCGTTCCATACATTTCCGCCAGATCAAAATCCAGCATGACTTTCATACCTCTGATCTCGTGAATCTTGTTTTGTATCGTTTGTAATTCCATAGTAAAGATTTTAGTTTAATATTGTAGTAATGGTCGCAAAGGTTTGTAAAATAATTGAGATAAGCAATAAGCTAGTTGGATATTTATGATTGGTTGTATTTGTAAGTTGTACAATGAATTATTGCTGATCCGGCTTATTGTCTATTTTTTATGTGTTTTTATTTTCCTTATAAGATTTCCGGGAAAAACACGTACGTGATTTATGAAAAACACGTACGACTTTTCGGAAAAACATGTACGTGTTTTCCGGAAAACATGATGATGTTTTTATATCACTGATATTCATGTATATATAACTTGATACCTTTGCATGGACTTATTGTGTTTTTTTTCTTCTTGTATTTGTTATTTTGTTGTTCTATCGTTTGTTTATGAATTAAAAATATTTAATTTTGCTTATCTATAATAAAGGATGAAGTCATTTATATATATACTATTAACTTCCTTGACTTTCCTTGTGGTAGGATGCCAAAATGAATCTGAGGAAATCCGTTTGATCAATCAGGCGGAACGCCTGTTTGATGCTTATCCGGATAGTGTAATCACTACATTGGATTCCATTCCGCTCCCAGAAGAGATGAGTCCCCGTCTGATAGCCCGTTGGTGTATGTTATACGCACGTGCCGCCGATAAAATAGAGGACGAGATGCCTTATACGAACCAGCTTGAGATCGCCTTGAAATACTATCAAAAGAAAAAGATGCGGGAAGAGGAGGCTGAGATCGGTCTTTATCTGGGGCGTTCGTACGTGGAGGATAAGGAGTACGAGAAGGCAATGAGGACTTACTCCGATGCGCTGAAAGTAGCGTTGGCGATTAAGGATTATAATCGTGCCGGGTATATTTGTAGTTATATGGGGGATTTGTATGAACTGGATGATCGTTATGTGTTAGCTGCAAAAAAATATAAGGAGAGCGGACGGTATTTTCGATTGGCCGGTAATATGAAAAGCTATGTGCGTTCGTTTGTGAATGAGGGAAGGAGTTATATGGATGTTGATTCTAATTATTTAGCTTTAACTATATTGAAGCGAGCAGAAGTGATAATAGATTCCTTGAGAGTAGATGAGGTTAGAAATTATGTATACAATGGTCTAGGTAATATATTTAATGTTTTGGAAAAATATGATTTAGCTGAAAAATATTTATTGAAGAGCATAAAAGAGGATTCGAGTGATACTGCTTCGGATTATTTGACCTTATCAGATCTTGAGCAAAAGCGTGGAAATTTAGAACAAGCGGAAAATTATCTTCAAAAGGCTAATAGTGTATCCATAGATAATGATTTTGTACCGGCTACTATTGCTTATCATTATTATAAAATAAATAAAGAAAGAGATGATTATAAAAGAGCTTTGTCTTTTTATGAAGAATATGTAGCAGCAGAGGATTCCCTTATGAATATAAGTAAATCTGTCGATATATATGATACAGAACAAAAATATGAACATTTGAAATTGCATAATGAAAATATAAGATTACTATTAAAGGGGCAAAGGAATTATACTTTTATATTGATATTGTTATTTTTATGTGCTTTACTCATTATTGTCTATTTAGCTACGATAAGAAGAAAGAATCGTTCACTTTTAAAACAACAAGAAAAAATTAATACTTTGAATCAAAGCATATATCAATTATATGCAGAACTTCGGAGAAAGAGTGATGAACTAATCCAATTGCAAAATACTCAGTATTCTTCGGTGAAAATGCAAGTGGAATATGAAAATGTACAGAAAGAGGTAGATAGCTTGAGATCTCGATTATTCGAATTAAGAGAATCTAAAATTCTCAATAGTAATTTAGCTAAAAAAATAAAGAAAATATCTCAAACTGTGCAGCCTAATCATTCTGAAGCACCCGTTTCCGAAAAAATGTGGATTGATATTGAAGTTTTGATGATGGAAGTTTACCCTAGTGTTATAAAGGTACTGAAGGATGCAGGCTTGTCACCATCGGAGATGCATCTTTGTTTCCTTACATTATTTAAACTTGATTCAACAGCTATATCTATCCTTTTAAATATTATTCCTACTTCCGTCGATCGTACACGTTTGCGAGTACGAAAGAAATTAAATTGGGAAGGTAAACAAGGATTGTATGAATCTCTTGTTAATATTTAGTATGTAATAAACCTTCATTTAAGGGGCTCTACGATTGTTTGTCTATGTATTTGTTTTTATAGTATTTGATTGTCAAGTGTTTACGTTTTTTTCTTTGTCTATGTGGATTACATAATTTAACCCCTTTAGATCATATATAATCTCTAGATTTGCAACCGAAACATAACAAAAAAAGAGAGATTATGAAAAATGTAAAATGGCTACTAACAGTGTTGTTTATTTTTTCAATTTGTATTCCATCTTTTGCAGGTCATGTGCCTTTACATGGTCATCTTAAGAAAAAACAGCGATCTGTAAATTTGGATGTACCTATAAAAGCAGACATAGATGAAACTTCAAAAGTTTTGTCTTTGGAGTTTTTAGAATATATAGGAGAGGTACGAGTATCTGTTGTGGATGCGAATGGAAATATCGTTTATGAGGAGATAGTGGATACACAAGATGTTTCTTCTAGTATTATCTCATTAGATGAATGTACTTCTGGATCTTATGGACTTTATATATCAGATTCAGAAAACTACGCAGAAGGTTTTTTTAATTTATAAATAATTCAAATTTTAGAAGTATGGACAAAAAGACAGTGCTTTTAGCATCTGCATGTACTTTATTGATGATATCATGTAGTAATGATGCGGAATTGATTAATGTTGCTGAAACGACAGGATTACAAACAAAGGCTTTTGTTGGTGAAGCAGATTTCCAAATTGTAGATTATGCGGGAGATAAATGTATTCAGTTCAAGAATGATTCCGTCTTTAATGCGATGCTTTGGGAGATGAATGATATGTCAGAAGAAGAGAGAAATAATATTTTCTCGGGGGCAGGTTTCGTAAGTCAATGGCAACTTATGCAAGAAGCAGATCAAGAACAGGAGCTTATTGTAGACAATTATGAGAAAGATCTTAGCCAACCTTGGCCTGCTCATCAAATCAAAGAATTCAAACAAAAATATGATGATGTTTTCATGTTTGAACCTTATGATTCTACAGATTTTATTGCGCATTATAAATTAAAAGGTTCTACATATAGTTCTTTTGTGAATAGAAGAGGGGTGTTTTTGATAGGAGATAGTGTAGCACATGCTCCTGTATATAAGGCTTTAGAGGAATATTTCGGATCAGGGATATCATTGTATGGTAATAATGAAGCTACAAATGAAAAGAATGATATAAACCTAGCTGAAAGTAAATATCAAATACCAGGTGGTGATTATGTAAAGGTTCGAGCTATTCCAAGATTTATAGAGTTACAAACTATTGAAAATAAAAATTATTTGTCATTGGGCTTTGATTATCTTAGTCAAAAAAAGAAAGTTTTATGGAAAAAACACCGTACAATGATTATACTACGTCTTACAGCTTCAGGGTCAGGAAGTGGTTTTGAAGTATATAATGTTTCAATTAAAAATTATCAGAATAAAAATGGGGTAACAATTCTTTTACATACAGATGTATATAATAAACTTTTAGCTAAGGATCAAGGAGGTATGTTAGGGCATGTTGGTGAAAATCCAAGAAACTCAGTTACAATCGTAACTCCTCCTCGATTTGAGTTTTCTGGACGAATGGAAATTTGGTCAGATGAAATGCCTGAAAGTAATAAAGGGACTGCAAAAATAAGTTTAAAAGAAGACTGGTGATAATTTATGAAAAAAATTTTATTTTTACTGTTATTGGTTTCTACTTCTACTTTCGCCCAAATTGAGCATGGCTTATTAGTAGGTGCCGGTGTTGGATTTCCTTTACAAGATAGTTGGAAACGAACTACTTGGGGTGATGAATCAAATTGGTCTTATCGGCACGATTATAAGTTAAATAGTATGATCGGTTATCGCTTTCGATTCCTTCCGGAACAGAAATTCTTTTATGATTTGGATATTACGATGGGATTTCAGAAGATGGAAACGACGAAGTATTTTCCTTATTATGAAAGTATAGAGGATGGTATATATGTTTCTAAGAAAGCTGATGTTTTCGATGAGTTTGTGATGCCTATCTCCGTAGCCGCTAGTTGGAATTGGCGTTTTACCAAGAAATTCCATTTAGGTGTCGGTATCGCTCCTACGCTTTATGTACAGCCACAAGCCGTGTTTGACCTGTCCGTGATGGCGAAGGTGGGATATCGTTTAAGCAAGCATTGTGAGTTCGGCCTTTCTTATCAGTATGGCTGTTTCAATACCTTGAAGCATTTCAATAACGGACCGGCTAATGGCCGTCGTGGACATCTTTCGGATTTGATGCTCTCTGTATATGTTCCTTTTGTTTTGAAATGATAGAATAATAAAGTATAGAAACACATAATGTTTTATTTGGAACCAAAACAAAGATGAATAACTGCCTATAAGAAAAGAGTACGTGAAAAGAGCCATGTGTAGAGAGATAATTCTATGCATGGCTTTTGCTTGTATAATGTATATAGATTCTCAAGAATTATTGAGGCATTTTTTGTTTGCGATATTGTCTCTCTCGTGATTAAGAACTATCTTTGACAAACTATCCAATAGTGGATGCCGAATCAAAATCAATTGACTATGAAAACAAAAAAATTGAAATTCTTCGTAAATTTGTGGTTCTTTAAGCATATCTTATAGTAAGGATCGAATATGAAAATGAGTGAAAAGGAGGTTGATACATCAAATGAACTACGGGTCTTGTCCCTGTTCTCTGGATGTGGGGGCATGGATTTAGGATTCGAGGGGGATTTTATATGTCATCGTAAGTCTATATCTCCTCAAAGTACCTGGGTTCAAGAGGTTATCGATGAACACTGGGTTCGTTTACAGAAGAATCGTTTTCGAACGGTCTTTGCGAATGATATATTGAAAGAGGCACAAACCGCTTGGCTTCAATATATGGATCGATTCGGATATGATAAAAACGTTTATAATACAAAGAGTATCGTAGACTTGGTGAAAGAGCATCGAGCGGGGAAAAAAGTTTTCCCTAAAAATATAGATGTCGTCACGGGAGGTTTTCCTTGCCAGGATTTCAGTGTCTCTGGTAAACGTCTGGGATTTGAGTCGAATAAGGATCATACCGGGAAATTGCGTGAGGACGATGAGGCCTCGGAAGAGACGAGGGGTAAACTTTACTATTGGATGAAGCAGGTGATCGATATTACGAGACCCAAGATATTTATCGCGGAGAACGTGAAGGGACTGGTGAATCTGGGAGACGTGAAAAGTATTATTCAGAGAGACTTCGCCCATGCGGCTGGGGATGGATATATTGTTTTAGATCCTCAAGTTTTACATGCGGGCAATTATGGGGTTCCGGAGTCTAGAGAGCGTGTGATTTTTATCGGGATACGTAAGTCCGCGTTAAAGGTTAAGGCTTTAAGAGCGCTTCAAGAGGAGAAGATACCCAAAGCTTACGATCCTTATCCGAGTCCGACACATGCTTGCACCGTGGAAGATAAGAAACTATTGCCACCGGTGGTTTGTCGGGATGTATTTGTAGGATTGGAGGAACCGGATAGGACAGAAGATCCATCCCAGCGGTATTATTCACAGGCGAAATATATGGGAGCTCATTGTCAAGGTCAAAAGGAGATCGCGCTGGATAATATTGGCCCGACGATTCGTTCCGAGCATCATGGAAATATAGAATACCGTCGTTTATCCCGGGAGCATGGGGGCGTTATTACGGAAGAATTAGACGCCGGTTTACAAGAACGTCGCTTAACTCCTCGAGAATGTGCTTTGATACAGACGTTTCCGCCGGATTATACGTTTGTCTCCCATAAAAAGAACAGTACACGTTTTGAGTTAAGTGCCTCAGGCGCTTATAAGGTGATCGGTAACGCGGTTCCTCCAGTATTAGCGTATCATATAGCGAATCGCATACAGACTTTATGGCCGTTGTATTTTAAAAAGAGATAATATGGAAGAGGAGAATATTATTACTGTGCGTAATAGAAATCTTCAAAAAGCGGATGAGGCTTTTGCGGATTTTATGTTTATGCTGGAATCATACTTGAATGAAAAAGCAGCTGCTATTCCGGGTACGTATTGCGATTGTAAGAGTAAGGAACTGGAAAATGTAGTAGTGAACGTGATGAAAGAACTTTGCGGTAGAACTCCTTTCCGTGTGGAGGAGATACGCTTGGTTTCCGCCCAATATTTTCCAGATATTATCGCGGAGAAATATTATGGGGTTGAGGTAAAATCTACAAAAGAGAACCATTGGACATCTACGGGAAGTAGCATCGTGGAGTCTACACGTGATAAGAATGTAGAAAATATCTATATGCTCTTCGGCAAACTGGGAGGTAAGACGGCGGAGTTTAAGTGCCGTCCTTATGAGGATTGTCTCTCCGATATAGCTGTTACCCATTCTCCCCGTTATTTGATTAATATGGAATTAACGAAAGAGCAGACTATTTTTAGTAAGATGGGAGTTGCTTATGATCAATTAAGGAATGCTCCGGATTCTATAGAGATCGTTCGAAAATATTATAGGGAAAAAGCCATTAAAGCCAAAAAGAAAGCTATGCCTTGGTGGTTGGGCACTTCCGCTGAGGAAAGTTTGGAGGAGCATACGGATATGAATATAAGCCTGTGGGTGGATAATGGAGAATATGCGGATCCGGAAAGGAATAAGAGACTAAAAGCGGAGATATTTATTTTATTCCCGGAAGTAGTGAGTGGGAATTATGAGAATGCTGCCTTATGGTTATGTACGCGCCGGTCTGTTGTTAATTTTCATATGCGGGACACTTTTTCCGCAGGGGGCCAACAATTGAAACTGAATGATGAACTTCTGCCTTTTCCTTTACCGCATGTGGTTGGTGAGTTGTTAGAATCTGCGACTTTAATAAAGAACTATCTTCTTTATAGTGATGATTTAGACTTAGATATATCGGAATTCCGTCCAGAACTTATGTTGCCTAACCGATATGAGGTCTGGCTTAATGATATTTGGAAACGTATTCATCAACTAAAACCTTATAAAAGGAAAGAGACTATCGAAGAATTGGGCGGTATTTCATTGGCCGAATGGATCGATAGGAAATATACTTTGTCTGTAAAATAAGTATTCTCATAAAATATCTTTTCTTCTCGATCGTCTCCCTAAATAGAAGGACATGTCTGACTCGAGAATGAAGTTTAATAATTAAAAGAGAAGAAAAGATGTTTTGGCATAAAAAGAAGGAGGTACTCTCTTTGGAGATAGCCTCATATGATTGTACAGGATGTGGAAGTTGCGTTGATAGATGTAGGCGCGATGTGTTGAAGATGATCGATAACGGACACTGCCTGCTGGCTTCCGTGGAATATCTGGAAAACTGCGTAGGATGCGGGAAATGTGTCCATATATGTCCTGCTAAGGCGATTGAGTTAGTGACCACAAAGTAAAAACGAATAAAAAATCAGATAAGTAATATGAACGCATGGAGAAAAATAACGCACGTCGTTATATTTATCGCTGTCTTCGCGGCGATCGTAGCAGTGGTTATGTTGTTGTGGAATGCCTTGATCCCGTCTATCACGGGCTGGACGACTATCAATTACTGGCAGGCGGCAGGCTTGATGGTATTGACACGCCTATTGTTTGGGGGACCTTGGCATCACTTCGGTTTCATGGGTAACCGGAATGTGAATTGGTGGAAAGAGCATAGGCGTTTTCATGAGCGGATGGGACATGTATCTCTGGAGGAGAAAAAAGCCTTTATTCGTAGATGGATGAATGGCTTTAATGAGGAGAAAGAATGACACGGCAGACTGAAAATATACCTATATCGGATATATTCAGGAAATACCAATCTCAGCTAAAGAGTTTTATCTCTAAACGAGTCCCCTCCAAAGAGGATTGCGAGGATATCTTACAAAATGTTTTTTACCAACTGTTGAAAACAGACTCGGAGGGTACCGTGATAGGGCAAGTATCTGCTTGGCTTTATTCCGTGGCGAGGAACCAGATCATAGATCGTAGCAGGAAGCATACGGAGGAGCCAATGCCCTATAAGCAAGGGGAAGATTCGGAAGGAAGGTTTATGAATGAGATTTCTGAGTGGCTGATGGATGAGGATCAGTCCCCTGAGATGGATTTTATCCGTTCCTTGGTATGGGAGGAGTTAGAGAACGCTTTAGCGGAGTTGCCGGATGAGCAGCGTACGGTTTTTGAGTTGACCGAGCTGGAAGGCTTTTCTTTTAAGGAGATCTCCGAGGCGACGGATGTTCCGGTGAATACGCTTCTGTCCCGGAAAAGATACGCCGTCTTACATCTCCGCAAATGGCTTAACGACTTGTATATCGAATTAGTAGGCGATTGAGGCGGTTGATTTAGAACTAATAGCGAATCAGAAGGGTTATATAAATACGTAACATTAAAGTGTAAAGCTATGAAGTTTTTTATTGACACGGCGAATCTGGATCAAATCCGGGAAGCGAATGAATTGGGAGTATTGGATGGCGTGACGACTAATCCGTCCTTAATGGCGAAAGAGGGAATCCGGGGGGTGGAAAATCAACGGAAACACTATTTGGAAATTTGCGAGATCGTGGGCGGGGATGTAAGCGCCGAGGTAATCGCTACCGACTTAGAGGGCATGATAAAAGAAGGGGAGGAGTTGGCAGCTTTACATCCTAATATAGTCGTTAAAGTACCTTGTATCGAAGCGGGGATTAAAGCGATAAAATATTTCACCAGAAAAGGCATCCGTACGAATTGTACGCTGGTTTTCTCTGTCGGTCAGGCGTTATTGGCGGCTAAGGCCGGGGCTACGTATGTATCGCCGTTCGTCGGGCGTTTGGATGATATCGCCAGCGACGGGATAGAGCTGGTACGTAAGATCGTGGAAATGTATGATTATTACGATTATGATACCCAAGTATTGGCGGCTTCTATCCGTAGCACCCAGCATATCATCCAATGCGTGGAGGCCGGGGCGGATGTGGCTACTTGTCCTTTGTCCGCCATTAAAGGCTTATTGAAACACCCGTTAACGGATAGTGGGCTGGCTACTTTTCTAGCGGATTATAAGAAAGTAAACGGATAGAAAAAAAATAGTACCTTTGTGCGGATAAATTGTAAACGCATTTAAAAGATTACTATCGTGGCAAAAGTTGTGGAAACCCCTTTGATGAAGCAGTATTTCGATATAAAAGCGAAACATCCGGACGCTATCCTTTTATTCCGGGTTGGAGACTTTTACGAGATGTATGGCGAGGACGCCGTGATTGGCGCGGAAATACTGGGTATCGTACAGACCAAACGTGCGAATGGCGTGGCGCAGCATGTCGAGATGGCGGGATTTCCACATCATGCCTTGGATTCTTATCTGCCGAAGTTGGTGCGGGCCGGAAAGCGTGTGGCTATTTGCGACCAGCTGGAAGACCCTAAGTTGACGAAGAAACTGGTGAAGCGGGGTATTACGGAATTGGTGACTCCCGGTGTTTCCATCAATGATAATATACTGAATCATAAAGAGAATAATTTCTTGGCCTCTATCCATTTCGCCAAGGAGGTATGTGGTATCTCTTTCTTGGATATCTCTACCGGCGAGTTTATGACGGCGGAGGGTTCTATAGACTATATCGACAAATTACTCAATAACTTTTCCCCGAAGGAAGTCTTGATCGAACGAGGAAACAAGAAACGTTTCGAGGAGGCTTTCGGTCCTCGTTTCTTTATCTTTGAGCTGGATGACTGGATCTTTACGACCTCGGCTGCCGAGGATCGCCTGTTGAAGCATTTCGAGACGAAGAACCTGAAGGGTTTTGGCGTACAACATCTGAAATTAGGTATTATCGCTTCCGGGGCGATTCTGTATTATCTGGACCAGACCCAGCACACGCATATTTCCCATATCACCGCTTTATCCCGTATCGAGGAGGATCGATACGTCCGCTTGGATAAGTTTACGGTACGCAGCTTGGAACTGGTGGGTACGATGAACGATGAGGGAACAAGCTTGTTGGACGTGATCGATAAGACGATCTCGCCGATGGGTTCTCGTATGCTTCGCCGGTGGATACTATTCCCGCTAAAGGATGTAAAACCGATCCAAGAACGCCAAGAGGTCGTGGATTATTTCTTCCGTGAACCGGAGACAAAGGAGTTGCTGGATACGCAGTTGGAGCAGATCGGCGATTTGGAACGTATTATCTCCAAGGTGGCTGTCGGCCGTGTATCTCCTCGTGAGGTGGTTCAGCTAAAGGTCGCGCTTCGTGCGATCGAGCCGATCAAGGAGGCATGTATGGCGAGTGAGGAACCCAGCTTATGCCGGATCGGGGAGCAATTAAACGCTTGCGCCTTGATCCGCGACCGGATTGAGAAAGAGATTAATAACGATCCCCCTTCGTTGGTCAATAAGGGAGGAATTATAGCGAAGGGGGTCAACGAGGAATTGGATGACTTGCGTGCCATCGCTTATTCCGGCAAGGATTATTTGTTGAAGGTACAGCAGCGCGAGATCGAATTGACGGGTATCCCAAGCTTGAAGATCGCTTTCAACAACGTCTTCGGCTATTATATAGAGGTACGTAATACCCATAAGGATAAAGTCCCGGCGAATTGGATCCGTAAACAGACCTTGGTGAACGCCGAGCGCTATATTACCGAGGAGTTGAAGGAATACGAGGAGAAGATATTAGGGGCGGAAGAAAAGATCCTTGCTCTGGAGACCCGCCTTTTCAATGAGCTGGTATTGGCCTTGACGGAGTATATTCCGCCTATCCAGATGAACGCGAACTTGATCGGGCGTATCGATTGCCTTTTATCTTTCGCCAAGGCCGCGGAGGCGAATAAGTATATCCGTCCGATCGTGAGTGATTCCGACAAGATCGACATAAAGGGAGGTCGCCACCCGGTAATCGAGAAACAACTGCCCTTGGGAGAACCTTATATCGCCAATGATGTCTATCTGGATGACGAGAAACAACAGATCATCATTATCACGGGTCCGAATATGGCCGGTAAGTCCGCCTTATTGCGTCAGACAGCCTTGATTACGCTCATGGCGCAAATCGGTTGCTTTGTTCCGGCCGAGAGCGCCCATATAGGTATCGTGGATAAGATATTTACCCGTGTAGGTGCCTCGGATAATATCTCGGTGGGTGAGTCTACTTTTATGGTAGAGATGAATGAGGCCTCCGATATATTGAATAATATGACTTCCCGGAGCTTGGTACTGTTCGACGAGTTAGGCCGGGGTACCAGTACCTACGATGGCATATCGATCGCTTGGGCGATCGTGGAATATATTCATGAGCACCCGAATGCGAAGGCGAAGACGCTGTTCGCTACCCATTACCACGAGCTGAACGAGATGGAGCGTGCCTTTAAGCGGATCAAGAACTATAACGTATCGGTCAAGGAAGTAGGGAATAAGGTGATATTCTTGCGTAAGTTGATACCGGGAGGAAGCGAGCATAGCTTTGGTATCCACGTGGCGAAAATGGCCGGTATGCCTAAAAGCATCGTGAAGCGTTCGAATGAGATCTTGAAGCAGTTGGAGTCCGAGAATCGTCAGGAAGGCATCGGGGGTAAACCTGTAAAAGCGATCGCGTCTGCCGCCGAGGGGTATCAGCTGAGTTTCTTCCAGTTGGATGATCCGGTGTTGAGCCAAGTACGGGATGAGATCAAGAACTTGGACGTGAATAATCTTACCCCCTTGGAAGCCTTGAACAAACTGAGTGAGATTAAGCGGATTATTACGGGGAAATAATCCGCTTGATCGTATTACCGATGATTGGTAATCGTTTACTTTTTAGGTCTCACCAACACTACCACCCGGTTGTCATCCTCTTCCAATGTCGCGGCTACCTCTTTTAGTTTGCCTTTCAGCTTTCCCCTTTTATAGTCCTGGCAAAGATCGGAAGCATTGATGGTAGAACACAATTCGCCTTTTGAATTGATGGGAGGAAATGTCACCATATAGATTTCTTTCTTATAAGAATAATCATCGTTGTATGTGATATAGTTGAAAAATTTCTTTTCTTGCGTATCGTATGCGAAGTACTTTCTCGGGAAACCTTCTCCTGTGTTAAAATCATATATATTCGTTACGCTTTCCATGAAATAATAACGATCGGAAATCAATCTTAAGACGACGAAAACGCCCGGATCCATGGTGTGGATAGGGGGTGTTCGTGCGATAAGCGGGCGCAAACTGTAATCAGGCATTAAGGTGTAGACCGTATCTGCAGAGGCCTCAAATAGAATCCAATTACCCTTAAAAGGAATTATACTGTTATACGGACCTGGTCCAGCTGCTCTTGTTTCTCCTTTATCATAAAGTCTTTCAACGATATGGAATAATTGCTTCTCTTTATATGGAACCGTGATTTCTTTCGTTATACTTCCATCTTGCTTCGACACAAGCAAGAACGGTACCTCAAAATTAAACTTATCATAGCAAATCAAGTTGTCCTTGTCATAATCAAGCATTTCCACGTAAAACGAACTTTTCTCGCTTCTTTGATTCAGACTTCGTTTGAAATTTCCTTCCAAATCATAAACCCTTATCTTTTTCGCATGAAAATCATTTACGAAAATCTCTTCGTTTTCTTCATCTAACGAAACCGATCTCATAGACACGTATTCTTCTCCACCTTGTCCCTTGCGATTTATTTTGCGAATAGCTTTTCCGTTCCGGCCATATACGAAAATATTGCCATCATCGTAAAAGTTTGTCACGATTATGTATTTCTCGCCAACCGCCTGCACGCATGCCCGATTGATAAACTCATCGTTTGTTTCCAGCGGAATATACTCCACATCCATGAAGTCTTGAAGGACCAACTCTTTTTTGGTTGAATAACTATCGTTTACATCCACGGTTATAAGACCATCGGTCGATGAATGGTCGCCTCCACATCCAGCCATAACAAACAGGATGATTATCCCTGTAAAAATGAATCTTTTCATACGCGTATGATTTTTGTTTAACTTATGGTGGTGAAGATACTATAAAAAGCCGATGGTTTTCACGAAATTATCCTAATTATTTGTTGATCTCACTGGTAATTTCCTGCACATCTTGGAGCGTAAAACGCCCTAACAATTGCATGACGCTGAAACCCCCATCGTCCATGTCGGCTATCATGATCAACTCCTGTATCAGTTCTCCTTGTTGCTTGACGTAGAAATTGGCTTTGGTCTTTCCGTCTTTTACTCGCATGAGTTCCTCATGGTCCTTTCCGATCAAGGCTTTGAGCTCCCCTCGCATTCGTTCCCTCAAATCCGCTTTTTGGGTGGTGAGTATTTGCAGGGATTCTATTTTCCCTTTCAGATTGGCAAGGTTGAGTCCGGCGGTTTCCATGACCGGCATCATCTGAAACATCTTCTTGGAGATATATACGGAAGTAACATCGTCCATATCCGCATATTTGTCGAAAAGCTTGTTCTGGGCAAAACAGATATTCACGCAGCAGAGAAGCAGTATTGTATATAGTTGTTTGAGTCTCATTGTATTAATCATTTAAATGTTTATTTACGATCTTGTTTATTTTTGTGATCTCTTGACCGGCTTCATTGACCTGCCCGAGACCTTTGTTTAAATTCCTAGACATGAACGCCAAGGCATTTTGGGCTACGACAGCTGCCTCTTCAGGATCGGTAAAGGTATCGGCCATAGTGGGAGCCGGACGATTTGTCTCCGTGAAGATGAGGAATAGGGCGCCAAGAATAGCGGCGGCGATTCCGCTTATCCAATAGAAGGAACGTCTTCGTGAGACTCGGGGAGATACCTCTTCTTGGGCTAGGAAGTCGATTCGTCGTTCCAGCCTTTCGGAAAGTCCCTCCGGTAAGGCTAAATCCTCTTGGAGTGCCTTGTTTATTAGTTCATCTATCTTTTTATCATCCATGACAACTTGCTTTTTCTAGTTTCTCCCGGATCAATTTGCGTGCCCGGGAAAGTAATGTTCTTATATTAGAGGAGCTAAGCCCTGTAATCTGTTCAATGTCCTCATAGGAACAATCCTCAATACCACGCAGGCGGATTACCTGCCTCTGGTTCTCGGGGAGCTGCTCGATCAGTTCCTGTATATGCCGGATATCCTCTTTTTCTTCCAATTCCTTTTCCGGCGAGGAGTCGGTCGTTAATAGAACGGTCTCCAATGCCTCTTCGTTGTCTCTTCGGCTTGCTTTGGGCGAGCGCAGGAAATCCAGACAAAGATTTTTGACCAATGTTATGGAAAATGCTTCCGGATTCTGGATATCTCCCAGCTCATCCCTTTTATTCCATAATTTGCAATAGGCATCTTGAAGTATGTCTTCCGCATCCGCTTTATTGTCTAATAAGGCATAAGCGATCCGATAGAGTTTAGGATGAAAGGGTAGGAACCGTTGTTTAAAAACATCAACGTCCATCAGTATCGCCCTTAATAATTTCCAGTTTTGTGCTCATTGATTACCCGGTCTAGATCGGACGGGCTGATCTTTCCTTTGATACGGATTAACGCATTGTCGCTTCCTGTCGTGAATATGACCAGTTCACGGATCATATCCTCTTTTATTTTGACAAGAACTTTCGTGCGACTGTCCCTTTCATTTGCCGTAACCATCGTCTCATAATCAGGATCTCTCAGGTTCCGTATGGCGGTAGACAGTCGGTCTTTCACCTCTTGGGCACAATTATCAAATTCAAGGATCTCTATACCGTTTACTCCCATTGTCTCGGTGAACAGGCTGGCTAGCTTCATCGTTATGTTTCCGATATTTACGGAAGTAACATCGCTTTCACCCCGGAAAGCATTGAATAATTGATCCATCTTCTGCTGCCCGTATCCTACTTGGCTGATAAGGAGGATGGCCAGTAACACTAGTAATCTTTTCATTGTAATTGACTTTTTCGTTAATACTATGTTTTTGGATCGCCCTTCGTCCGTGCGCCTTAGAGTGGGGGCTTTCACAAAGAAGACGGGATAAGGGATTTGTTTGTTACAAAAATAGGCAAAAAAAGAATTATTTTTTATTCAACTTAGGTATCCAAATGCAGGCAACTAAGTCGTGAAACTTAATCTCCTTACCATCGAAGTAGAATTTGTATGAGTATTTATATCCTTTATTCCAACAGGTGCCTTCCGGAATGATGTATTTGTAAGTCTTCCCATTGATCGTAAAGATCGCCTCAACTTCTTTTTCCCGGATAGGAGAGTAGGTAGGGACTATACGGATATTTTGCTCCTCCGCTTTCGCGTGTCGTAAAGTTACGGATGGATCTATTGTAAGTAAAGTGGCCTTGTGTGCCCCGGGAGTTCCTTTGATATTTCCGGTTACGATATCCATTGTGCCGGTATACTGCAAGGTATTACCTCCCGCACGGTTACCGATCTGTATGGAGGTTAGCTTGAATAGCCCGTTAATGTTCGAATCTTGATATATTTCGAAAGAGAGAAGTGATAACGCGTAATTCATGGAGAGTTTCGCGAGCGGAGATTTACGGTTAACCTCTTTTTGACCTTGCGAGAGCCTCCCATATTTATAAAAGGGGGTTTCCGCCGCGATTGGGGATATTTTGATCGGTATGGAAGTGGGATCTAACGGTATTTGTACTTTATAAGGTGAGTAAGCGTAGATCATGACTGGTCGATTAGATCTGAGGAATACCTGCGGTGTTTGTTTCCATTTTAAAGAACCTTTTGATGAGCCTACAGCCTTTGATTTTACGTTTTTATAAAGAGATGCGCCTTTATATAAACTGTCTTGATTACCATAGGTTATAAATAATCCTATTTCGGACCCTTCGGGCAGAATTTCGGTGAATACTGAAGAACCTGCCGTATAGGACCGGGTGGTCATTTCAAGAACTGACTTTCGTGTGGTTGATTTCTCTTTGGACATCCACTGCTGATTTTCATGACATCCGGTAAAGATGATTAACAAGATCGTAATTAATAATAATTTGTTCATTTTGTCTAATGTTTTAATGGAACCTTTCAAACAATAAACATTTGAGCCAATATAGTTTATTATTCTATTACTATTAATTATCATTCCTGTTATAAAATGATATTTTTATATATTATATAGTAACGATTGTTTTATCCTCTTAATACGCAAAGTAACCTGCTTTATTGTATACTATAATAATCAATATATCCAAGAGATATAAAGATATTATTAAACGGGTCTCGTTCTTGTAATAGTCAAATAGAAGAGTGTTTTTGGCGATAAGTTGAGAGGGAATGATAGCCCTTGAATGTAAAAGGGTATTTGGACGAGACCCGTTGTTTCTCTTATTGAGAGAATATATAGAGTCGGCTGAGTGAAAAACACATCGTACGGGTAGTGACGCCGATGGTCTAATTCGCCGGAATGATAGAGCCAATTGTTATTTTCAGTGTAGTTGCCGGTGGCAAACGGATCAAAGCTTGCCACGGCATTACACCTTAATAACCACAACATAAAAAACTTACATGATATTGCCAATCAATCCTTCGTCGTTACCCGGTAACCAGTCTGTGATAGAGACGTCTCGCAATTGTAACGACCTTCCGTTAAAGCTTAGCTTATATAAATATTTTTTCCCTTTTTCCCATTGGGTGTTAGCGGGTATGTCAAATTTGTAGGTTTCTCCGTTGATCGTGAATAAGGTCTCCACGTCTCCGGTTCCGATCGTGCCGGAAGGTGGAATTACCATGAGCCGCATAGGATCACAATATTTCTCGTTGATGAGGGTAACTGGATTCGTCAAGGATAATACCGTGGATGCGGACGTGCTACGGGCGGTAGAACCGATGATATCGCCTGTCGTGATATCGAGGGTTCCTTCGCTGACTAAAGTTGTTCCACCGGGCTTATTTCCTACTTGAACGGAACTTATAATAAAGGCACCTGTCTTGCCTTTGCTTAGGTTCAGCTGGAAAGATATAAGCGATAGGGCATGATTCATGCTGAGTAATACAAGTGGCGAGGTACTGTTGACTGCTTTTTGTCCGATCGCATGGGTTCCATACATATAATCATCGGTCTCCAATGCGTTCGGGGCCAGTTTAACAGGTATCTGCCGGGCGTTAAAATTTATATCTTCTTGATATGGATAATATGCGTATATCGTAGCTTCATTAGAGTCGAGGATCACTTCCGGACTCTGTTGCCACCGGATTTTTCCATTCACTCTATAAGCTTTTACGCTTACGTTTTTATAAGTGGATATGCCATTGTATAAATCGTCGACTGTACCGGACGTGATTTGTAGTCCGAGCATAGAGCCTTCTTTAAATTCTTGTATAAAATTGGTGGATTTTGTAGTTAGGATACGAGTCGTTATTTGGAGTGGTTTTTCATTCCAGCCGATATTCTCAAGACCTCCGAAGTCTTTGTCGTTGGAGCAACCCCAAAAGCTTAAAATCATACTGGTAAAGAGTACTAAATTTCTCATTATTTTACTTATTTTTGTGTGAAACTTCTGGATGCAAATATCGGGTGGTTAAGGGGAAAGGGAGGTGCATACGGTCTAAAACGTCGGTGAAATCGTATAAAATTAGATCGTTCAAATTGTCTAAGGCGTTCATATTGTTAACTGAGGGGTCAAAAAGAACATTCGGGGGGCGTATTGTTTAATAGATAGGAGGTAGTGTTATTATGTTGGATAAAATTCAGTTTCTACTAAGCTTACAGATATTAGGCTTTTGTGTTTTTGGTGGTATTACCCTGCTACTACGGGCCCGTGAGAATAGGGCAAAACAGATTTTGGGGTGGAGTATGTTATTATGGGCGTTTTTAGCGGCGGTACGAGTATCGGTTAACCTGTATTTAGAGGATTCAAAAGAGATATTTCATCCGGATGTGCTGATTATGGGATGTATTGTGGTAGCTACATTGGCTTGTTACGTGATAGAAGTGTTACGACCTTGCTATATGACCGTTCGCCGTTTCTTTATTTTTACCAGTCCGATATGGGTATTGGGTATTTCTTTTTTGATTTACCGGCTATCCGGTGGAAATATTCATCGTTATAACTCTTTTGGCGAGGTATTCGATACCTTGAATCTGGATGTGGTTATAAGGCTTTTGATTTTATTTTTCACGCTTCTGTATATG
Source organism: Parabacteroides sp. 20_3 (assembly GCF_964238835.1). Classification (NCBI taxonomy): domain Bacteria; kingdom Pseudomonadati; phylum Bacteroidota; class Bacteroidia; order Bacteroidales; family Tannerellaceae; genus Parabacteroides; species Parabacteroides sp. 20_3. Next base: position 154,940 of record NZ_CAXSNO010000003.1, on the reverse strand, counting down.
ATCGTTCCTATTTATCTGATCTTGCGCTATAGTGAGGGATTTAAGGTGTATTTAAGGGAAAATGTATCGGACCCGGAAGATTATGATCTGGACTGGTTGAAAAAGACCATGCTGATCCTTTCTTCTATGTATATTTTTTATTTGGTATTGTTGTTTACGGATCGGGTTAGCCTATATGTAATCGACAAAACGTTTTTATTGGTTTTATGGTACTATTTCTTTTATAAGGCCTTGTTCCTAAAGGTTATCCATTTGGATCACACATTCGAGAGCGGATGGGGATTACCCGATTTGGAGGAGGATACGGATGATGATCAAGGTAGTGAGGAACAGAAAGGCATCATACGCCAAAGGTATGTTGAGGAAGTACAGGCGTGGTTTGAACGTGAAAAGCCCTATCTACGGGAAGATTTGCGCTTAACGGATTTACAGCGGATCTTCCCGATGAGCCGTTCTTATCTATCCCAATTGTTTAATAAAGAACTAGGTTGTTCCTTCTCGGATTACGTAAACCATTTCAGGGTAGAGGAAAGTAAACGTCTATTGGAAGCCGAACCTCTGGCCAGTATACAAGAGATAGCCGAACGTTCGGGCTTCTATTCTATCAGTACGTTCCGTCGTGCGTTTATTAAGCAGACGGGGGTTATTCCTTCCGAATACAGGAGAGACGGGAACGAGTCAATTTAACCGGTAGCTGACGAAAGCGAATCGTTTGCTATCGGGTGCCCAAGAGTTTACGTTTATGGTACCTTGGCCGCCGAATAGTTTGACTAAAGTCTTAGGTTCTCCGCCCTCGGCCGGCATAAGGCGTAACTCTACGTTTTTATTGGCGAGGTGCTGTCCGGGTTCCAGATCTCCTTTTGTATAGGTGATGAAAACGATTTGTTTTCCATCCGGAGAGATGTGGGGAAACCAAGAATTACGGGTCTCATCGAATGTCATTTGGGTTTGTTCGGAACCATCCGCTTTCATGCGCCAGACTTGCATAAGCCCGGTACGTACGGAGTTGAACCAGATATATTGTCCGCAAGGTGAGTATTCGGGGCCATCGTCCAAACCTTCGGCTGTCGTAAGACGTTTTTCTTCTCCGCCTAGGGAAGGAATGACGTAAACATCAAAATTACCGTTTCTTTCAGCGCAATAAGCGAGTTGTTTTCCGTCGGGGCTCCACCCGTGTAGGTAGCTAGGACCGAGTGGGGTAATCAACCGGGGAACACCTCCTTCGAAAGGCAGGGTATAGACACGCGACCGGCCATCTTCTTTCGTTCCGTTACTGATCGCTATTTGTTTGCCATCTGCGGAGATCACATGGTCGTTGTTGCAACGGGTCGCATAGTCGCTATTGATTAATTGCGGCTCGCCCGGAGATTCCGGAGAGAGCTTATATAATTTTCCTCCACTATTATATACAAGCCAATTGCCATCCGGAGTCCAGTTAGGTGCCTCGATTAAAAAAGGGAATTCCTTGACAACGGAACGTTGCCCGGTCGTAATGTCCATCACTTCCAGCACACTAGTCACATTCTTTTTTTGGGCATGCGTACAAAAAGCGGCGATACACATACAAAGTACAGAATTGAGAAAACGTTTCATATACATATAGATTTAAAGGATATAAGAAAACCGGGTAAAATTAGCTTTACGCTATTTTACCCGGTTTCAAAGATATAATTTATTTCGATTACTCTTTATACATTGAAACGGAAATGCATGATATCTCCATCTTGCACAACATATTCCTTACCTTCAACGCTCATCTTTCCGGCCTCTTTAACAGCAGCCTCGGAGCCATAAGCGATATAATCCTCGTACTTGATCACCTCGGCACGGATAAATCCTTTTTCGAAGTCCGTATGAATAACACCGGCGCATTGAGGAGCTTTCCAGCCTTTATGGAACGTCCACGCACGACATTCGTCCGGTCCGGCGGTCAAGAAGGTTTGCAGATTCAATAATTTATAAGCCGATTTAATCAAACGGCTTACGCCGGACTCTTCCAATCCAATCTCTTGTAAGAACATCTGGCGTTCCTCATAGGTATCGAACTCAGCGATCTCGCTCTCGATCTTAGCGGCGACTACTAGAATCTGGGCATCCTCGTCTTTAACCGCCTCGCGTACGGCATCTACATATTTATTGCCGTTTACGGTGCTAGCCTCATCCACGTTACAAACATACATGACAGGTTTATCCGTCAGCAAGAATAAATCGTGGGCAATGCGTTCCTCGTCTTTCGTATCAAAAGAAACGGTACGTGCGCTTTTTCCTTGTTCTAAAGCCTCTTTGTATTTACAAAGTACCTCGTAAGCGATCTTGGCTTGCTTATCACCTCCGGTTTGCGCTTGTTTCTGCACCTTGGCGATACGGCTGTCTATCGTTTCCAAATCCTTGATCTGAAGCTCATAGTCAATGATCTCCTTATCACGGACCGGGTCTACACGTCCGTCCACGTGCACGATATTATCGTCGTCGAAGCAACGCAATACGTGCAAGATAGCGTCTGTCTCACGGATATTAGCCAAGAACTTATTGCCCAGTCCCTCGCCTTTACTCGCTCCTTTCACCAATCCGGCGATATCCACGATCTCTACGGTGGTGGGGATCACTCGTTGCGGATGTTCGATTTCCGCTAGTTTATTCAGTCGCTCGTCGGGTACGGTGATCACGCCTACATTCGGTTCGATCGTACAGAACGGAAAGTTCGCTGATTGTGCCTTCGCGTTGGATAGACAATTGAAAAGGGTAGACTTTCCTACGTTCGGAAGTCCCACAATGCCACATTGTAATGCCATATTATTATCGTATTTTTTATTATCAATCTGTTATATAGTCGCCCCAAGCGACTTGTTTTGAGTTCGCAAAGATAATCAATTTTAGGCTGATACGGTTATTTTCTTAGGCTTTCTCTTCATGCTTAACCGGTTGCCTCATCGATTGTTTGCTTAATAATGTTTTAACGAGTTTGTTCATAGGCTTCTCGAAATAGTAGTAAGAAAGCAGGCTCAACAGGATTATGACACAAAATAGAAGCGGGATCGAGATGTACCAGTCTATATGAAAGTCGCTTTCTTTTTGCCATTTAGCATAAGAGAGCAGTACAAAAAGATGAATCAAATAGAAACTGTAACTGATTTCTCCGCCAATCACTAAGAGGCGGTTCGATAGGAGTCGTGAGACCATACCTTTTTGCAGGGAAAAACTTATTAGGATAAACGCGATGGGAATCCAGTAGTAGCAGGAGTATCGGTATACTTTGGGGATTTCAGCGGCATACAGATAGAAACTTAAGAATAATGCTATTGACGCGATCTCTATGATACTTCCTTGGCTGGAGGTGATGTTTTTAGTTTTCAAATGGTCGTATAATTGAAATAATAGCATCCCGGCTATAAAATCCGGAAGTCGGGTGATTGGATTAACATACCAATATCCTTTTATACTTTCCATAGGAGTAAAATACATACCGACAACGCTCAATATCGCGCAAATCAAGAAAGTGCTAAGTAACTTTCTATAGTCTTTCGTGAATGCTATAAGGAAAGGAAAACAAATATAGAAAAGCTGTTCACAACATAAACTCCACGAAGGACTGTTGAATGAAAAAAAGTAATTGTCTTTTGGTATATAGGCGTTTGTCAATGTGAGTGAGGCGAGGAAATGCTTGCACCAATCTATAGTTCCCGATGCTATTACATAGTTTCCTAAAGCGACGGCAATCAATAAGGTCAGCCAGTGTAAGGGATAAATACGGGCGATGCGTGCTACCCAAAAAGTGCGTTTGGTTATCTTATTCTCACTAAATTTCTTTTGATAATTGTACGCTATAATAAAACCGCTTAGCATGAAAAAGAAACTAACCCCTACAAATCCCTCCTTGAAAAAATGGATATCGAAGTGATTATCTATTACATAACAGTGCGCCCCAAAAACCATCATGGCGAATATAAATCGCAAAGATGTTAAAGTGTTAATCATAATTTCGTTACATTAAGTCTGTAAATGTAGGAAATTAATATGGAAATTTAGACAAGAGTATTTAAAACAATCTTTTGCTTTAATTATGGCATTACAAATATATTACAGTAATGCCATAATTAATTATTTTGATCTGGCTATATGAGTTCGATTGTATTCTTGATGCCAGTTAAATCAATTGATCCGGAGTTAGCGGGTATCTCTTTTCCATTTATCTTGATAGACTTACAGTTGACTGGTATGGTAAAATGTAGGTTCCACCCGTTTTCTGTACAAGAGATAACAAAAGATTTTTGTTGTCCGGATTTCTGGTAATCAATGCTTAACTGATTATTACCCACTAACAAATTATCAAGTTTGGCATACTCCCAGTCTTCCGGGATATCGGTCTTAATATTTATCTCTTTTTTATAAGCCATCGGGTCTACGCCGAATACGTAGTGTATTAATGGAATATTGTAGCCACTAACGTTCCAAGCTTGCACGAACATGCCGTAATCCGGAGAAACCTCATAAGTCGTTCCGGGTGTAGCGAAACTGAAATTATTCAGGATTTGCCGGATATATTTACGGGCACTCTCAAATCCCCTGTATTGGCACTCCGCTATCGCTAAGCTGGATGTCGCCCCTTGCATGATCGCCTCATTGTAATTGAAATCACCATTGAGGCGGTCGGCCACGGAACACTCCTCCAGCGTGATATCATCCGGTCGTGCGATACCTGCCACGTAAATACCGAACTTATTCGTAAAGAAAGATACCTCGTCCAACATTTGAAGAGCTTTATCCCGATCGGCAATGCCTTCCTTGATCGGTAAGAGGCAAGAAGCATTATAGAATACCGTAAAGCCTTTTTCCTTATGCTCCCCTTTCAATATCCGCTCTTTCAAGGCTGTTAGTTCCTTCCGTGCCCATTCATTTCGGTTGGGGATCACTCGCTCTTGAAGCGCCATATCGATCAATTGAACGGCTTTTTGCTGATCCGAGATAAAATCGGCAAAACGTTTCTCGGACGGACTCCACCAATCCTCGTTGATCTTTTCCTTCAATTGTTCCGCTTTAGAGGCGAAATCTTTCGATAAATCCGGTTCATTTAATACCGCTGCCGCTTGTGACATAACATCCAAGAATGTCTGGGTATGAACGGCTACGTCCAACATCTCGTCATTCAGTCCTTTGATCTCCACTCCTCCGGGGCCTTCCACGTATAAGTTATGGTTGGTATCGTGCTCCTGTAAAAACTCCCATACCTTTTTCCCATGCTCATAATAGGTTCTTAGGAAATCTATATTCCCGGTCCATTTGAATATTTCCCAAGTGGCGATGATAAACTCTTGGGATTCTTCCATACGCCCTTTATCATAGACCGCCCCGTTGGTAGAGAACTCGTGGACGATACGCCCTGTATTATTATTGAACTTGTCCGATACCTCCTTGATCATTTTCATGGAATTGTAGAATAAGCCCGGGTCACGGGTTCCGACTAGGGCCTTGAACGTGATGGATTGGTCATTACTAAAGAACCAAGGATAATCCGGAAGTCCGGCGCTCATGGCATTCCCTAAACCGGGGACATCACGAACCAACCAATCACTATTGTACTTACCCCATTGGTAGGCGGTCATAAGTAAAGTATCCGGTATGGTTATAGCGGCGGTACGGTCTATTTCCTCATACCGTAGTCTCTTTTGCTCATACAGGTCTTTTAGATTCTCTTTCGCTACCCGAAGGTTCTCTTGTATCTCGGTCTCGTTTTTCATGGAGCCGGAGATAAAGAAACGGATGTTCCTCACTTCGTTGGCCGCAAGGTTTAAACGGGGTGTATTAAGTTTCACGGAAATCCCTTGGCCTTGTACCGGGCTATTTCCCAAATCGTCGATCGATAAGCTATCTTGATCGGAAGTAACGCCGACGAACCAATTGTTTAAGCTGTCTTTAGCGAAAACCGTATTATGGATCAAACCGGTATATTGGTCTCTGGTATCCGTCATTCCACTACGTTCACCTAACCAGACCGGAGATAGATCGGTATCGGCGGTAAGTGATAAAAGGATTTCTTTCGGCTGATTCGTTTTATTACGGACTTGATACTCTACGGCCAATACCGGAAGGCTATCCGGAACAAAATCCGTACGTACAATTTCCAAATCATCGGCCCCGTCATATTTGAATTGGGTGGCTAACGGGTACGTGATAAAAGAATCGCATTTATCCAAAACGATGGATTTTGCCCCATCCTGTATGGATAAGGTAAAGCCGTCCAGTAACTTGATCGGATGTTGCCATATACCGCTCATCTCACCGGGTACGTGGAAACCTGCCGGCGGGAAATCTCCATACTGGTTACCGATGGAATATAAGTTATTTCCGGCGGTAACATATAAATAGTTCCCGTTTCTTTTCTTACCTTGGATATTAGGTAATTGACCAACCTCTTTCCCCAAGCTGAATGCTTGGGGAGCCTTAGGTGCGTTACAGCTAAGGAAAAGGGGGATGCTCGCTAATAATATACATAATTTCATGATCGAAGAATTTGAGTTATTTAATTAGATTCCGGATTCAATATCCCGGATTTTGTTTCAACAGCGGGTTTAAAAGTAACGCATTTGTCGGGATCGGTTGCAATATCCGGTCATTATTATTTTCCCATGGCATATCTTTACCAAAATAATAATGATATTTCTCATTTACTTTCTCCAATAACTTGCCGTGTCTCACTAAATCCTCACGGCGATAGCCTTCATGGTACAATTCCCAACCTCTCTCATCGAGAATGGCGTCACGCATGGATGCCATGTTTAAGTTTGCCGGGAGATTCTCCAAACCCGCCCGGCTACGAATTTTATCGACATAGGTTTTCGCTTCCTCCAAATGGCCTAATTCATTCTCGGCCTCCGCATAGGTTAACATAACTTCGCCAAGACGCAATGCGGGAACATTTAGGGAGGCATCCTCTCCTAATGGAATATTCGTTTGCACCTCCCATTTGAACGTAAGTATGCGACTTAGTTGTTCCTCTACGCTTTTGGGTTCCTCGGGAGTACCATAAACCGGCGTTCCATCACTCTTATAAACGATTCCGGATACGGCTATACCTTTGCCGGTAGCTGGATTATAAGGTGTGATGCGTTTATCGTCCGGATCGAAAGTTCGGAAGAAAGGTACGGCCATACCGTATCCGTTGGAAGCGGATACTCCGGTAATGCCAAGGGCGTCGCGGATGGATGCCTCCAATACCAAGGCTACGTATTTGTTTCCATGATTAGCCTCCGCTATATGATTAATAGCCAATATGACTTCATCATTTTGATTCTTGGAGAATATATCTTGATAATCAACCAAGTTGAAACCTCCCTTGTCGATAATCTCTTTCGCATAGATGGAAGCTTTCTTCCAATCTTTCTTATTCAAGTAATAGCGGGCTAATGTAGCCTTGACAGCCCATGAGGTGGGACGGCCATAATCCGTAGAGGAATAAGTTTCCGGCAAGACCTTCTCTACATCAGCCAATTCAGTCTCGATAAAAGATTCCATTTCCTCTTGGGAAGCCCGGGCAATGCCGTTTTTGATATCTTGGCTACCTGTAACCAAAGGAACCGTACCGAATAAATGATATAATTTGTCGTACGAGAAAGCCCTCCAGAAGCGAGCCTCAGCTACATACTGGATAATTTCCGGTTCTGTGGATTCCCCATATTTAGTGATTACCTCATTACATTGCGTAATAAGACTGTAGACACTATTCCAGTTTGTTTCCGACATAGCATGTCCGGCATCCATATTGAGGAAGTTTTGTGCGCCTCCCCATCCGGTTTCAGGCGTACCACCCCAATTACAGAAAAACTCATCGGAGTAAGAGCTAACATTCATTAGCCAATTATTTCCCCCGAAGTAACTGAAATACTGTACATATCCGTAAATACCATTGGTCAATAAACGAGCGCCTTCGATATCGGAAAGGTTACCGTCTCCGATCTGACTGAACAATTTTTCTTCTACCATGGAATCAGAGCAAGAAGTAAAAGCGAGATTGCCAGCTAACAAGGCAAGTAAAATATATTGGATAGAATGTTTACGTATCATATTGAATGTATGTTTTTAATGTTAGAAACTAAAGTTAAGACCAACCGTGAATGTCCGTGCCGGGGGATATGCGTTCATATCTACGCTACCGGGAAGGAATGCGGGAAGATTCTCGGAAGAGGACATATAAGCGTTATTCGCTAATTCCGGGTCCAAGCCGGAGTAAGGGGTGATCAGGAACAAGTTTTGTGCCTGCACATATATCTTAGCCGTCGGGAATATCTTACGAAGTGAAGGGATAGAAGCCAAGTTATAAGACAAGGTTACGTTTTGTAGACGGATAAACCAAGCATCCTCAATCCAGCGGGAATTATAAAGGGCATTACCATTTCCATTCGCACGGTTGGCCGCTATATCTGAGTTCGGATTGGATTCGGACCAATAATTCATGGCATCTACCATATAGTTGGAAGTCTCGAAAGTATTCGGCAGCGTGAAGTTCATCGCTGAGTAGTTATACATCTTATTGCCGAAATTAGCGTTAAAGAAGATATCTAAAGCGAAGTTCTTATACTTGAATGTATTGCCGAAGCCTAGGATTACCCGGGGATCCGGAGTCCCGAGAATCGCTTTGTCTTTGACCGTGATAGAACCGTCTCCATCTAAATCCTTGAAACGATACGAGCCACTGGAAGGATCGATGCCGTCGATGACGTAGGTATAATATGAGTTCGTGCGCTCTCCCTTGATAACACCGATCGTATTCAACGCCGCTACCGTGCTTTCGTCGGTTACGTTATAATCCGTGATCTTATTATCTGTCCAAGAGAAACTCAACTGTGTATCCCATTCGAAATCCCGGGTTTGTATATTGGTTGAGTTCAAGCTATACTCAAGACCCCATACTCGCATGGAGGCGGCGTTCTGCCATTGATATTTATGGCCGGTCATAGGTGATTGTGAAACCTGAACTAACATATCCTTCGTATTTTTCACGAAGAAATCCAGATTACCCGATAAACGGCTGAAGAAGCCATAGTCGATACCCAAGTTGACCTGTGAGGTAGTTTCCCACTTCAAGTCCGGATTTTCCATATAATTCGTTAGCGTGGCTCCGGATACTTTGTTTTGTCCGAGAATGCCATTCGTTGTCATATCATACTTAGAAAGAGATTGGTAAGGATCGATACCCGAGTTACCGGATTGTCCGTAACCCAGACGGAGTTTTAATATATCGACCTTATCTGCGGCTCCGGCCATAAAATCTTCCTTGTCTATTTTCCAACCTACTGAAACGCCCGGGAAATAAGCATATTTATTATTACCACCGAATACGGAAGATCCGTCACGTCTTAACGTTACCGTAGCGAGGTATTTATCATCGAAAGAATAATCGACTCGTCCGAAACCGGAGATATCTTTACGACGATCTTTGGAAGAACTCATCTTGGGAGCGTTTCCACCACCTAGATTGTTTTCGTGTGTGGCATCTGTACCAAAACCTGAGTTCTCGGCACGGAAATAATTGTTATCCCGTTGGTAATACTCGTATCCTAACAACCCGGTTACGTGATGTTTTTTATTGAATACGGCATCATAATGAAGTAAGCCATCGAAGGAGATACCGGTACTTCTCATCGAACTTTGGCTAGCGGTTCCTCCGTGCGTAAAGTTTCCATTATATGCGGTTGTCGACGGTACATAGAAGCTGCGGTGGGCGTTTTGTACGTCGTAGGTAAGCTTGATCTCCGGTTTCAATCCGGGTAATACCTCGTAAGAAGCGCCTGCGCTGAAATTTAATTTGTCCGTATAGATCTTATCGTTTATGTCTAATAAAGAAACCGGATTGGCGATAAAATCATTGTTCGGATCTTTATTATACGCTCCGTTTTGATCCCGTACGGTTACGTTGGGGGCGAAAGCGATGGAGGAGGAGATGACGGAATTACGGGTACCACCTTCCGTCGGCTGGTTCGTATCCAAGATATGGGTAGCGAAAATATTGGAACTGAAGGTGAATTTATCTTTCTTATACTCAATATTACTTCTTCCGGTATAGCGGTCCATTCCAGTATTTTTCACGATACCGTCCATTCCGTAATATCCGAGGGAGAAATAATATTTAAGTGATTCGGAACCACCGGAAAGGTTTACATTATGACTTTGCAAGAAGCCGTTTCTGGTTACTTGATCAAACCAATTCGTGGCTTGCGCCGCATTGATCTCTTGTTCGGTAAAGCTGGTCAAATTGAAAGCGTTGTTGTATCGCATATATTGTTGTGCGTTCATGACGTCATACTCGTTAGCGACAGTTTGTACGCCGGCATATCCATCATAGGATATGCGAATTTTACCTTGTTTACCTCTTTTGGTCGTGATGATAAATACACCATTAGAGCCTTGAGCACCATAAATAGCGGTGGCGGCGGCATCTTTCAAGACCGCTATGCTCTCGATATCGTTCGGGTTGATAGAGTTCAACGGATCACGGTCCGGAGCGTTGAACGCCATTCCGCTACTAGGAGCGCTAGGTGTGTTTACGACGAAACCATCTACTACATATAAGGGGTCCGTATTTAAGAAAAGAGAGTTACGCCCGCGGATAATCGTCTTACCGCCACCACCGGGCTGAGAGGTGTTTTGCTTGAACTGTACACCGGAGATACGACCGGAAAGCATTTGATCCACCGAAGTAGAGGCTCCTCCTATATTCGTCTTGTCCGCACGGATATTGGAAACGGCTCCGGTGATATCCTCAACCTTGCGGCTGGCATAACCAACGACTACTACCTCATCCAGATTCAAGGAGTTTTCTTTCAAGACGATATCGAAATTACTCTTGTTCGCTACCGGGATAATTTGTTTTCCATAGCCGACATACGAAATCTCTATCGAGCTGTTTTCCGGTAATTCCATAGAGAAACGTCCGTCCAAATCCGTGATCGTTCCGTTCGTGGTATTGCGTTGAACGATGCTGACGCCAATAACCGGTTCGTTATTCTCGTCTTTTACCACACCGGAAATCTTCTTGCTCTTTTGCGATATACCATTCTTTTCTTTAATAATAAGAGCGATCTGGCGGTTATCGATCTCGTAGGTGAGATTTGTGGTTTTTAACATAGCATTGAGGACCTCCTCTATACTTTGACCATTTGCGTTAGCGGAGACTTTCTGAGAAAGATCCGTTCTCTTGTCATCATAGAAAAAGGTATATTTACTTGCGGACTCAATTTTTTTCAAAGCCTCTTCCAGAGAGACATTAGAGAAAGAAATACGAAGCTTTTCTTGCGCATAGGTTACTCCCGCATGGAGGAGCATCACTATAAATAATGATAAAGTGCAAAATGAATGTTTAAAGATGGAATAATTTTTCATACTTTTGTATTAATAAAAGATTAAGAATCTGTGAGCTACGGAAAGCGCCAACTTTTGTCATAACTCACGTTTTTTTTCGTTTATGAGGGCATGCGATGCCCCCGAAAGGCATAATCAAATTATGCCTTTTGTCTTTTGTCATATACTCATAGGCAAAATAATTTAAGGTTCTACACTACTTATTGTTACACGGTTGTTATCATCGAATGTATATTTTATCGGATTAATCTTAGACAAAGTTCGTAATATCGTTTCCAAGGAATCATCTTTTACCGTGAACGTATAGAATTGACTCTCGGCTATCTTTGGATCGACATTGATTTTCACGTTGTACCATCTTTCCAGATATTTACAGATATAGCCGAGCGACTTACTTTTAAAGAATACTGATTCTTTTGCCCAGAATGTCTCTAGCTCCACATCCGACTGTTCAATCTTCAATGTCTGCTCCTTTTTATTGATCCTTGCGATCTCTCCCGGGCTTAGAAAGGCTTCCTTTCCGTCTTTTAGTGATACGGATACCGATCCGCTACGAAGGGCGATCTTCGCGTTATTATCGTTCGGGTAGGAATATACGTTGAACTTCGTTCCATATACCTTTACTTTTAAGTCTCCGCTGGAGACGATAAACGGGTGCCTTTTATCTTTTGTGACCTCAAAGGAGGCTTCTCCCTCCAGAACTAATTGCCGTTTATGGATGAACGAAGAGGCATATTGAAGGGTAGAGCCGGTATTTAGCCAGACAACAGAGCTATCTGGTAAGATTATTCTGGATTTCCCGTTCAAGGCGGAATAATATTGATTTGTATTATATTGCCGTACGAATTGATAGCTATAACCGATACCTAACAGTAATAAGATACTGGCAGCGATGGAGATAACTGAGTACTTGATCCGGCGTAAATTTCTTTGTTTATGTTGGCCCGCATGTATACGAGTTTGCATCTTTTCCCAAGAAACTGCCAGATCCGGTTTCGCTTCCGATACCTCTTCTTGTATTTTGTCCCAGAGCAAGGTGATGTCGACGAATAACTCGGCGTTATCCGTTTCTTTTATCCATGCGTCGAACAATACATCTTGTTCCGGGGTGGATTCGTGTTTTAATTGAGCTATAAGTAGCCCCCATGGTATGATTTTTTCCATTACACCGAAATTAGCCTTTTATAATAGAGACACGGTTTTGGAAAAGAACCCTAACGTCTCGAATGAAATTTTTTCAGAAAAGATAATGATAGCCTTTCCCTAAATGAGCTTTAATATGTTTGAGCGCTTTGGTTATCTGGGCTTCTACGGTTTTTACCGTGATATTCATATCCGTGGCGATTTCTTTGTTAGAACGATTCTCCATACGGCTTTTTAAGAAGACTTCCCTACATTTGTCCGGTAAGGCATAAATGGCTTCGTTTATCAGTTGTTCCAGTTCTTTCATCTCGAGAGGATATTCCTCGATAGCGGATTCGAAAAGGGATATATTCTCCGTGTAAAGCTCTTGTTCATGGTCTCGGAGATAGTTTAAGGTCCGGTTACGGGCAGAGGTGAGGAGGTAAGCTTTTATGGATAATTTGATCTCGATTGTCTTTCGTTTCTCCCAAAGGGCCGTGAATACATCCAATGCTATTTCCTCCGATAACGTATCTTTCTTTATATAGAAAAAAGAAAGTCGATACACAGCGGTGAAGTAGGTGTCGAAGAGATATTTGAATGCCGCCTCGTCATCTTCTTTGATTCGTTGTAAAAGAAAGATATCATCGATATTTTTCATCATACCATTAGATTTACTGATCCTTATCTCCGCAAAAATAAGAGAATATGATGAAATATGTATACATATGGCTAATTTGTCATAATTTTCTAGCATGAATTATCGCAGAGACTTGCCTATGTATAGAAAGAATTTGAAAGCTTTTGATAACTTTGTATGTATTAGTATTTAATATTCATTCAAAACTTTATGTCAATGAAACACGTCTACTTGGCTTTGTTAGCTTGTGCTACGCTATGTGTACAAACACTTTCAGCTGATCCGATAGGTTCGGCCGAAGCGCTCCGGATTGCCCAGCAACAGTATTCGATGGAGAATACCTCGGTGTTGAGGGCCGGTTCTTTTCCTGAGTTTAAGTTGGCCTACGTAGGGACGGAGGAAGGCATCGAGGCCCCTTCTAAATTACGTTCCTCGAGTGTGGAGAATGCCTTACTTTACCTGTATAACGTAGGGGATAACCAAGGTTTTGTAATCGTATCCGGAGAAGATCGTGGAAAGCAGTTATTGGGTATATCCGATAAGGGGGCTTTGCCGGAGAAAGGTCTGTCCGCTACGATGGAGAATTTTATGCGTATGTATATCCATTATGTAAAGGCGTTACGGTCCGGGATGCCTCTAGCGGTGGATAGTGTTGAGGCTTCTTCACGGTTTCCAGAGGCGGTGATCCCTTTGATTAAAACGGAATGGAAGGATGATGCTCCCTACAATGAGATGTGCCCAGTTGTCAATGATGTTCTAACTTTTGCGGGTGGGGAAGGTGTCGCTATGGCGCAGATCATGAATTATTATCAATATCCGAAAAGCGGTATGGGTAACGTAAATTATAAGAATCCGGGAAGTACGTTGGTTGTTTCCGCTAATTTTGGGCATACAACGTATGATTGGGAAAATATGCCTGCTACTCTTGATGAGTCTTCCTCTTGGGATGAGATAGAGGCTGTTTCCACGCTGATTTTTCATTGTGGAGCGGCTGCCTATATGAATTATGAATGGGATATGGGGGCTAATAAAGAAGATGTACGGAAGGCTTTCATTAATAATTTTGGATATGATAAGAATATACAATTGTATGATAGGACCTTCTTTTCCGGAAAAGAATGGACGGATCTGCTCAAAACGGAACTAGCCGCTCAACGTCCGGTTTATTATGAAGGAGGTAGCGGAGAAAATAATCTGGCCTATAAATGGGCATTTGTTTGCGATGGCTATAATCGGAGCGGACTTTTCCATTTAAATACGGGCTGGTTTGGCAGTGGATATTTTGAGTTAGGTGCGATTGGCGATAATTTACGTACTTACAATGAACGCCAAGCCATGATCACGGGTATCCGCAAACCGTCTGATGACTCGAAGCCTGTGAAGTTGTTAACGATCAGTTCTTTGGGTACTAAAGATATTGAAAGTATCAAGCTTGGTGAGAAGTTTCCGATTACTTATAACCTATTTAACTTGGGGCAAGATGGGAGCTATGTCCATACATTAGCCTTTTTCGAAGAGAATGAGGCGGTGGAGTTGCCTGTTAGCGAAGCGGCATTTTTAGATACGATCGCGGACTTTCAGCTAGGTAATTATATAACGAAAGATTTCCTTTGTGAGTCCCTAGGTATCCCGGATACTACGGCTACTCTGTATATGTACGTACTGGGAGGAATGGAAGGAGATAGCATCTTACGTCCGATCCGTTCGGTAAATCATCCGTATGATTATATCTTGTTGGATGTGAAGGATAGCGTTATTTCTTTCTCACAGGCACGGAATAGCTTGACCGCCGATCCTGTAAAGGTCGAGTATGATGCGGAAAGTGGGACCGCTACCTTTGAGGTGACTTTCTATAACAAGCAAAAAACGAATTTCCAAGGTACGGCCGGCCTTTACGTGCGAGATCCTAATCTCTCGATAGACGATTACAGTTGGGAGGTGAATAATTGGCTGGAGATTCCGGCAGGGAAGAGCCAGACGGTATCTTATAGTGGCTCGTTTGATTGGGGTATTGGTGATATGCTTGCCGTAATGGCTACTTACCAAGGTGACTTGAGTGAGCTGTGGGAAACCAAGTATACGGATATCCGTGAAAGCTATCGTACGTTCTGCCTAAAGATCGATGGTTCGCTAGTGGTTTCTAATGAGGTTACCGAGCCGTCTGTCTCGGATTTGGAATATGCGTTTGATTCCGCTTCCGGCCTATTATCGGTTCAATCGGATGTGGCGATAGAAAATATGATGCTTTATACTTACGACGGCGCGTCTGTCTGGGGAACTACCATAGATAGCCGGAAACAATATACGACTACCTTGTCGATACCTTCCGGGCATTATATCTTACGTATAAAGACGGCGGATGGAATAATCTCTAAGAAGATTTATAAGCAATAAGAGTTCCTTTTGATCACTAATAAATAGGGTGTCCTAAAAAGCTTCCGGCGATTTAGGACACCCTGTTGTTTTTACTTAGGCTGTTATGGTCTTAAAAAAACACGTACGTGTTTTTGGAAAAAGTCGTACATGTTTTTCGGAAAACACGTACATGTTTTTTTAAGGGGAATTCCGGCATTATTTTAATGCGCCTCCAACCAGTTCTCTCCCTCGCCGCAATCGGCGATTAAGGGGACTTGTAGTTTCATGACGTTTTCCATTTCCTCCAGCACGATTTTCTTTACCTCCTCGGCTTCCTCTTTGTAGACATTGAAGTTTAACTCATCGTGTACTTGGAGGATCATCTTGCTTTTCAATCCCTCTTCCTCAAAGCGTTCGTAAATGCGTACCATCGCTAGTTTGATGATATCGGCGGCGCTCCCTTGGATAGGGGCATTGATCGCGTTTCGCTCGGCATAGCCGCGTACGACGGCGTTGTGTGAGTTGATATCCGGAAGGAAACGCTTGCGCTTGAAAATGGTCTCTACGTATCCTTTTTCCTTGGCTACCTTGATGCTCTCCTCCATGTATTCCTTGATGCGGGGGTAGGTGCTGAAATAACCGTCTATCAGTTCCTTGGACTCAGAACGAGGGATACCCAGACGCTCGGCGAGCCCGAAGACGGAGATGCCGTAAATGATACCGAAGTTGGCGGTTTTCGCCTTCCGGCGCATATCGCTGGTTACTTCTTCTACCGGGATTCCGTAGATCTTGGCGGCTGTGGCGGCGTGGATATCTGCTCCGCTTTGGAAAGCCTCGATCATATGCGGGTCACCGCTCAGGTGGGCCATGATACGAAGCTCGATCTGGGAGTAGTCGGCCGAGAAGAAGAGGCAATCCGTATTGTCCGGAATAAATGCCTTACGGATCTCACGGCCCAGATCGTCCCGTACCGGAATGTTTTGCAGGTTCGGATTGGTAGAGCTGAGGCGTCCGGTAGATGTTACCGCTTGGTTGAAAGAGGTATGTATCTTTCCGGTCTGCGGATTGATCAACTCGGGTAGAGCGTCGATATAGGTACTTAATAATTTTTTAAGTCCGCGGTATTCAAGAAGCTTGCCGATGATGGGATGCTTGTTGCGAAGTTTCTCCAATACATCCTCGCTGGTACTGTAACCGCCAGTTTTGGTCTTCTTCGCTTTCTCGTCCAGCTTCAAGCGGTCGAAAAGGATCTCGCCGACCTGTTTCGTGGAGTTGATGTTGAATTCCGTGCCGGCCAGCTCGTAAACCTCTTGCTCCAGCTTGTTCATGGATGTGGTCAATTCTCCGGAGGATTGCTTGAGCGCTACCGTGTCTAGCGTGACGCCGGTGGCCTCCATTTCCACTAATACATATATTAATGGCATCTCGATCGTGGTGAAGAGGGATTCCAGTCCTTCCTTCTTTAACTCGGGTGCGAAATAATTCTTTAGCTTGAGCGTGATGTCCGCGTCCTCGGCGGCGTATTCGGCGATTTGCTCCACGGGTACGTTTCGCATCGATAACTGGTTCTTTCCTTTTGGGCCGATCAGTTCCTCGATGTGGACGGTCTGGTACTTGAGGTAGGTCTCCGCTAGGTAATCCATTCCGTGCCGTAATTCCGGATTTAGCAGGTAATGGGCGATCATCGTATCGAACAGAGGACCGGCTACCTTCACGTTGTATTTACGAAGTACCAAAATATCGAATTTGATGTTTTGCCCGATCTTTAATGATTTCGGATTTTGCAGGGCAGGGGAGAAGCGTTCCACTACTTTCGCCGCCTCTACTGAGTTGGCGGGAACAGGGACATACCAAGCCTCGTTTTCTTTCACGGCGAACGACATTCCGACCAATCCGGCTTTCAAGGGATCGATGCCATCGGTTTCCGTGTCAAAAGCGAAAAATTCTTGACCCAATAAAAAGCGGGCTAAATCGGCTTGTTTTTCCTCTGTATCAGTTAAATAATAGTTATGGGGGGTGGACTTTAAGTCCGTGAGAATCGATTTTTTGGGCTCTTCCGTACTCTCGGGCGTAAAAATCGCGAACAAATCGCCTTGAACGGGACCTTTCGGAGCGGCTTTGACCGGCTCAGAACTTAGTTTGTTAATAAATGTTCTAAATTCCAATTCTGTGTAAATCTCAGTCAGCCGCTCTTCGTTTGGCTTTTCACGAACGCAACGGGCGGCATCGAACTCGATAGGGACATCCGTCTTGATCGTCGCCAAGAATTTGGAGAAACGGATTTGCTCGACGTTCTCCTCTACCTTCTTCTTTTGCGCGCCTTTCAACTTATCAGTGTTCGCTAACAGGTTCTCGATACTTCCGAATTCGGTCAGTAGTTTTTGAGCGGTCTTCTCGCCGACACCCGGACAGCCGGGGATATTATCGGAAGCGTCGCCCATCAGTCCCAGCAAGTCGATCACTTGCTCCGTACTCGTGAGGCCGTACTTGTTTAAGACCTCGGGCACGCCCATGATCTCGTAATCGCCTCCGAATTTCGGACGATACATAAATATATGTTCGGACACCAATTGGCCGTAATCTTTATCCGGCGTCATCATGTACACCTCGAAGCCTTCCTTCTCCGCCTGTTTGGACACGGTGCCGATCACATCGTCCGCCTCGTAGCGGGGTACTTCCAGAATCGGAATATTGTAAGCCTCTATGATTTCTTTAATGATAGGGACGGATTGACGGATCACTTCCGGCGTCTCTTCCCGTTGTGCCTTGTATTGCTCGAAGGCCTCATGGCGGAAGGTCGGTCCCTTCGGGTCAAAGGCCACCGCTATATGAGTCGGGTTCTCACGTTTTAATACATCCTCCAGACTGTTGATAAAACCGAAAATGGCGGAGGTATTCACACCCTTGGAGTTGATACGCGGATTCTTGATGAAGGCGTAATAGGAGCGATAAATTAACGCATACGCATCTATAAGGAATAACTTCATTACTTTTAACACGTTTTAGTGGGACAAAATCTGGGTAAATGTACGAAAAAACTCGCTTACTCGATAGTTTTTGTTACTTTTGCGAATCTTTGCATGGAATTATGGATGAAAGAAGGAAAATAGAAGAACCGGTTTCCGCTGAATTTGAACGTTTCAATAAGGATTTCGAGGCATCTCTACGCAGCGAGACGACCCGGTTACAATCGGCTATCGACGTTATACTGAATTCTACCGGGAAGCATGTGCGTCCGTTATTGGTGCTCCTTACCGCCAAGGTCTGTGGACAGGTTACGGATAACACGATCAATTCCGCTGTTTTGCTGGAGCTTTTGCATACCGCTACATTGATTCACGATGACGTGATCGATGAGACGAAGCAACGTCGTGGCGTTCCCTCATTGAACGCTATCTTCGATAACCGTATTTCCGTGTTGGTCGGTGATTATGTGCTTTCTACCGCTTTGATCCGTTCCATACAAACCGGCGATTTGCGGATTGTCGGGATTATCTCTAATTTAGGCAGAGACTTGTCCGAAGGTGAGATCAAGCAATTGGAGACTGCCGAGGAGAGTATCTTAGACGAGAATTGTTATCTGCAAGTTATCAAGAAGAAGACGGCTACCTTGCTTTCCGCTTGCACGGAGATTGGGGCCATTTCATCGGGCGCCTCTGCGGAGGTGATCGCTCTTTGCCGTGAGTTTGGCGAGTATCTGGGGTATTGCTTCCAGATCAAGGATGATATCTTTGATTATTTCAAGGAGGCGAATATCGGTAAGCCGACGGGAAATGACATTCGTGAGGGTAAGGTTACGCTTCCATTATTATATGCCTTGCGGCAGGGTAGGGAAGAGGAGGCCGCCCGTTATTTGGATATGATTTTACGGAAGGATTTCGCGGCGGAGAATGTCGATTCCTTGATCGAGTTCGCCAAGGCGAATGGTGGAATCGAATATGCCGAGGCCCGCATGAAGGAATATCATGATAAGGCGGTCGATGTTCTTTTGAGGCTTCCGGAATCCGAGGCTCGGATATCCTTGATCCAGTTGGCGGATTATATTATGACTCGCTCCAAATAGAAATTCCTTTATCTATTAGTTGTAGAGAGATGGCTCTTGTTAGTAAAAAAGTAAGTATGCTTCAATAGCCAATGAAGTTAACTTACTTGACGAAGTCAGTTAACTTCGATGCCAAGGTAAGTTAACTTACTTTGAGAGTGCTTACCGGACACAGGATTCTAAGTCATCTGCGCCCGGTTTAATTAGAATGGACTATTTCCCGAGTCGTTTTTCTATATCACCGACCAGACTGCTCGCTCCTATACGGAACAAATCCTTGTTCAGCCATTCGTTGCCCAGTATTTCCTTTACGATCGTATAATATCGAACTGCGTCTTCCGCCGTGCGTACGCCTCCGGAGATCTTGATGCCAACCTTGTTTCCGGTGATGGAATGGTAGGTTTTGATGGCTTTGCACATGGTATAGGCGGCCTCGAAAGTGGCTCCCGGGTATCCTTTACCCGTGGAGGTCTTGATGAAGTCCGCACCGGAATACATGGCTAGGATGGATGCCTTTTGGATGTTCTCCGCTGTGACTAAAGCTCCGGTCTCTAGGATTACCTTTAAATGGGCGTGGCGACAGCTCTCTTTGATCTCTTGTAATTCTTCCGTCAGTTCCTCGAAATTGTCTTCCATGAAATAGCCTAGGTTCATGACAACGTCGATTTCATCGGCTCCTTGCATGACGGCCATGGCCGTTTCGGCGATCTTGACTTCCGTAAATGTCTGTGAGGATGGAAAACCTCCGGCAACCGACGCGATCTTAACCTCTTGTGCAGTAAGTGCCTGCTTAACCGTTTCCACGAATAGGGGATAGACGCAAATAGCGGCTACGTTCGGGACATCCGGACGAGTTCCCTCGAAATCATTTACCGTGTCTACCATCTTCCAGATACTTTCTTTGGTATCCAGACTGGTTAATGAGGTCAAGTCGATGCAACCATGAATCGTTTTCAATACTTCCGGTGTAAAGTTTTCTTGGAAATGTTTCTCTAAAAGAGCGTTTACAGCCTCGGTGGTCTGGGTATCCGGCAGGGCCGGCTCAAACTTATTGAAAGCTTCATGATAACGGTCTATCTGTACGGAATTTGATTCGTGTTCATGTTCATGATGATGATCATGTCCACATTCGCAATCGTGATGATGTGCCATATGCTTATAGTTTTTGATTGTTTATATGTCGTTCTTTATCTCGGTCTGTTTTCTTTTGGAGATTCTTCTCGAAAGCGGCGGTAAGATCTACTCCGGTCTGGTTGGCGAGGCAAAGCAGTACCCATAAGACATCTGCCATTTCATCGCCTAAATCCCGGTGTTTGTCACTTTCCTTGAAAGACTGCTCACCGTAGGTACGTGCCATGATCCGGGCTAGCTCGCCCACTTCCTCGGTGAGGATGGTCATATTGGTAAGCTCATTGAAATAACGGACCCCATAGGTCTTGATCCAAGAGTCTACCATTTGCTGGGCTTGTTGTAAAGTTATATCTGCCATACTTATTCTTTATTTTGAGAGTCGATAATAATAGTAACCGGCCCGTCGTTTAAAAGTTCAATTTTCATATCAGCTCCGAATGTTCCGGTTTGTACAGGTTTTCCGAGTTGAAGCCCTACCTCTTCGCAAAAAGCTTTATACATCGGAATGGCGATATCCGGTTTAGACGCTTTTAAGTAGGAGGGGCGGTTCCCTTTTTTCGTAGAGGCGTGTAAGGTAAATTGGCTGACAACCATGATCTCGCCTCCCGCTTCGATAACCGAGCGGTTCATGACCCCGTTTTCATCGTCAAATATGCGTAGGTTGGTGATCTTTTTTGCCAACCATTCAATGTCTTCTTGCGTATCCTTGTCCTCGATACCGACTAATACCAATAGCCCCTTTCCAATTTTGGACTTAAGCTGTCCGTCTATCGTGACGGAAGCGTGCTGCACACGTTGTGTAACTGTTCTCATCTTGTTCGCTTTTTGTTCGCTTTTGTTCTATTTTTGTTCGCTTTCTGTTCGCTTTCCATCCAGTCCCTCTTGTAGTGCCTTGGCTTTCGCCTCGCCAATCACGGATTTCAGTTCCTCGAAGCTTGCTTCCTTGATTCGTTTTACGCTTTTAAAGTGACGTAAAAGTAATACTTTTGTCTTTTCACCGATACCCTTAATGGTGTCTAATTCGGATTTTGTCTGGGTCTTACTTCGTTTATCCTTGTGGAAAGTGATGGCGAAACGGTGTACCTCGTCTTGTATCCGGGTAAGTAGATGGAATAGCGGACTGTCCAAACGCATGCCAACGGTTACGGGTGGGAACCCGAATAATAACTCCGAGGTTCGGTGCTTACCATCTTTCGCTAGTCCGGCGATTGGAATGGACAAGCCTAATTCATCTTCTACCACCGAGCGAACCACTTCCATTTGCCCCTTTCCACCGTCTGTTATAATCAAGTCGGGTAGGGGAGATTGCTCCTCGATCGCTCGCCCGTAACGCCTACGGACGACTTCTTTCATGGAGGCGTAATCATCCGGACCGACTACGGTCTTTATATTGTATTTACGATACTCCTGCTTGGACGGTTTCCCCATCTTGAATACCACGCAAGCCGCTACCGCATCGCTTCCCTGTATGTTTGAATTATCGAAACATTCGATATGAGCGGGCAGTTTTTCCAGATGCAAGGCCTCTTGGATCTCTTTCAAGATACGGGTATTCCGTTGTTCCGGATTCAACTTTTCCGCTTGCTTCAAGCGGTCTACCTTAAACTGCTTGACGTTCATCTCGGATAAATCGAGCAGTTTCTTTTTATCCCCTCTTTGGGGAATGGTGAAAGTGACATTCTCTAGCTGCATGTCCAGCTTGAAGGGTACGATAATCTCCCGGGCGGTGCTTTTAAAACGATTCCGCATCTCGATAATACCGAGGCTTAACAATTCCTCCTTGGTCTCGTCCAATCGTTTTTTATACTCGAATGTATAGGCTTGTACGATCGCCCCGTTTCCGATATGCATAAAGTTCACATAAGCGGAATGGTCATTCTCTATGATCGTGAATACATCTATATTATGTAGCATCGGGGTTACGACCGTAGATTTAGAACGGTAGTTCTCGATGACTTCGTATTTTTCCTTGATCTTTTGCGCTTCCTCGAACTTGAGCTCGGCAGCGAGCGATTGCATCTCCTCATAGAGGTGTTTGCTAATTTGCGAGATGTTGCCTCGCAGAATCTCTTTGATCTCGGAAATATTTTGCTGGTATTCTTCCAATGATTGCAAGCCTTCACAAGGCCCTTTACAACGCTTGATATGGTATTCCAGACAAACCTTATAGCGTCCTTGTGCGATGGATTCGGGAGTGAGGGGATATTTGCAAGTGCGTAAAGGGTAAAGTTCCTTTAGCATCTGTAGCATCACTTTCGCCGTGAACAAAGAGGGATAAGGACCGTAATATTGCGATCCGTCCCGAACGATGTTCCGGGTTTGGAAAACCCGGGGAAAGTACTCGTTCTTTACCACGATGGAAGGGTAGGTTTTGTCGTCCTTCAATAATACGTTATAGCGGGGACGATACTGTTTGATGAGGTTGTTTTCCAGTAGTAACGCGTCTTCTTCCGTATCGACGACTATATATTTGATATCCCGGATTTGTTTGACTAACACACGTGTCTTATTGCTGTCATGTACCTTGTTGAAATAAGAGGATACCCGTCGTTTTAGGTTCTTCGCCTTGCCGACGTATATAATCGTTCCGTTTTCATCGAAATACTGGTAGCATCCCGGCTTTTCCGGAATGACCGATAGGATCGTCTTGATATGTTCGTCTTTATCGGCTATCATACGAATAGGGGAGTAAATTGGAATGTCTCGCTATTGAACAAACCTTTGTTGCTAAGTTTCAAGGATGGGATCACCAGCAATCCCATAAAAGAAAGCGTCATTTGTAATGAATCCATCGGGGTCTTTAATCGCTTGATCTTTTCCTCGATCTCTTCGTAACGGCGACTTGTTTCCTCCAGCGATTCGTCGCTCATCAATCCCGCTACCGGCAAGGGCAGGAGAGTGACTTCGTCCATACTGCTTACTGCGATTCCACCTTTAGCCTTTATTACCGCATTGATCGCTTGCATAAGCTCGAAATCGGTTACGCCTATAGCGATGATGTTATGGCTATCGTGGGAAATACTTTGAGCGATGGCACCGAGCTTGAGCCCTGTTCCTTTTATAAAGGCAATAGCGGGAGGAGCCGTTTGATAGCGATTTAGAATGACGAGTTTTAAAATGTCTCGTTCTGTATCTGATTCTACAAATCCATCGAATGTATGTACAGGATATAGTTCTTCTTTCGTGATTAATTCGCGGTCTTCGCAAACAATGACACGCATCTGTTTTCCTTTCGCTTTTACCGCTAGCTTTTCTAATGGGATCGGTTTCGTGTGGAAATTATTGCGGAGTATAGGTTTGTGGAAAGGAAGCGTGCATTTCTCTCCATCGTATACACAGGTTCCTTGTATATAGGTTGCCTGTATGGTTAGATTCTTTAAATTGTTTACTTGGATAAAATCGGCGGAGTCTCCCTCTCGTAAGAAACCTGCGGGAATTTTATAGTGCATGGCCGGATTATAGGAAGCGGCCCGTAATACATCATATAGATCATATCCTAAATCCAGCGATTTTTTTACCATCCTATTTATGTGTCCTTTGTTTAAAAACGAAGGATGCGCGTCATCCGTACAGAACATGATTTGTTCGGGATACTCTTTCAATAGCGGATGAAGTGCGTCAAAGTTTTTCGCCGCGCTTCCTTCCCGAATAAGGACATGCATCCCAAGCTCACATTTTTCACGGCCTTTTTCTAGATAGATGGTTTCATGATCGGTGGAAATACCAGACTCGATATATGCCTTTAGCTTGGGGCCTGTTGCTAGGGGATAATGTCCGTCGATGGGTTTACCCGCTTGTTTCGCGGCTTCTATTTTGCGCATAACTTCCGGATCTTTATTTAAGACTCCGGGGTAATTCATCATCTCAGCCAAGAAGTGTAGATCCTCTCGTTCCAACAAACGAGCGGTTTCGTCTGCGTCTATGATCGCACCGGATGTTTCCATAATCGTAGCCGGTACGCAAGACGGGATACCGAACCATGTGTAGAAAGGAATCCCTTTCGCGTTGTCGAGCATATATTCGACTCCTTCGATACCCATTACATTCGCTATCTCATGAGGGTCCGCCACGCCACCGATACTGCCATGGCGTACGGCTGCGTGAATGAATGCCGCAGGGGTTACCATGCTACTCTCTATATGGACATGCGCGTCAATAAAGCCGGGGAGGAGGTAAGATCCCTCATCTTGTCCGGTAGGGATTACCTTTCCGATATGCCCGTTTAGGATTGAAATCTCTGCCCCGAAGGTGCGCCTGTTGATTATATCTACCAGATTTCCTCGTATAACCAGTGTTTTAGCTTCATTCATTTGAATATCTCCTTTAATATGTTTCACGTGGAACATTTCGTGTTTTATCTTCCGAGCAGTACCAAAAGGATGTTGATGTCGCTAGGGGAAATACCCGGAATACGGCTCGCTTGAGCGATCGTGTCGGGGTCTATCCGGGTCAATTTCTGGCGGGCTTCCGTAGATAAAGACTGGATAGAATTGTAATCGAATTTACCCTTGATCCGGATATTCTCTAAGCGGTTTATCTTGTCCGCTATGATTTGCTCTCGTTTGATGTAGCCGCTATACTTAATCAATATCTCGGCGGCCTCGATGATCTCTTCCTTACGAGAGGCCGGGACTTTGTCCAGCTCCGCACGAAGGGCCGGAACTAGATCCGCTAGGTTCTCTAAGGTAGTCTGCGGACGGAGTACGACATCGAATAATTTGCAACCATGGGATAGGGGGGCTGTGCCCAGTTTCTCCAAACCGCTATTTATATATTGAGGCTTTACGGAGTAGGTCTCCACAAAACGGATGATAGCGTCACGGCTCTCTTTTTTCTCTCGCAGTAAATCGTAGCGGTCTTGTTTGGCCAATCCCATTTGGTAGGATTTCTCGGTGAGTCGCATATCTGCGTCGTCTTGGCGCAGTAAGATGCGGTACTCCGCACGAGAGGTAAACATACGGTAAGGCTCGTCTACGCCTTTTGTTACCAAATCATCGATAAGGACACCGATATAAGCCTCATCCCTTCCGAGGATAAAAGGTTGTCCGCCGTGGCAATTGATGTGGGCGTTGATACCCGCTACCAAACCTTGTCCGCCGGCTTCCTCGTATCCGGTAGTCCCGTTGATCTGTCCGGCGAAGAAAAGATTTCGGATTTGTTTGGTCTCCAAATTGTGTCTTAGCTGAGTCGGGTCGAAGAAATCGTATTCAATCGCATATCCGGGACGATAGATTTGCACGTCACGGAAAGCGGGGATCGCTTGGAGCGCACGAAGCTGGATATCCAAGGGTAGGGAAGAGGAGAAGCCATTTAGGTAGTATTCCTGCGTGGTCTCGCCTTCCGGCTCTAGGAATAGTTGATGTTGCGTCTTGTCGGCGAACGTCACGATTTTCGTTTCGATACTAGGACAATAACGGGGACCGATACTTTTGATCTGTCCATTATAAAGAGGAGAGTCGGGGAGACCTTCCCGTAATATATCGTGGCAAGCCTCGTTCGTAAAGGTAGTCCAGCAACTCAATTGTTTTAATTTACGATGACTGGTATCCATGTAAGAGAACTTATGGAAATCGTTTTCCCCCGGTTGTTCCTCCATTTCATCGAAGTGAACGCTCCGGCCATCAATACGGACCGGTGTTCCGGTTTTCATGCGATCTGTTTGGATACCTAAAGAGATAAGTTGCTCGGTAAGTCTGGTCGCCGCAGGCTCGGCGATACGTCCGCCCCGTATCTGGGTTCTTCCGATATGAAGCAGGCCGTTTAGGAAGGTCCCGTTCGTAAGCACCACCGCTCCGGCACGGAATACGACATTCATTCCCGTACGAACGCCGCAGACTTGTCCATACTCGATAATCAGTTCTTGAACCATATCCTGCCAGATGGATAGATTCGGCATATTCTCCAGTATGCCCCGCCAGCAATCGATAAAACGGGCACGGTCGCTTTGGGCACGCGGGCTCCACATGGCCGGTCCTTTGCTACGGTTTAACATACGGAATTGAATAGCGGTCTGGTCGGTCACGATTCCCATATATCCGCCTAGCGCGTCGATCTCTCGTACGATCTGTCCTTTGGCGATTCCCCCGACTGCCGGGTTACAACTCATCTGGGCGATCTTGTTCATGTCCATCGTGATCAAAAGCGTCTTTGATCCTAGATTCGCCGCGGCGGCGGCGGCTTCACAGCCGGCATGTCCTGCGCCTACTACTATTACATCGTAATTGAAAGTCATTTTTATTCCCTTTTATTTTACGCGAAGATAGTGAGTGTTCGTGAAAGAATTCGTTTATATTTGTATAATAAATACATACATTGTTTTCAGGTTTAACGAACTAAAGATTTGAGCTGCTATGAATTCTATTCAATGCCGTATCCTTGTTTTCCTTGTTTTACTGACCTCTTGCTTCAGTCCGGTTTATGGGAAAGATAAGAAACCTCGTCAAGCGATCGAGAAGTTATCGATCGATGGTCCCTATCTATTGAAAGCGGATGATGGTAGTATGCGTGCGATATCTGTAGACGGGAAAGGCCGGTTATTGGATAAGCATTATAAAAGTATACCTACCACCTTTTCATTCGAGGTGTTTTCTGATAACGGGGAGAGATTGTTTCCGGTAACCATACACTCCATCTCTCGTCCGAAATGGAAAGATGTGCAACCAGAGAAGACGTTTGTTCTTTCAGATCCACATGCGAACTGGTCTTGTTTCGCCTCCCTGTTAAAGGCGGGAAAAGTGATCGATGCGGACTATAATTGGATTTTCGGGACTAACCAATTGGTAATAATCGGTGACGTCTTTGACCGGGGCGTGGATGTACTCCCTATCTATTGGTTGATCTACAAATTGGAGAAAGAAGCGGAGGATGCCGGTGGAAAAGTGACTTTCTTAATCGGAAATCATGAGACCATGGTTCTGGGAAATGATTTGCGATATACGAAGAAGAAATATACTCAATTGGCGGATACTTTAGGAATGAGCTATCCGGAGCTTTGGCAGAAAAGCGAGTTGGGACATTGGTTGAAAACTCGTAACTCGATACAAGTGGTCGGAGATAACCTGTTTGTCCATGCCGGGTTGAGCAAGGAGTTTTTAGACCGGAATTACGATATCCCTACCGTGAATGAGATCGTGAGCGATGGTCTCTTCTTGACGAAAAAAGAACGTAATATAGATAAAGGCTCCGATCTTTCTTTTATGTTCGCTACGTATGGACCGATCTGGTATCGGGGTATGGTACGTAGTGCGGATAAGTATCATCCGCTAGACCGGGATGATTTGCGGAAAATATTAGAGAAATATAATGTGAACCGCATCTTTGTAGGTCATACCATTTTCGATGATATCACGACTTTCTATCATTATAAAGTGATTGCCGTGAATGTCGATAATCAAGAAAACAAGGAGAAGGAACGAGGCCGTGGCGTCATGATCGAGAAAGACGGCTCTATGTTTGTCGTATATGATTCGGGAAAACAGGAACCGTTGTTGATCGAGTAATATTTGGTGCTTGAGCTGTCAAGGCTGCTACCATCATGGTGGAGGAAGAAGTGCCTCCCCTAATGTGAAGTAATGAGATAGGGAGTGCAACTTTTATGTATCTTAAATCATCTATAAATATAGATATGTTTTAAATGTAGGAGTTATGAGAAAAGTTGTATTACTGTTTATCTTGTTTGTTTTCTCTTTGTCGCGAGCCGATGCTCAAGAGTTCCATTTTATTCCTAGGATTGGCTTGAATTTGGCAAATACTTATCCCGAAAGTTTTGCGGACATGCGTCCGGGGTTAAATATTGGTGTGGCGGAGGAAATACGTTTTAGTAAACTGTTTGCTTTAGAACCGGGTGTTTATTATTCTATGCAAGGTTACCAAAAAGAAAACGCTAAAGGCGAGACAGCCCGGCTAAAGGCGGATTATTTAAATATTCCTATTTACGCTAAATTTTATTTGTATCGAGGATTCCATCTTTTTGCGGGCCCACAAGTTGGCTTTAATGTAAGGGCGAAAGCTTCGAATTATATTTTCGTCTCGGGTCCTACTCCGGTGCACCAGAGCGAGTACGATTTCTCCGGTGATAAAAAAGAAGAGATCCGGAATTGTGATTTCTCCGTTTCAATGGGGCTTGGCTATACCTTTGACATGGGATTAGTCATCTCCGCCAATTATAATTTAGGATGTACTCATTTCTTTAGGGAGCCGGAATACTCATTAGGTGGAAGCAATCATTTTAGGGGAAAAGATCATAATGGGGTTATTCAATTCAATCTAGGATGGCGTTTCTGATCTCCAGTAAATCGTGAATTAAGAGAGATCGCTTGTTCCTCGTTCAGCCTTGCGGCATGGCTACGTAGGCAATGAACTGCTTTCGGGCATTGCTCGTCCGTGGCGTAGCAATACGTGTAATCGTAAGGTATGTCTTCTGTTTTCATATTTGTGTTTTTGGGATTGGTTGATGTTTTATCCCCGACATTCCTCCGGCAAGATCGCTAACGCTCTGTTCTCGTTCTCCTCCATGATCTCCCGCTCGCCGGGACCTTTGTCGTTGATACCGCAAAGGTGCAGGATGCCGTGGATGATGGTACGGTGGAGTTCCTCGTTATAATCCGTGTGGAATGTCTCGGCGTTTGTCCTGACCGTATCGAGGCTGATGAACAGGTCACCCGAGATCTTATTTCCTTCCGTATAATCGAAGGTGATGATATCCGTGTAATAATCGTGTTGGAGATATTGGCGGTTTACCTCCAATATCTTCTCGTCGGAACAGAAGATATAGCTGATATCTCCCGTTTTCTTTCCGTATGTCTCGGCCACTGCCTTGACCCAGCCGCTAACCACTCTTTTCTTGATTGCCGGAAGCTCGATATCTTCGGCGTAATATGCTATTGCCATAAGGTCTATTTATCGTATTGAAATTTCGTTACAAATGTAATCATTCGATTTTAAATAGATTCATTTCAAATCTATTGATTGTATAGAATGTTAAAAGAACAGATAAGCCATCGCTATCGCCGCTATCGCCCCGGCCAGATCCGCTAACAAGGCGCATTGTACCGTATAGCGGGTATTACGGATACCTACGCTACCGTAGTAAAGAGCGACTACATAGAATGTCGTATCGCAAGAGCCCTGAACGATGGATGACAGGCGACCGACGAAAGAGTCCGCTCCATACGTGTTCATGGCGTCCAGCATCATGCCCCTAGCCCCGCTCCCGCTTAACGGTTTCATCAACATGGTAGGTAGCGCTTCCACGAAATCCGTGTTGAGTCCTATCGAAGCAATGCCGAAACGAACGCCTTGTATGATGAAATCCATCGCTCCGGAAGCCCGGAAGACACCGATACCTACTAGGATAGCTACCAGATAAGGAATAATCGTTATAGCAGTCTGGAAACCTTCTTTCGCCCCCTCTATAAAAGCATCATATACATTGATCTTTTTACGCATGCCGCTGATGATAAATCCGCAGATAATGGTAAAAAGAAGCGTGTTGGCGAATAAGGTCGAATACAAGGAAACTTGCTCCTGTTCCATCGAGTTGAATAGCCATACCAGGCCTCCGATAAATAACCCCAGTCCCCCGAAAAACAGGATTAGGTTCCGTTGGAGGATATTGATCTTCTGCCGTACGCAAACCGCTAAAATAGCGACTAGGGTTGATGTGAATGTAGCAAGCATGATCGGCAGGAATACGTCTGATGGATTCGCCGCTCCTAACTGCGCCCGGTACATCATGATGGTGATCGGGATCAAGGTCAGTCCCGAGGCATTGATGCATAAGAACATCACCATGGAGTTGCTGGCGGATTCTTTATTCGGGTTTAATTCCTGTAACTGTTGCATGGCTTTCAATCCCATTGGCGTGGCGGCATTATCCAGTCCCAGTAAATTTGCCGATAGGTTCATGAAGATAGAACCGGTCACGGGATGGTCTCTTGGGATATCCGGGAAAAGCTTGCTGAATACGGGAGCCGCCAATCGTGCGAACGCTTGTATCACCCCCCCCTTCTCGCCGATCTTCATGATGCCCAGCCAAAGCGACAAGATCCCCGTTAATCCTAACGAAATCTCGAAACCCGTCTTGGCCGAAGCGAAAGAAGCGTTGATAATCTCGGTAAAAACGGCGGTATCCCCACCAATGACCAATTTACC
This sequence comes from Parabacteroides sp. 20_3, assembly GCF_964238835.1. NCBI lineage: Bacteria > Pseudomonadati > Bacteroidota > Bacteroidia > Bacteroidales > Tannerellaceae > Parabacteroides > Parabacteroides sp. 20_3. Next base: position 124,146 of record NZ_CAXSNO010000003.1, on the reverse strand, counting down.
GATAGCCACTACAAAAGCGATTAAGAAAAAAGCGATCCAAATATAGTTTAGTACCATAATAAATATATATTGGTCACAAATTTAGGAATTAATTGCCAATTGATTTGTATTTTTGCTTTTTGAATAACAAATAGATCCAAGATGAAGATATTAGTGACATACGACATGTTCCGCGAGGGATTTACCGAGTTGGAAAGTAAGTACGAGGTAACCTTTCCCGAAGGAAGAGATTTTACGTATGAGGAGGTTTTCGAGATGATACCGGAGTACGATGTGCTCTGCTCCATGTTCGATTTCCCGGTAAACAAAGAGTTGATCGACCATGCGTCGAAATTGCGGCTGATCGCTAACTACGCCGTTGGTTATAATAATATCGATGTGGCCTACGCCCTCGAGAAAGGCTTGACGGTAGCGAATACGCCTGATCCTGTCACGGCCCCTACCGCCAATATCGCTTTAGGCTTGATGCTGGATACCGCCCGGCGTATCACGGAATGTGATCGTAAGCTGCGTACGCTTGGTAAGGACATGAAGGTCGGTGTACTGGAGAACCTCGGTATGCCGGTTACCGGACAGACCTTGGGCATTATCGGTATGGGACGTATCGGCAAGGCTTTGGCGAAACGGGCGAATGCTTTGGGCATGGATGTGATCTACCACAATCGCCGTCAGCTTTGCATCGAGGACGAGACCAAATTGAATGTTACCTACGTCTCCAAGGAAGAGCTTCTGGCGAAAGCCGATTTCGTATCCTTGAACGCCCCTTATACCCCCGATACCTATCATATCCTCGGCGAGGAAGAGTTCAAGCAGATGAAGCCTTCCGCCATCCTGATCAACACGGCCCGTGGCCCGTTGGTGGACGAGCATGCCTTGGTAAAAGCCTTGCGAGAAGGTACGATTCATGGTGCCGGTTTGGATGTATTCGAGTTTGGAGACTATCCTCTCCCCGAGTTATTGGAAATGGACAACGTGGTATTAACCCCTCATATCGGCACCCAGACGATGGAAACCCGTATCATTATGGCACGCACGGTATGCAACAACGTGATCGGGTTCTTGGAGGGCGATCGTCCCGTATCACGGGTACTCCGGCCATGACGGCGGCGTTTATCCTATCCGAGCTACAGTCGGTCGGTACACCCGAGAAGGCGGTTCATTTGAGCCGTTTTTTCAAGACTGGTCCCGGTCAATATGGCGAGGGCGATCAGTTTCTCGGGGTGGTTGTCCCGCAAACCCGCAGCATAGCGAAGGCTAATAAGGCGACTCCTTTCGATGAGCTGCAGCTGTTGCTGGATAGTCCGTGGCATGAGGCACGTCTATGTGCCTTGCTGATTTTGGTCTATCGTTTCCAGGATCGGAAAGTGATGCCGGAAGAGCGGGAAGCCATCTTCCGATTCTATCTGAAGAATATGCGGCGTTGCAATAACTGGGATTTGGTAGACTTGACCTGTCGGGATATCGTCGGCGAGTATTTGGTGGACAAAGATCGTTCCCTCCTCTACCGTTTGGCGGAAAGCGAGAATTTATGGGAACAACGGATCTCGATCGTCTCTACGTGGGCATTTATCCGTCGGAATGATTTTGGGGATACCTTGGAGTTATCCGAACGGTTGATCGATCATAAACACGATTTGATGCATAAGGCGGTTGGGTGGATGCTGCGTGAGGTCGGCAAAAAGGAGCGGCAGACGCTTACCGATTTCTTGGAACGCAACGCTACTCGTCTTCCTCGTACGGCGCTTCGTTACGCTATCGAGCATTATCCGGAACCCGAGCGGCAATATTTTCTAAAGAAGAAATAACATGGATACAAAGACCATCTCTTTACTTCGTGAATGGGCGAAAACGTACAATACGGAATCGTTTATCAAGGATGATCCGGTGCGATTCCTCCATCGGTTTATGGAGAAACGAGATATTGAGATATCGGCTTTCCTGACGGCGTGGATCTCTTACGGTCGCAGGGCGCATATTCTCCAAAAAGCGGAAGAGCTACACCGGCTGATGGGCGAAAGTCCTTACGAGTTTATCCGTACCGGAGAGATTTCTTTCGCTCCCCTACGGAACCGCCCGGTTTGCGGGCGGGATACCTTTTACCGTTTTTATACCTATCATGATCTGCATCTCCTTTGTTGTCGCCTAAAGGATATATACGATACCTACGACTGTATGGAAGACGCTATGGCCGCCGCCGGTCCTTGCGAAGATCCTATCTTGCGGTTGCAACAACTTTTTGCTGATCTCAATGGCATTCCGGTCTTGCACGGGACTTCCGCTTGTAAGCGTCTGGCGATGTTCTTGCGTTGGATGGTGCGTACGGATGGTATCGTCGATCTCGGTATCTGGAGAACAGCCGTGCATCCCCGCCAATTAATCATCCCGTTGGATACGCATGTGCACCAGATCTCCTTGCGCTTGGGCTTGACAGGCCAAAAAACCGCTACCCTTCGTACGGCCCGTGAGATAACGGACGCATTGGCGAAAGTCTTCCCCGATGATCCTTGTCTGGGGGATTTCGCCTTATTTGGCTACGATATAAATCAAGAATAAAAAGATATGGAAGAAAAGAAGATAAATAACATCTCGTCTGTTTGCGTGTATTGCGCGTCCAGCACGAAGATTCCCCCGGTTTATTTTGACGCCGCCAAGGAATTGGGGCGTCTTTTGGGAGAGCGAAAACTACGGGTAGTCAATGGTGCCGGGAATATCGGTTTGATGTGCACTGTCTCCGACGCTGCGTTAGCGGCTGGTGGAACGGTAACGGGCGTTATCCCCCATTTTATGGTGGAGCAGGATTGGTATCATAAAGGCTTGACCGAGTTGATTGAGGTTGAGACGATGCACGAGCGTAAACAGCTCATGGCAAACCTCTCGGATGCGGTGATCGCCCTTCCCGGTGGATGCGGTACATTAGAGGAACTTCTGGAGATCATCACTTGGAAACAACTCGGTCTCTACCTCAATCCGATCGTAATCCTCAATATTAATCATTACTATGATCCCTTGTTGGAACTCTTGAGGAACGCCATGAACGAGAATTTCATGCGTCCCCAGCACGCCAAGATGTGGGCGGTAGCCGACACGCCGGAAGAAGCTATCCGTCTCATCCACGCCGAGCCGAAATGGGACGCAAGCCTTCGGAAGATCGCGGCGATTTAATACTATTAGGCGAAAGGAGACGCAGCACGCTACGTCTCTACAATTAAAAATGAATATGATAATGAAAAAACTAGGTTTATTAATGATGTTGTTGCTCCTGTCAAGGATCGCTTTGTTCTGCCAGGCACAGACGGCGGGTATCGAGGAGAAGGAAGTGCTTAGGAATGAAGATGTGATTTTCCATCAGATTGATGAGCATACATGGTTTGGAACAGGTCATTTAATGGCGAACGAGAGCCTGTATCTGGTCGAGGGAGAAACGAAAGCGATCTTGATTGATGCCGGAACAAAGATCAAGGATTTGGATAAGCTCGTGGCTTCCATCACGGATAAGCCGGTTACGCTGGTCGCCACGCATGTGCATCCGGACCATACAGGCTCGGCTATCGATTATTTCCCGGAGATTTATATCAATCCGGCTGATACGATAGGTATACCGGAATTTATGCCGAATTATAAAGGCAAAGTTTGTTTCCTTGAAGACGGTGAAATCCTAGATTTAGGTGGGCGTATCCTAGAGATAGTCTTTACTCCCGGGCATACTCCCGGCTCAACCACTTTTGTGGATAAGGATGCCGCTTATGGTTTTAGCGGCGATTCGTTCGGCTCCGGTAATCTATTGCTGGGAGTTGACTTCTCTACGCTCATATCTACTTGTAAGAAGATGAGTGCGGTGATCGAGAAATATGATATCAAATACCTCTACCCCGGACATTATTTCGGAATGAACAAGGAAACCCCTCAACGGGTAAAAGACATGATCACGATGAGCGAGGATATCCTGTTCGGAAAAGTGCAAGGCGAACCTAATCCGAGTGGGATGTTGGGGTTAGACCGGGTGTATACGAATTATGGTGTCCGTATAAATTATAAAGAAGAAAGTATGAAATGAGGGGACCTTTAGATTCTGAACCCGATTTCACTGATAATCTTCAATTCAAGCAATTTCTCCAATATTAATCTATCCATATGAGAGTAAGCGGTTTTTCCGTGTGCTAACTTATATACACGGAAGCCGCTGACATTGAATTCTTTCCCTAATTGATCATACAAGCTTTTCTTGTTTGTCTTAAACCAGTAATTAAATAAGTTCTTCATAATCCGACTTTTGTAATTATCTTTCATTGTACGTTGTTAAAGAGCGTATTTTTACCTACCAGAATTGTAAGTGATGAAAACGAATAGCTAAAACGATGGTTTAAGCTAGTCGTTTTAAAGAAGCACTTAGGAATGAAGATGTGCTTTTCCATCAGATTGATGAGCGTACATGATTTGGAACAGGAAATTTAATAGCAAACGAGAGCCCGTATCTAGCCGAGGGAGAAACGAAAACGATCTTGACTGATGCAGGCCAATAGTAGCCTATATATTTATTATAGGTAAAGGTGGAATAGCCCCCTCCTTCATGCATGCATCCCCACTGTCACCCTCTTGGCATTCGTAATCGGTTTGGGTAAGCCCTTTATAGAGAGGAGTGCATATCTATGATTGCGATATCTTCTTTTCCCATCATGGCCAATAATGTGCTGCAATTTGAGGCGTATCCGGATGTGTAGGTTATCGTATACTTATTTTTAAGGTAGGCTTATTGTATATTTCCATATACGCTCTTGTTTCCTGTCGTGTGATTCAGTAAAAACATGTACGTGTTTCCCGAAAAACATGTACGACTTTTTCCAAAAACACGTACGTGTTTCGCGGAAAGTATAATTGTCTTTTTAAGGTGTTTATGTTCAATGATTTATATAAGAACATTATTTACGTGCTTATTGTCTAGGATTTACCTTGGGATACGTATGCTCTAAATAGACTCCGGATACTTAAAATCGGGTGGAAAAAGTAAACAGGGATCGTTGGCAAACTTACCAGCGATCCCACTAAATCCCTATTATAATTTCGCTTGATTCACTTGCGGCGTGCGGATACCCGGTTTCAATTCTCCGTTGATGATAGTTAACCGGCCATCTTGGATAACCGCTCCCGCTCCGGCACGGGCCAACTGCTCATATTCGCCCAGATCGCTCCATGCTTTCGTGGATAGGTCGTATTGAAGTAAGGTGGTATTGAATCGGTACCATTCTACCGGATGGTGCATATAGGCCTTGGCTTCGGCTTGCAGGCGGGTAATGGCCGCTGAATCTCGCGCCGCCTCCGCTTTCGCTAAATGGATCGGTCGGGCGATGGCGGCTAAGAAACAATCGTAGTTCACACCTCCCATAAATAAGATTTTATCCGTTTGGAAAGTCACGGCACAGCCTCCTGTTAGGGTACGGTTCGTTCCGTCCTTAAACGGGGGAAGAACGGTCTCTTGTTGCCAGGTAAAAGTTGCCGGGTCGAATACCAATACATCCGTCGGGACGATCGGTTCCTCTTCGTTTAGGATGGGCTGGAAGCCTCCGGCTAGATAAATACGTGTGCCGTTGGGACTTTCTCCGGCCGCTAATACCGGTTGTACACGGGCTGCTCCCGGGAAGTCCGGTAGTTGTTCCCATCCCTTTTCGATATTCGCGAGGTTGAGGCGTAAGAAGGTATGGCAGGGCTGTCCATTCTCATTTCCCCCTGCTACGTAAATCTCCTGTCCGGTAAAAGCAGCCGAGAGATTATCCATTGGAGACGGTAAGGAGGGTAAGGCGCAAACCGCTACCTCTCCTTTCGTGGGGTTATAGGAGATGCGGGAGACCTCGACCAAGGAAGAATCACTGTTGTTTCCTCCGATGCAAACGATACCTTCCGGGGTGGAAACCGTAGCGCCGTAGGCGACGGGACGAGGCAGTCGGTCGATCTCTTTCCAGCCTTCGGGAAGAAGGACGAATATCTCGCTATAATATCGCTTGGCTCCTCCCTCGGTGACGGGTTTGTCCGGAAAGTTGCAACCTCCGGCAACGATCAATACGCCGTTATGGATGCCGGCGAACGGGGCGGAAACGCCAAGGGAAGCCGTATCGGCTGCTCCCGGTAGATCCGGTAATTTTGTCCAGTTTATCATGGTGTTCTGTTTTTTAGATACAGGTTGGCCGCATCCCGCTACGCAGAGTAGCAGGAGGAACAACCAGCCGGTGATTTGTTGTTTATTATGCATAGCTTATTCTTTTATTGCCCGGAACGTAGAGGCCGGCATGCCCGCCTCGTTTACAAGATTCGCTCTCGTGAAGGGTTGCCAGCCGTAGCGTACCAGCTTCGGGTGAGTCACTTGATCGTTCCACACCTTTACTTTCCCGTTCTCTACCACGGCTTGCGCCGGATAGTAAAGTCCTTCCTGCTCGGCGATCTCGAATGTACGGATGGGGTCCCCATCGGAAGTTCTCAAGCCCTTTGCGTAATCGAAAGTGATATAGGCGGCGTTATCGGTAAACGTTGCGCTGCGGAACAAAGGGCCGGATGGGATTACGTTATGTCCGTAGGTCTTGTTCAAGGCCCAATGTGCCAGTCGTTCGCCAATCTCTTTTTTTCGGGTAGGGTGAACGTTTAAAGAATCCCCGCGATCGCTACTAACGGCCATACCCGTATTCGATACGGTTTGCGCCAGGCGGCGTTGGCTGTCCCTGAACCAAGTCCAACTCGGGCGGTCTATGCTGGATAGTTGGACATAGTAGAAAGGCAGGGCTGCGTTCCAATTCTGGCGCCAGCTGTTCACCAATAACGGGAATAATCGTTCGTGTACTTCCATATTATGGGCGTTCGATTCTCCTTGGTACCAAATAATCCCTTTGATGGGATATCGATGAAGGGGTTGGATACCCGCCTCGAACAGATAACAAGGCTCATACGGATGGCGTTGGAGCGGGTTGGACGCTTGCTTGATGTTTAAGGCCGCCCGTTCACGTACCCAATCTTGGATAAAGTCGTTCTTCGTCCAATCCTGTAAGATATCCGGAAACTCGAATTCCAGTGTTTTCCGGTCGATCCATGCCTCCGTAGGCGAGCCGCCAACAGCGTTCAATATCAATCCGATGGGTACTTGTAAGCTATCGGCCAGCATACGCCCGAAGGCAAATCCTATGGCCGAGAAGCGTGCGGTATTCCGCGTGTCGCATACTTCCCATTGGGCGTCGTGGTAATATTGCAGGCGGTTCAATGAATCCAGTACGGAAGCGTCCCATTCCACGGCGTAGGTCTCCCAGCGGGGCTTTAGGTCGAATAAACGGATTTGCGAGTGTTGTTTCGCGTAATCCAATTGTTGCTGTTGTTCTTCCTTTACGCTCTCGTTTACCCGAAACGCCATGTTGGATTGTCCGGAGCATAGCCAGACTTCCCCGGCTACTACATCCCGATAGTTCAGCGTGCGGCTGGGGGTAGAAACCGTTAAGGTATAGGATTTCCCGCTTACCCGTAAGGGATCGAGCGTGACAGTCCATTTCCCGTTCGTACCGGCTACGGTCTCCTTCCTTTGTCCGGCGAGGGTAACGGTTACTTTCTCCCCTTGGTTGGCGATGCCAGATATAGGAAGCGGTTGATCCCGTTGCAAGACCATCCGGTCCGAATAGATGGCAGGAAGCTGTAATCCTCCGTAATCGCCGGTTAGCGCCCCATAAACGGTGCGGGCCAAGATACCGGCACCTTCAGCGTTGGGATGCAATGCGTCGGGCAATAGATCCGGACGGTCATATAATCCTTCCTGCAAATCGATCAAGGTTGCGCCGGCTATCCGGGCGATTTCTTCGATAAGCGCTTGCTCCATCCAGTACCAGTCTCTTGTACCGGATTTAAAACGAGAATGGCGGTGAGATATCGGAGTCATACGGCAAACCCATACCTTGCATCTCGGATTGGCTTTCCGGAAGGATTCGATCAAGGAAAGATAATCCCGAACGAAATCGTCCCGGTAATTCGGCCATGCCCGAGGGTCCGTATCGTTCAATCCCAGATGGATGATCACGTAATCCCCGGCAAACCTCAGTGCCTTTTGATACGCCTCTTGTTGGGTATAAGGACGATATCCCTTGTTTAATAAAGTAGCCCCGCTATGCCCGAAGTTCTCCACTTCGTAGGCATCTCCAAGCATCTGTTGCAATTGGGCCGGGTAGCAGTTTGTTTCCCTGTTCTTGATTCCGTAGCCGTAGGTCACGCTATTACCTACGCAAGCCACCTTGATCTTTTGCGCTTGGCTCATAAATGCGAAAGCGAGGAAGATGGATAAGATTCCTATTATTTTTCTCATTTCATTCAACCGAATTAGACGTTATTTAAGTTGTTTATCCGGAGAGTAAACCAGTCCTTCCACCGCTTTCTCTCCATCCGGGGTGACGCAAACGAACGTAAACATCCATTTCACCAGACGGACCTCGGGGGTATTGAACGTACCGACCGGAAGCTTCATGAACACCTTGTTCCAGCCTTTTTCCAGATGGACCGGGGTTGGTTTACGGCTTACGCAGTTCTCGTTCCCCAGTGGGATCTCATTGGACTTCTCCCGGTGGGTAGCGGTCCATACGGGGGGCGTTATCTCTTGATCATTTACCCAGATACGGCTCTCTTTATAATCCCATTTCCCTTGTGAGGGAGGAAGATCCATCTCCGAGCGCCCGTAATTCTGGAATTCGATCCACGCCCCTACGTCTTGCGTCTTGGGCGAATAGATCCAAGTCCATGCGTAAGCGGTATGATTCGGCTGCGGGTCCTTATAGACACCGGGAACCAGCGGTCCCCAGACATGGCGCAGGTAGATTCCGGCACCGATGGCGTCGTGCGTGCCGTAGCTTTTCCCTTCATAGGTATATTGCGTCTGAAGCGCCTTTTCCGGAGGGAAAGAGCGGGTCAGTTCCCCATCATTCGGGAAAGGGTCGGTGATACGCCATCTCACGTTGGTTTGCTTGACGTAGGCGAACGGGTATCCTTGGAAATGATGTTCTTTATGCCATAACATCCGCCGCTCAAAATCGACAAATGCCTTATGCTCCTCGTTATCGGGATCGATAGGCAGCATCGTTCCGTTCTTATCGAAATATTGATAGCCGCCGCCCAACCAAGAACGTTCGGCGATCGCTAATAGATTCGGATACAAATTATTCTCCCGGATCAATTTGTCCTCCGGCTGTACGATCCGGTCGTGCCATACGGCAAGGATCGTACCCGCCAAATCATGGCTTCCTTGCGGTTCATTGTAAATACGGCTGGTGTACAAGGCGATTAAGTCGGCGAACGTATCAAAATGGTTGATATAATGGAAACGGGAGTCGATCGCAGGAATGCCCGGTCGTGCTTTTCCCCGGTAACTCCACATTTGCTCCATGTCGATCTCACCCGGTTTGTACTTCCATCCCGGGTTCCAAGAGATCACTTGTTTCCCTTTCGCACGGATATAAGCGACCATCTCGGGTACGAACTTCGGATTGGTAAACTTTACCTCGTCCGTACCGATATGTAAGTAAGGAACCTCCTCGAATACCTCGCAAACCTCATCCATCAATAGTTTTAAGATCGCCATACCCTCCTTGCCCTGCATATCATGACGGAAGGCCCGTATGAAAGCGGCGCTATGTCCCGGCATATCTACCTCCGGGATGAGTAGTACGTTATGTTCTTTACAAAAGCGAACCAGCTCCTTTGCCTCCTCGATCGTGTAATATTTTCCGGGCATACGGCTCATATTGCAGCTGTCGTTCAGCATCGGAAAGATCTTGCTCTCCAGACGCCAAGCTTGGTTCTCCGTGAGATGCCAATGAAATACGTTCATCTTGTAGCGGGAAAGTACCTCGATCTCCCGTTTCAGTTCTTCCATGGAGATATAGCTCCGCCCTACGTCTTGCATGAATCCTCGTATGCGGAAAGCAGGCCAGTCGGTGATCTCGCAACCTTGGATGGAATATTGGTTTCCTCGTCGCTCGGTCAGTTGGCGTAAGGTCTGTATCGCCCAATAAGCCCCTTGCTCGGACACTGCCCGGATGGTTATGCCCCGGGAAGAGACGCTTAGTTGATAAGCCTCCTCGGAGTTGAGGGGGATTCCGTCCAATTTGTCAACCAAGGAAACCTCTATCTTGTATCGGCTGTCCGGTTGGACGCTTACCGGCAGCTCCTCCAAGAATTCCATTAGGATGGAACGGAGTTTCCCTTCGGAAGAAACCGCGATTTCCTTCGGATGGAACGAAGCGTTTGTCCGGACGTATTTTTGGGGCAAGGGCAATAAAACAGGATTCCGGGCCTGTAAAGACCCGGAAATGCCTATATATACAATAAGAATAAGATTCAGTATTGATCTCATAGATTGTTTCTCTAAGGAATAAGATCTGTTAGCTTAATGGCTTGGAAGGTCATATGCGCCACGCTTGACTCGTAGAAGATTCCAACCGTTTCCTTATCGATCATGGAGAGACAGGAATATCCCCAGCCCTCGGCCTCGTCTAATAAGACTTGATGTTCCGTAGGCCAAGTAAGTCCGCCGTCCAGACTCGCCTTGATCGTGATATGATTACGCCCTTTTGTCGTATTCGGGTTGGAGAAGAGTAAAAGGTCTTTGCCGGTGATGTTGTCTTTGGCGTTTACCTTGATCAAGCTGGCCATACAAACGGGTTCCTGCAAGGCACTGCGGCTGGAAGGATGCTCTGTCCATGTCTTGCCTAAATCTTTTGTCGTGGCTACGGCACGGCTACCGCCCCGGTTATCGCGCATATTTAGCATCAATACGCCCGGCTCTACCTCGGCAACTTGCGCCTCCGTGGTATTCGTGCGGGCTAAGTTATGCAAGTGCCATGTTTTCCCGCGGTCTTTGCTATACATAATGCCGGCGTTGGGCACACGGGTAGCGTCGATAAACTGGATGGGGAAGACCAAAGTACCGTCTTGCATCGTGATGCCTCGTCCCGGGCCTTGCAATAGGAAATACCAAGACGGGTCTTTTACTTGAGACGTGATGTTGATCGGTTCGCTCCACGTCTTACCATCGTCCTCACTTTTCACGAGCATAAGTTGGGCGGTCTCGTCCGGTGTCATTCCCGGCATGGAGTTCCACCAAGCCCGTTCGTTACCCATACCATGCGTCCATGCGGCTACTACCCAGATCGTATTGGTCTTTTCGTCTACCAAGATCGATGGGTCTCCCACGCCGTTTTGTCCGTGGGGCAGGCCATCCGTTTGTTTGAAAGTCATGGCTACTCGCATCGGTTCCCAAGTTTGTCCCTTATCGGTACTGCGGCTTACTCCGATATCGATTTTCTCTTGCAGGTCCACGCTGCTATTATAGCGAATATCGTAGACTCCGAGTAATGTTCCGTTATTCGTCGTCACTAATCCCGGGATGCGGAAGGCCGCCGATCCGTCATCCCCGGCTTGGCGTACGCCGATACCTACATGGCGTTCGTCCACCTTTCCTTTCCAAGTGATGTCGATCGGTTTGTTGTTGATCTGGGCGTTAGGTATCGTAGTCGCTACTTTTGCCAATAAGGAAGTCTCTGGCTTCATCTGGATACTTACCCAGAAATAATTGATGCCTTTAAGCATCGGTTGTTTAGAGGTTAGTTTTACCGTGCGCGACAAGGGGGCGGTAACCTCATCTTGCCGTACGGAATAAGATTCAAGAGCCTTACGGGTATTTCCCGGTATATGGCTGGATATGTACGTAACGGGACTGAAATGTTCCCCTTTGCGGGATGGAGCTTCCACTCCGCTATAAAATAGACGTATCGCTTGGATGTCCGACAGATTGACATTGTCTCCGATCTGTATCGTGATCTCGTTTAATACATCCCCTTTTTGGGCCGGTATCCGCATCTCGTAAAGTACATTGTCGATCCGGTCTATCAAGATGGGGATTTGTTGCTCTCGCACATAAAGACTGTCTGCCGCAAAAGCCGTTTGTACGATGAAAAGAAGGCAGAAATACAGGAAAGTTTTTTTCATGATGTTTTTTGTTTGTAGGTTGAAATTAATAGATATGTGAATTCCAAAGGTAGCGATATTCATTCATATGAACAAAGCCCCTTTGGAATTCGTGCCAAAAACCTAGTTATATCCAATCGCCTTAAACCTATGTACGATTAGTATCCGGGAGTCTGTTTCAATGCGGGATTGTTTGTCAATGCATCCTCGTTGATCGGCCACAAAAGACGGGACTCTTGTGCGGTCGTGTATTTCAAGACATATTGATTACCGAAACGTCTCAAGTCATACCAACGCTTGCCCTCGAAGAAGAACTCGCGCAGCCGTTCTTTCAATATAGCTTCCATCACGTTCTCATCGCCCCCCTCAAATGGGTTATCGTTATAGAAACTTCCCTTGTCATTCGGATAAGCGACCTCGTTTTTATGTGCGTTGAAATATTCAGAACCGTAAGCACGCTCGCGTACGGCATTGATCTCCGTGGAAGGATCTTCTCCTAAGAGAGCTTTAGCCTCGGCTAGTAGTAACAGGGCATCGGCATAACGGTAAATAGGATAATCATCCAGCCAGTTACGTTCGTTGCTACCCTCCAATGTTGTTCCTTGGAATTTGTATGCGAATGGAGCGATGTACTTTATGCTTCCGTCTTCCTGTTTTTGATAAACAGCTTTCAAGGTTCCTGTCAGACGGGAATCATTTTCGCGGAAAGTTTTCCAGTAATGATCTTTCTTAACTTGGTAACGCATTAAACCGTGGAAATTATAACCCGGAATTTCCATGAATGGGGTTCCTGATTCATCGCAATAGTTTGCCATGTATTCACGTTGCGGAACCATGTTGTTTCGCCAATTATAATCTTTCCACATGGTGAATTCATCTTTGATACTCTTGAAAGCGAAGATGATCTCGCTATTCTCCTTATTCCCATAGGCGAATACATCAGTAAACTTATCCTGTAGCTTTAGGTTGCCGTTTTGTTGAAGATCTTGCAAAGCAGCCTTGGCGGTAGAATAATCTCCTGTACCTCCACCCATTTGGCGACCACTCCATAAATAAACTTCACCTTTTAGTATCAATGTGGCTGATTTAGACCAGTAGCCTTTTCCATATTTGTAAGAATAATCACTACCGAAAGCATTGACGGAAGCGTCAATGTCTTTCTTGATCTGGTCCATGACCTCACTTGCTGGAGACGCCGCTTTTTCCAAATGAGAGATATCCAGTTCGTTACCTAGAGTAGGTTCGGTTACCAAAATTACATCTCCCCATGAACGTAATAGATGGAAATAAATATACGCACGCATACCATATGCTTCACCTAAGAAGTAGTTCTTCTCATTTTCATCTAATAAGGTAGTCTCGTTGGTCTTACGGATCATGAGGTTTAATTGGTTGATTGTCTCATAGAAATCTCCAAAATTGCTGATGCCCGTAAATTCAGCGTTGATCGTATTATACGGATATCGTTCTACGCCTTGAGTGGCTTCACCTCCGAAAGGCTGGTCGCCATAAATATCGGCACGTGGTTCACCCAGTACGAATATATTATAGCTACGTAAGCGAAGCAAGGAATGCAGACCTGTATTGAATGCCTTGAATTGGTCCGATGATTTCCAATAGTTAGCATCGGAAATACTGCTGACTGGCTCCATGTCCAACGAGGTGCATCGATTGAATGTCAACAAGGACACAGCCACCATAAAGGTTATAAATATCTTTTTCATATGATGTTTAATTTTTATGCGTTAATTAGAAAGTTACAGATACACCCATAAGGACAGTCTTAGGAGTCGGATATCTACCATTGTCGATGCCTTGACCATAATAGGTATCTACGGCTGGTTCTGGTGATACTCCGGAATAACCGGTAAAGTAGCACAGATTTTGTCCGGTGACATAAACAGAGGCGTTTGACATAAACGCTTTATTGATCCATCTTTTCGGTAAGTTCCATGTCAATGTGATCTCGCGAAGTGCCAAGTAATCACCCTTTTCATAGAATCGTGAGCTGTTGTTATCTACAGCCGTAAGTCCGTTGTTGGAGCGGGTGATATTCTTTTTGCTCAATTGATCCGCATAGTAGAATTTCGGGATATCCGTATTCGTGTTCTCTTCAGACCAGCTTTGTTTAACCATGTCGATGATGTTAAATGAACCTTGGTATTGTCCGATAGAGCGTGCGGCCAAGTCGTTATACAATGTATGGCCTAATGCGTAGTCGAAACGGGCGTATAAAGAGAAATCCTTGTAAGAAACGGTGGTAGAGAAACCTCCTGTTACGTTCGGGAAGATATTGCCTACCTTCACACGGTCTAGATTGTTGATGACACCGTCACCATTCAAATCGGCCCAACATACGTCACCCGGCTCGATTTGTTGTTTTCCGGTTTTGTCTTTCAGGGCTTCCCATGCCGCTGGACCATATAATTCACCAATGGCGTCATAACGATTATTTGCGTTTGCTTTTACGTCATCCCAATCTTTGAAAATGTGATCTTGCTTGAATGCGAACAAGTCACCCAGCTTTCCTCCTTCTTGTTTTCCGCCAACCCAAACGACTTCGCCTTTTTTCGGATCCCATACTTGGTATCCACCTTGGCGGTTGTTCTCGTTTCCGTTTGCCGGAAGCTTGATGATCTTGTTGGCTACCGTAGATAAGTTAGCTGTTACGTCCCAACTGAAACCTCCTACATTATTTAAGATGTTAGCTTTTACCTCCATCTCAAAACCTTGGTTACGCAGTGTTCCTAAGTTGGTTTTGATACTTTTGAATCCCGTGTAATTAGGCAAATCCAGATCAGTCAACAAATCGGAAGTCGTACGGTTATAATAGTCTAAGATAAAGCTTAAGCGGTTATTGAAGAAACCTATATCCAGACCTACTTCGAAAGACTTACTTTGCTCCCAACGTAAACCGCTATTAACCAATTGGTCATTGTAAAAACCAACGGAATTGTTGTAGTTTGTTATGATATTTCCGTCTTTGTCTTTTTGTCCGTAACTACCGTATACGTCATAATAGCCTAATCCGTTTACATTACCGTTTACACCATAGCTGACACGTGGTTTCAGGTTCGAGATAATATCCGCTAATTTGGAGTCCTTGAAGAAATCTTCCTCCATGATGTTCCAACCTGCGGAGACACCCGGGAAGAAACCCCAACGGTGGTCGCTCAGTTTGGAGATACCATCATAACGAGCTACAACAGACAACAGATATTTGAGGTTGTAGTTATAGTTTACACGAGCGAAGCCGGAAAGGATACGATAGCCTTGTTTGTAACTGTATGAATACGTACGGTTACTTCCTGCGTTCAAGGTTGGGATATCATCCGAAGGTGAATTTTGAGTCTTGGCGTTTAACGTATATTGATGCCAATTGAAATACTCACCGCCGACCATGGCTTCCAAATTGTGCTTGTCCTTGAAACTATCAGAATATGTCAAGGTCACACTATGTTGCTGTTGATTTTCCTTTACATATTTCGCTTCAGCCTGGCGCGTTAGGTTCGGTGTGCTAGAGTTCTGTTGTTGATAGGCTTTATCAAATTTATCCGTTTGATTATCTACGTGATACAAAGCGCTATTAGCCTTTAATACTAATTTCTCGGGAATGATTTGCAAATCGAAACCTATGTTGTATGTTGAACGACGGATTCCATTTGTATTCGTTAGCTTGTCCTTGTAGTAAAGAGGATTACCATCACCGGTACCGAAACCGGAAGCGGGAGATCCATCTTCCATATAGGGGTTCCAAGTTGGGCGTTGGCTCATCGTACGATAGAAGAACTCGTATTGACCGATCCATAATCCCGGCGTACGAGACCAAGTGTAAGTCGCCCCGCCGTTTACAGTTAAGATCGGGAATATTTTATAGGAACCGTTTAACGTTCCGGAGAAGCGTTCGTAACTAGTACCTTTGATCAAACCATCTTCTTTGTAATAACCTAAACTAGCAGCGAAAGTACCCTTATCGTTACCGCCTGTAATGTTCAAATAATGATCTTGCGTGAATGAGGGGTCTTTGAAAGCTGCATCTTTCAATTGGCCTGAATAATCCTTAAATAAAAGTTGCTTTGTAGGATCATTGGGATCTGTCATTTGTTGCCAACCTTCGTTTAACAGACCTTTCGTCGTGTCATCTAGATAGCGAATGTCGAATAAATCGTTACCAACTCCATAGCCCATTTGGTTATCGATACCCGAACGTCCGGTTCGCTTGTATCCTAAGCGATTATAATAGATATAGTCCTCTGCGTTCAAGTAATCATATCCTGTACGGGCGAAGTTTGCTCCTCCTTTAAATTTATAGGAAACGGAAGCTACGCCTTCTTTTCCCCGTTTGGTCGTGACAAGGATTACACCGCCATTCGCACGTGCTCCATAAATGGCCGTTGAGGCAGCATCTTTTAATACTTGGATGGACTCGATATCTGAAGGGTTGATATCTGCCAAAGAGTTACGAACGATACCGTCTACCACTACCAAAGCTCCATTGTCTTTTCCGGTCATGGTAGCTCCACCACGAAGTACGATATTGGGGTCTTTACCCGGCTGGCCACTTATGTTTACTACGCGTAAACCGGAAACCGTACCTTGTAAAGATTGTCCGGCATTGGCCATAGCTGCATTTTCCAGTACGGCGTTATCCAATTTAGAGATAGAGGTTGTCAAGGTCGCTCTCTTTTGTGAGCCACCGTAACCGGTTACCACTACTTCGTCTAGCTGTTCGGCGTTTTCTTGTAGGATCACGTCTACTTTGGCCTTTCCGGCTACAGGAACTTCTTGTGTCTTGTACCCAATGAAAGAAAATACTAATGTGGCGTTCTTGTTGGATACGGTGAGAGTGTAATTACCGTCGAAATCGGTAATCGTTCCATTTGTCGTGCCTTTTTCAACGATAGACGCACCGGGGACACCCATGTTGTAGGTATCCAGCACTGTTCCGGAGACTGTCTGCTCTTGTCCGTACATAAATGCCGGAAGTAGGAGCGCAAGCATTAAGAGCAGTAGATTCTTCTTCATAATGAATTACTTTTTTGTTGTTTATTTAGTTTATTGGATGAGATTAATTAGCATTCGTCGGTCATATTAGCGACTTTCGGACGTAAGAAGATCACTTGGATTAAAAGTGCGATGAGTACCAATCCGGCTAGCATGGCGAAGTCATGGCCAAGATTACCAGCGTCGGTAGATTTTCCTAGTATATCCGTGATGGCGGCTCCGGCGAATACACCGGTCATATTCATAATTCCATAGGCTGTAGCCCGATAACGGGGGGAGATGAATTGGCAAAGGATAGGCATATTATTGGCGTCGAATATACCATAACCGATACCGAAGCAAAGACCACCGCCGATAATCATCGGGAAGTTGTGCCCAAATCCTAGTAATAGGAGAGAGGGTATCGTTAATGCCAAACCAATGGCGCCTGTGTATACACGTCCCCGGACATTCCGCTGGATCCATTTATCGGATAAAATACCTCCGGCGATTACCCCTATAAAGGAAGAGATAGCGATCGTGAATGTAGATAACGGACCGGCCTCGGACATATCCAACGAGAGATTTTCAGCGAATAGGGTAGGGAGCCAGTTCTTTGTCGCCCAACCCGGTAAGCTCGGCGTGGCGAAATAAAGAAGAATGATCCAAAAAGCGATGTTCGTGAATAACATCCCTAATCCTTTAAACGCACCGGAAATCGGATTCTCTTTCGGATAATTTTCCAGTTTTACGGCTTGTTCGACATGATCTTTCTTATCGTGTAAGAAGATGATCAAGACCACGCTATAAGCGATGCCGATGATACCAAACCAATGGAAAGTCGTTTCCCACGTATAAGCGCTGGCCACCGTAGCTCCGAATCCTCCCAAGGCTTGGCCTACGTATAGACCTGTCATATGGATACCTACGGCTAATGACCGTGTTTTCTCTTGGTGATAATCTGTGATAAGCGATAATCCGGCAGGAATATACAGGGCCTCACTGACCCCCATCAAGGCACGTAGGTAATAGATCTGATTGAAATCCGTGCAATACCCCATCATCAAAGTCACGAAGGACCAGACAAATAAGCTACCCACGATTAGCCACTTCCTGTTTACCCTGTCTGCCACCATACCGGCTACAGGGCTCATGAATCCGTAGATCCAGAGGAAGACTGCCATCAAACGTCCGAAGTTCGCCGCAGACTATGTCATTCAACTTCTATTACAAATTCTTACAATTAAGATAGCTCCTTATGAAAAAATTTTATTTTATTACGCTTAGTTTTTGAAAAAACTTATTGTACCTTTGCCCTAATCACTCAATAAAGGTATAACCATGACAACTAAGTTCTTGCTCTCGTCCGATGACAATACTCGTAGTGGCCTTCTGAAAAAGAAGATCATACATTATTATATGGCCAATGGAGACGCTACTATAGCGGAGGTATGTAAAGAAATGAATCTCAGTATCCCCACCGTCACCAAGCTAATTAGCGAATTACAAGAGGACGGTTATATACTCGACTTTGGAAAACAAGAGACTAGCGGAGGGCGTAAGCCTAGTATTTACGGGCTCAATCCCGCATCCGGCTATTTTGTGGGCGTAGATATACTGAAAGATCAACTGAATCTAGCCATATTAGATTTTAAGGGAGATAAGATCCGCATTGAGCAGAATATCCCTTATACACTCGAAAACACACCAGCCGCTTTAGACCATCTTTGCGAATGTATCAATGAATTTATAAACTCGTTGCCGATCCCAAGGGAAAAGATATTAAGCATTGGCATTAATATATCCGGACGGGTAAATCCTTTCGCCGGATATAGCTATAGCATTTTTTACTTTGAGGAGAAGCCCTTGTCTCAAATCCTTGAGGAAAAACTACATATAAAGATCTATATAGAGAATGACACCCGTTCCATGGCTTACGGCGAATATCTTCAAGGAGTCGTAAAAGGAGAAAAAAATATCCTATTCATCAATATATCTTGGGGATTAGGTATCGGTATCATCATAGACGGCAAGGTTTATTTCGGGAAATCAGGCTTCTCCGGAGAATTTGGGCACTTCAGCTTCTTCGAGAATGAGATTCTTTGCCATTGCGGTAAAAAAGGATGCCTCGAGACTGGAGCTTCCGGTTCTGCCCTATACCGTACCCTCCTTGAGCGGTATAAAGAGGGTAGCAACACCATATTGGCCAGTAAAATCGATGCCGGGGAATACATCGGACTCTCTGACTTGATCGACGCTATTCACAAAGAGGATATGCTATCTATTGAGATACTGGAGGAGATCGGTTTTAATCTAGGTAAAGGAATAGCAGGATTGATGAACATTTTCAATCCAGAACTGGTCGTACTGGGTGGGCCCTTGTCGCAAACGGGAGAATATTTAAGTCTACCTATTAAAAGTGCCGTTAGGAAGTACTCTTTAAACTTGGTAACCCGTGATACACAGATCAAAGTATCCAAATTAGGTGAAAGAGCGGGCATATTAGGGGCCTGCCTGCTATCTCGATCTAAAATTCTAGGTATGATTTAACAACCATTTCAAAGGAATTAAATAAAAATCAAATAATTATTTCATTTTCTTGATAAAATATTGGTTTATTATTAAAATATTTTATTTATATTTGCATCGTAATTAAAATCAGAGGTTAAAACTCATAAAAATAACGCAGGTATGGATAAAATTAAAGGACTGATCGATGCTCCCTTCACTCCGTTCCATGAGAACGGGGAAGTTAATTACGAGCCAATTGAAGCTTATGCGAAACTTCTTGTGAAAAACGGACTGAAAGGCGTGTTCATCAATGGTTCTTCCGGAGAAGGTTATATGCTGACAGAGGAAGAACGCATGAAATTGGCCGAGAAATGGATGGAAGCAGCTCCGGAAGGCTTTAAGGTAATTGTGCACGTAGGTAGCACATGCGTTAAGTCTAGTCGTAATTTAGCGGAACATGCTCAAAAGATCGGCGCTTGGGGTATTGGCGCTATGGCTACCCCTTTCCCTCGTATCGGTCGAATTGAGGAATTGGTAAAGTACTGCGAGGAGATCGCTTGCGGCGCTCCTGCCTTACCGTTTTACTACTATCATATCCCTGCGTTTAACAACGCTTTCCTCCCTATGCTGGATTTCTTAAAAGCAGTAGACGGGCGTATCCCTAATTTCGCCGGTATCAAATATACATACGAGAGCTTATACGAATACAATCAATGTCGTTTATACAAGGATGGTAAATTCGACATGTTGCACGGACAGGATGAAACGATTCTTCCTTGCCTTGCGATGGGTGGAGCGCAAGGAGGTATCGGTGGTACCACAAACTATAACGGAAAAGAATTAACCGGTATCCTAGAGGCTTGGGCAGCCGGTGACTTAGAGACAGCTCGCGAGAGACAAAACTTCTCTCAGGAGGTTATTAATGTTATCTGCAATTACCGTGGTAATATCGTCGGAGGAAAACGCATCATGAAATTGATCGGATTAGATCTCGGCAAGAACCGTACCCCGTTCCGGAATATGACGGACGAAGAAGAGGCCGCAATGAAAGCGGAATTAGAGGCTATCAATTTCTTTGAAAGATGTAATAAATTCTAAGGTATGGCAGCGTTTGACAACTTATCTAATCCATCGGAATATCTAGCTTATTGGGGCAAGACCTATCGGAATGAGCTTCTTTCCAATATTCTTCCTTTTTGGATGAAATACGGACTGGACAAAGAGAACGGCGGTTACTTTACTTGCATAGACCGGGATGGTACTCTGATGGACTCCACTAAATCCGTTTGGTTCCAAGGACGATTCGCCTTTATCTTGGCATATGCCTATAATCACATTGAGAAGAACGAAGAATGGCTGAGAGCCTGTAAAAACGGTATCGATTTCATCGAGAAACATTGTTTTGATACGGACGGACGTATGTTCTTCGAGGTGACAGCGGCAGGCATCCCTGTACGTAAACGCCGTTACGTATTCTCCGAGACTTTCGCGGCGATCGCCATGGCCCACTATGCATTGGCATCAGGCGACAAAGGCTATGCCGAGAAGGCCGTGAACTTATTCAAGCAAGTATTGCACTATAAGAATACCCCGGGATTATTGGAGCCTAAATTTCGTGAAGGTCTCGTGGCGAAAGGCCACTCTTTCTGCATGATACTGATCGATACGGCGGCACGCATCCGTGAGGCCATAAACGATCCCATACTTACACAACAAATCGATGATTCCATAGCCGAGTTACGCCGTGATTTCATGCATCCCGAATTCAAGGCTATCTTGGAGACAGTAGGACCCAACGGTGAGTTTATCGACTCTATCGCCGGGCGTACCATCAATCCCGGCCACTCCATCGAGACCGCATGGTTTATCTTGGAAGAGGCCAAATACCGAGGATGGGACCCCCAACTGAAAGAGATGGGTTTACAAATCCTCAACTGGTCTTGGGACTGGGGCTGGGATAAGACGTACGGCGGAATCAACTATTTCAAGGATTGCAAAAACTTCCCTCCCCAAGAGTATTGGCACGACATGAAGTTTTGGTGGCCACAATGCGAGGCGGTTATCGCTACGCTTTACGCCTACCAAGCGACTGGCGACGCCAAATATCTCGAAATGCACAAACTAATAAACGATTACACATTTAATCATCTCCCCGACAAAGAATATGGGGAATGGTATGGCTACCTACACTTCGATGGTAGTGTCTCTCAATCTGCCAAAGGCAATCTATTCAAAGGTCCGTTCCACATTCCTAGAATGCTTCTCAAATGTAGTTTACTCTGCGACGAAATTCTTTCTAAATAACTTTATCTAAAATACTGAAAATTGGTCAATTGACATCAGGGGTCACAACCGTGGCTCCTGATGTTTCTAAGGCTTTGTTTTCCTTTTTATTTTCCTCAATCAAATGAAAAATAAGAAATTATATCCTTGGATCGTAGTCGGTTTACTATGGGTTGTCGCCTTACTGAACTATATGGATCGCCAGATGCTATCAACCATGAAATCAGCTATGATGGTGGATATCGTGGAACTAGAGTCTGCGGCGAACTCTGTCACTCGTGACATCTGTGATAAACGCATAGGAAAGAAAGGATAATATTACACTAAAATCCTTCTTTCACGATCCGTTTGATCGGGAGGAAGAATCGTTCGATCAGGCGTAATTCTTCCGTTACGATCTCCGCGGAGGCTTGCGTCTCGGGCGAGACGGGCAGGTCGATACCGTAATTGGTTCTCAGACCCTCTGGAAAATCGATATCCGCCGTATAGTACTCGTCGGTGGGGACCAATGAGATATTCGATACCACGCCATTTACCACTCCAAACTCCTGATCCGGGAAATTGGAGAAACGGACGATCGCCCGCTGGCCTCTCCGGACTTTTCCCGAGCGTGCTATCGGTATGCGCACCTTCCCCACCAGCCGGCCCTCGCCTTGCGGCACGACGGTGAAAGCCACCTCTCCGGATGGGATATACTGGTTCTCATTCCAGTACTTAGTGAAAGTTACGACACCCCCTACCGGGGCGATGAGGCAATAACGTAACCTCCACTCGTTCATGCTGTTCAGCAATTGTTCCCGGGCGGTCTGTAATTCCTGCCGTAGCGTAAATTCTTTCTCGCTCCGCTCCAGCGTCAGATCCAGCAAGGATTGCTCTTGCTCCCCGATCTGTATCCGGAGATTCTCGGCCGAGGCTGCCGCCCCTTCCAGCGAATAACGGCTTTGCAGCAGGGAAGCCCGTGCGGTCTCATGCTCGTAGGAGGAAATCACGGACCGGCTATACAATAATGAATCCCGGGCGTATTGCCGCCTTGTCAAGGCGAATTGCTCCGAGAGGGTCTTCCGCTGCCGTTCGGTCTCGTTATAGTAAGCCTTATACAACGCTATCTGTTTGCGGATGGAGGTCATTTTTTGCGGATAATAATCGATCTCCCTGTAATTGACGCAGGCATGGAGCGCCGAGAGTAGTCCCGAGTAAGCCGCTTGCATATCACCCAGCGATAGCTCCTTGTACTTTGATAATGCCTTGTCCAAGCTATCCACGTCGCTTCCGGATCGTTCCAACGCCTTATCCAGATAGATGGCATCGTCCGTGTCGGCGTGATTCTCTATGACCGCCAGCCAATCCCCCTGCCTTACCGGGCGATTATCCCTGACGAGCAGCTCCTGTATCTTTCCCGCCGCCCGTGTCACTACCGCCGTCGCGGGATGTTGCCCCGTCAATGTCATGTCTGCCGTGATCACGTCAGGATATTTGAAGAAACAGCTTCCCACCAGCAATGTCACGACCACGAGGAATAACAGCGTTATCCCCCACCGTACGATCCAGGCCGGCACTTGCCCCATCACCTCCTGTACCTCCTCGCTCCTCAGTTCTATGTCCTTATTTCTCTTCTCCAACTAATTTTCAATTTTCAATTCTCAATTCCCAAGCTCCAACTGATTCTTCACCAACTTATAATAAGTCCCCCGCAAGGCCGTGAGTTCCTGATGCGTCCCTTCCTCCACGATGCGTCCCTTGTCCAGCACCACGATCTTGTCCGCGTCACGTACCGTGCTTAGTCGATGCGCCACGACCACCACCGTCCGTCCTTTGTAGAAGGCGTGCAACTGCTCCATGATCTCCCGCTCGTTGTTTGCGTCCAAGGCGTTCGTGGCCTCGTCCAGGAAGATGAAGTCGGGATTCTTGTACACCGCCCGGGCGATCAGGATCCGTTGCCTCTGCCCTTGGCTTACTCCATTGCCCTCCATGCCGATCTTCGTATTATAGCCCAGCGGGAGCGAATCGATGAAATCCCGGATATTCGCCACCGTCACGGCATGAAGCAGGCGTTCCTTGTCCACCACCTCTTCGCCGGGGGCGATGTTGTTGGCGATCGTATCCGAGAAGATAAAACCATCCTGCATAACCGAACCGGTCTTGCTACGCCATACGTGCGGGTTTAGGTTCCTGAGGGAGGTATCGCCGATCCTCACGTCCCCCTTGTTGGGGTTGTAAAAACCGAGCAGAAGTTTTACTATAGTTGTCTTCCCGCTCCCGCTGGCCCCTACGATGGCGGTCACCCTGTTATGGGGTATCGTCAGGTTGATATCCTCCAGCACGTAATCCCTGTCCGCCCCGTCATAGCTGAAGCTGAGATTTTCCAGCCGCAGCGTCCTGTCATCGGGGAGAACATTCAGCCTTATCCCGCCTGCCTGTTCCTCGTCCTCCTTCCCGTGTATCTCGCCGAGCCGCTCCAGACTGATCTTCGCATCCTGCAAGGACCGTGAGAAATCGATCAATTGCTCGATAGGCGAAGAGAGCTGCCCCACGATGTAGGTCACCGACATCATCATACCCAGCGTCATATCCCCTTGCACGACGGCCCGTGCGGCGATGAAGGAGATGAGTATGTTCGTGGTCTGGTTGAAAAAGACCGCCCCGAGTTGCTGATATTGTTGTAACGCCAATCCCTTGATCCCTATCTTGAAAAGTTTTACCTGTATCCGTTCCCATTTCCAGCGCATCTTGGTCTCGCAATTATTGAGCTTGATCTCCTGCATTCCGGTGATAAGCTGGAATAGGTTGCTCTGCTCCCCGGCCGCCTGCGAGAAACGCTTTACGTCCAGCTCCCTCCTCCATCTCATGAAGGCGAGTACCCACGCCACGTATAACCCGTTACCTACCAAGAAGAGTCCCAGTATCGTCCAGTCGTAATAGGCCAGTACGAACCCGAACACGATGAAGTTAACGAAAGAGAAGAGCGTATTGATGGATGTCCCCGTCATGAAAGCCTCGACGCGGTCATGGTCTCCGATGCGCTGCATGATATCGCCCACCATCTTGGTATCGAAGAAATGCAGGGGCAGGCGCATCAGCTTGGCGAGGAAATCGGAGATCAAGGCGATATTGATCCTCGTGTTTACGTGCAGCAATATCCAGCTCCGTATGAAGTCCACGGATAGCTTGGCGATAAAGATCACCAATTGCGATATAAGGATCAAGGTTATGAAACCTAGGTTGTTGTCCCGTATACCGGTATCTACCAAGCTCTGCGTGAGGAAAGGCAGGATGAGTTGCAGTACGCTGGCTGTCACCATGCCCAGCACGAGCTGTGCCATCTCCCTTCTGTAGGGCGATATATATCGGAAAAAGAATCCGAGGTTACGTTTCCTGTCTCTCTCCTCGTCCTCCATCCCGTAGAACTCCGGCCCCGGTTCCAGCAAGAGCGCCGTCCCGGTATCCTGCCCGTCCACCTTGGTACTGACCCAGCACCGCTTGAACTCCTCCCTCGTATAGGTGATAAGTCCCGCCGCCGGGTCCGCTATGTAGAACTTCCCTTTCTTTATCTTGTAGCAAACCACGAAATGCCATTGGTTCCAGTGCAGTATGCAGGGTAGGGGACATTCCTTTTCCAATTCCTCCACCGTGATCCGCACGCCCTGTGTTCGGAACCCGATCGCTTCCGCCGCCTCGCTGATACCCAGCATGGAGACTCCTTCCCGGGTGATGAAGGCTTTCTCCCGTAAGTTCTGGATCGAGTACACACGGCCATAGAACTTGGCGATCATACGGAGGCAGCTAGGACCACAGTCCATAGAATCCAATTGCTGATAATGTGGAAACGATCTTAGCATAAATTAAAACATTAGGATATAGACATGATTTAGTTCTTATTTCTTATACTTGATCAGCATTATGACGGGATTGGAATCCTCATTTAATTTCGCTGCGATTTCGTTTAGCCTGCCTTTGAGCTTCCCTTCTTTATAAGCCTCAATCAATTCAGGCGCATCAAAGGGATACCAGTTCGCAATATCTTGATTAATAGATGAAATCCAATAGATCGGTCTTTGATATAAAAAATCAGTATTATATATTTGATATTTGAATATAGAATCTTCCTGTTTGTCGTATACCAACCTACTCACCGGTATTTTTCTCGTTTTAATATCGAGTTTTTTTTCTACGGTTCTCATAAAATAATAACGGCTTGTCACCCCCTCTACAAAAAGAAATATTTCTGTATCCATGGAATATATAGAGGGTGTCCTCACGATAAAAGGCTTAATATGACCGTTTGGCGAATAGGAATATAGGGTATCGGATGAGAGATTCATAAGTATCCAATTATCGGAAGTGGCGGTTGTAGCAAAAAAAGTAGGAATTACTTTTTGATCATTATCTCCGAATATAACCAGTGTTTTCTGTTCTTTAGAAGGAATTGTAATTTTCTGGATAATACTTCCGTCATACTTTGAGATAATCAAATGATAAGGCTGTTGGTCTGCCACCATTCCATAGCCTTTGTTATCATAAGTGATCAGATTATCCTTGTCATAATTAAAAACCTTAAGGTAGTCACTCTCGGGGTCTAGGAAATTAAAGCTTCTTTTAAAGTCCCCGTTTAAATCATATACTGATATTTTCCCTGTATGTGTAACAAATAGCTCATTGTTTTCCTCATCTAGTGTAATTCCTGCAATCCCCGGATATTCCTCGACACCTTGTCCTAAACGGTTTATTTTCCGTATAGCTTTCCCCGTTTTCCGGTCAAAAATGAATATGTTCCCGTCGTTTGTGTTGTTTTTTACTATTATAAATTTTTCGCCGATATCCATGACATTACCATGTGTGATAAATTCGTCAGTTGTTTCCAGCGCAATATATTCTACATCCATAATATCCTGAAGGATTAGCTCCTTTTCTGGGTAATCTTTGCTAACATTGATCGTGACAAGCTCGTCTGTCGATTGCTTATCTTTTCCACATCCCGCTAAGGCAAAGAGGAGGACTGCTGAAATTAAATTTACTTTCATGCTAGTATTTATTTTTCTTGTGTTTTATCAGCATAATCACCGGATTGGACTCTTCATCCAATTTAGCCGCAATCTCTTTCAGTTTGCCCTTCAGTACTCCTCTCCCGTAAGCCTCGGCAAGTTCGTGGGCTTGCAATGACTGTCCGATTACGAATTCCGGATCTAAAGGTCTCGACGTCATATCCACTTCTCTTTTGCTGGTATAATCACCATTGTATATTTTAGGTATGAATAAAGAATTTTCCAGTCTATCGTACATCAAACCGGAAATTGGAAACCCTCTCCCTGTTTCAAAATTAAATTCCGCTTTCAACAGGCTCATGAAATAATAACGGTCGGTAAAAACGGTTGGTATAAGAAATACTTCAGGAGGATCCATGGAGTGTATGGAGGGGGTTCTTACGATAAGGGGGATTGTCGTATTAGCATCCGGCAAATAGTGGTATATGGTATCGGATGATGTCTCCATAAGTACCCAATTGGTATGATCTGGAACTATTTGATACATGGCGGTTGGAACTGGAGCGGCCCAGTTCTCCCAGTTTTCCCCGTCTCTTGCGACCGGGCTTTTAACTTCATCAAAAGGAATTGATATTTTCCGGGTGATACTTCCATCCTGTTTGGAAAAGATTAAATAATATGGAGGTATGGCGTTTGACGGGTTTTCCAGACTATTATCCGGTACATAAGAGATCAAATTTTCCCGGTCGTAATTAAATGTATTTACATGAGATTCCGTACCTGCGGCTTTGAAACTCCTTTTAAAATTTCCGTCTAGATCATATACTGAGATTTTACTTCCGGTATAGGCTATGACAAATATTTCCTTGTTTGCTTCATCCAGAACAATCTCCGTAATACCTATATATTCCTCGCCACCTTGCCCTTTCCTGTTTATCTTCTTCAAGGCTTTGCCGGTTTTTCTGTCAAAAACAAACAAATTCCCGTCGTTGGCCCAGTTGGTTATTAATATAACTTCTGCACCAATGGCCATTACTTTGCCTTGGGTAACAAACTCATCATTTGTTTCCAACGGGATGTATTCCACATCCATGAAATCCTGTAGTGTCAATTCCTTTTCAGGATAATTCTTTGTAACATCAACTGTGATGAGTTCATTTGTTGATTGTTTATCTTTTCCACATCCCGCTAACGCAAAGAGAAGGATCGCTGAAATTGTGATTATCCATTTCATTATTCTTACGATTTAAGGTTAAACACTTAGGGCGATACATTCGCTCAATCATGCCTAATTACAAAAATAGGTTATTTTTTCTCGTGATCTCTTCTTTTTGCTCAAAACTTATAGCGATGAATGGAATTCTATCCATTATTTACATAATTTCGGCACAGTCTTAGCAATGGATGTTGTTCACCCTCGCTATCTTGTGGGTCACTTATCGAAAGATCGAATAGTTCGCTTATTTCCGGGTCGTTAATTCCCGGATCATCCTTTTCGGACTCCAGATGCCAGCTGACCCATGTTTGTCCTTCCAACTTATCCAGATCATTCTCTAGCTCATAATGCAATGTGGGAAGGTGGAAAACGACTATAGTCGCCTGTTGGAAATATTTCCTGTCGGTGGTTATCACCCAATCAACGGGTACATCCTCTATTTTCAACTGTAGATCTTCCCCATTTATCGTGTTGAATACGAGCATCACTTTTTTACCAGCCTTTATTTGGCAATCTACGCCTGCTACCCAATCAGACACACGCCAATCCGTATATTCTTTCAGCCCGGCTTCTGCCTTGTAGTAATAATTTCTGCATCTTTGTATAGATTCCGGAATCATTTGCCCGCAATCCCTCCAAAATCGATCCAGATAATGTTTGTGTACTATGTATGAGGAATCTTTTATGTTGGGAAGTAGTGTGAAGGCCATGGAATAAAGCCTGAGGATGTTTACATACCACCAGCTTCTCAAGTCAACGCTCGTCTTAGAGGAAACAAATTGATCAGAGAATTTAATCAATCCCTCAGTAACTTGAAATAATGATTTCAGCCTTCGGGCTAGGCTTGTCGTATGCATGACCGATTCTTCGTTCTGGCGGTAATAATAAAACTCAATGTTGGTGATAACCATCCTCTCCGCTTGGCAAAGGACGATGGGACACCATAATTCATCCTCATGCATGATGCCTTCCTCAAAACGAGCCTGTATTTTATGCAGATATTTCCTATTGTATATGTATCTGACGGGTGTAGGCAAATAGAAACACGTTTTGACTAATTCTATGAAACCTTCTTTACCGGAAAGCAATTCTTTTATAGATCCGTTGGAAATACATTTAAAAGGTTTATCCATACTTCCGTCTTGATGGCATAGCCACATATTTCCCATCACGACATCGGCATGATATTTCACGGCCTCATCATATAAAAGAGATAATGATTCATCTTTAATCCAGTCATCACTATCCAAAAAAGCGATGTACTTTCCCGTGGCAATATCCAAACCAACGTTGCGGGCTGCGGATGCTCCCCCGTTCTCTTGATGAATCACTTTGATACGCTCCTCTTTTTTAGCGTATTCATCAGCAATTTCCCCTGACAAATCAGTCGAGCCGTCATTAACCAAGATAATCTCCATGCGTAGATCACCTTGGTTCATCAACGAGTCGATACAAACCGTCAAATATTTTTCTACGTTATATATCGGGATAATGATCGATATGTCGATTTGATTGAGCGTATTCATATAATAGTATCAAGCTAGTTGTTTATTACTTACATTCTTGGAATAAGGATTTATAAAATGCGATCATGTTTTTCCCGAATACTTCCGAGGAATATTTCTCCAAATACCGTTTACGACCGTTCTTCCCGAGTCGTTTCGCTTCTTTCGGGTTCTGTAATAGGTAGATGATCTTCTGTGCTAACAAAGAGGTGTCGATCTCTACATTATTAGGAGATACTATTAATGGTACTTTCAATCCGCAAGATTCGTCTACTACCTCGTTCAATCCTGATGTGGCGGTTGCGACGATGGGTAATTCATGCATCATCATTTCGACAGGTACATAACCAAAAGGCTCGAATAGGGAAGGTACGACACCGACATTGGCTATTTGGTATAATTCATATAGATCTGTTCTTTCTAAGAGCCCAGTGAATGTGATTCTTGTACAAATATTCTTAGCTTCTTGAAAAAAGGTATCATAATCACCATTCCCAACTATTATCAGATGGCAATTAAGATCTGTTTTTAATACCTCATAAAAAGCCCTTATTAAATAACGTATTCCTTTTACTTGATCAATTCTACCTACAAAGAGGACTACTTTTTCTTTACTTTGTAAATGCCATTTTTTGCGTAAAGAATTGTTTTTTATTGATATGTTTTTAATGTTGCTTAATCCATTTTGAATTACGGATATTTTTGATGGTTTTATTTTGTAATATTGACATAATATATTTTGCATATAATTTGATAAACAAATAGTATGATCCGTTACTAAATAGTCTTTCTTTTCTTCTTCAATTGTTTTTTTGAAATTTAGAGCAAAATTATCTGTGTTATTTTTGTTTAATAGGTGTTCTAATTGGTACTTGTTGTCAAAAATAATAAATCCCCATTCGGAAAAATGTGCAACTGAAATTATTTTGCAATTAAACATTTTTTTTAATTCAATTGCAAGGCTTGTACATTGATGATAATTTATGTGAAATATCAATTCTTTTTCATTTGTTATATGTATTTTTAGCAAGTAAACTATATTTTTGAAATATAATTCCCTTTGCTTCTGATTGTCTAATGTTCTCAATTCTAATATTGGATTTGGAAAATACCAGTAATTTATTCCATCGATATTATCTATTTGTATTTGTGGTTTATCTGACATTAAATTTATTATAGAAATATGAATGTCGCTATCTTTTAAGGCAATGACTAATTCTCTAATATAGGTTCCTATACCAAAAATAGCTCCTCTACGGGTTTCGTTAAATATGTATAAATTCATAAATGATATTTTTATTAGTAGTTTATAATAATTGCATCCATCTGGTATTTAATGAATTTAATGTTGTTAATTGCAACAATCCTTTACCTGCAAAACCGTCAAGAATACCCATTGATTTTGGTGATATTTCTGTATCTAAATAAAAGTTGTTATTGATATTGTCATTATGCTGTGGATTTGTGAAATAGTTATAATATTTAATTATTCGTGCTTTGTTGCCTATTATATGATTTTTTAGATGAGGAAAGTATCTATTAATATGTTTTGATGAGAATAGATCCCATTTGTAACATTGCTTTAAAATGTCGGTACAATTACTAAAGCTTGATGTTTTTTGTAAATCATGTAAAAAACAGTATATATCTGTTTGTTCATCTGGAGAAATATTGGATAAATTGTCTTTGATTTTTATTATTATATGCGTTAAGCACTCTTTTGCGTATTTAGAGGGTGATTGATAACCTAATCGCATAATCCAATATCTTCCATACCCAGTCAATCCATCATACATATTGAAAGATTGCCAAGGATCATACATGACTGCTCTATACATTCTTTCATCAATATCTTCATAAATATCATCCTCTGAAGTCAAAAAATTATTTTGAATTAGATAATCAATTCCTACACCTATACCAGCTATTCCATTTTCGTAATTAGCAAGACTATTAGAATGAATTTGATTTTGTATTTCATAAATTATATCCATAGCATAATCTGCAAATAACATGTTTTTTGTGTATTGTGAATAATGGAAAAAAAATATAGCAATCCCTGTTTTTCCATGTATTAATCCGGGAGATTCTGTTAATGTTCCATTGAGTATAAGTATATCTGATGTTTTCTGTAAATCGTATTCTATTTCTGTTTTTGATGTCATTGTTTAAATTATTTTTTATGTTTTAATAACATGATTACTGGATTTGAATCTTCTTCTAAATTTGCAGCTATTTCTTTTAATTTACCTTTTAATTTACCTTTATTATAAGACTCAATTAGTTGTTCAGTATTTAAAGATTGCCAAGTTAATATGTCGCAATTTACAGGGATT
Organism: Parabacteroides sp. 20_3; assembly: GCF_964238835.1. Lineage (NCBI taxonomy): Bacteria > Pseudomonadati > Bacteroidota > Bacteroidia > Bacteroidales > Tannerellaceae > Parabacteroides > Parabacteroides sp. 20_3. Next base: position 92,360 of record NZ_CAXSNO010000003.1, on the reverse strand, counting down.
GAGTTCATATATACTTGTTTTTTGTCTGAGAAATCTTTATTATATACAATGCATTTAAACAAAGAATTATCTTGTTTGTCATATACTATATTAGTGCGAGGAAAGCCTTTTTGTAATCCAAAATCATATTTTTTTTCTACAATTTCCATAAAGCAGTAGCGATCAGTGACACTGCTTATGAAAAGAAATGTTTCCGGATTCATAGATTCAATAGATGGTTTTCTTATGATAAATGGTTTTAATTGTAAATCAGAAGAAAATGTGAATAATGTATCTGATGAAGGTTCTATAAGTATCCAATTATTGTGAATAGGAATTATTGGATAGTCAGAAGATGGGGTAGCTCCATATGTCATTCCATTTTTTGGGTCTTGTAAAAGTACAGCAGTTAGTATTTTTTTATTAAATGGAATTCTAATTTCTTTAGTAATATTTCCATTGGATTTTGATATAAGCATAAAAGATTGTTCATTTGCTTCTCCATTATTACTAGAATATCCATCGTGACATAATAAATTATCTTGGTCAAAATTATATATTTTATCATACATAGTACCTTCTTTATGTTTAAAACTTCGTTTGAAATTCCCTTCTAAATCATAAACCAATATTTTTCTGCTAAGATTGTCATTAATAAACATCTCATTATTATCTTCATCTAATGTGATTCCTAAAATAAAAGTATACTCTTCACCCCCTTGTCCTAAGTGGTTTATTTTTTTTAATGCTTTACCTTTTCTGTTGAAAATAAAAATATCTCCATCTCTGTTGTAATTTCTTACCAATATGATATTTTTACCAATATTTTGTACAAAACCTTGGCATATAAAAGTTTCATTTGTTTCTAAAGCTATATATTCTACATCCATAATATCTTGTAGGATTAGCTCTTTTAAGGGATAATTATCTGTAATATCTATTGTTATAAAATCATTATCTGATTGTTCTTTTTCTTTTATACATCCAGATATGATAAATAAAAATAATCCTAAAAATATATAAGAATATCTCATGATTGAATTTTTTGAATGTTAGTTGCAATTCGTATTTATATGACACAAATTCATACGTCCAATTTCTATTTCATAATTTGATGGTGGTGGGCAAAGCCATTGATAAATGCAGGTATTACATGGAATTTTATTGCGAATATTAAACCAAGAAATACCTTCTTCTACTTCTTTTTGTACTATTTCAGAAATACTGTGTGTGTATATATTACCTAATACTGGATGATTTAAATTGGCAAAAGCATCACCATTTGGTAAAATACTAATTTTTCCAAATTCGTAAATATTTATAGATTGATTAGCAAAAAAATCTTTTATAGACATAGTAGTTGATAAAATATCATCTTCCGTAAGAAAAACATATTCTTTGAAGAAATCAATATTACCTCCTGTATATATTGGTTTGAAGATATATTTTTTGATTTGGAATTGATCAATAAGTCTTTCTGCCATTTCATAATCTTCTAAAGATGATATATTTAATATATACTCAAATGAGAAATTCTTGTTGGATAATATTTGTATAGAATTATCCCATTCTTTCGTATTTATTGGGAAATTTACTGTTATTTTGTAATATAAATTATCTGTATTTGATAAGTTTAATAATGTAATATTTGAATATGAGCATACAATATTTATAGATGAATTGTGTTTTTCTAAAAAAGAAGAAAAGTATTGATTATCATCTATTTCATTATTGTTACTGATAATATTAATGATTACATTTTCTGGTAATGTTTGTAAAAAAGAAACAAGATCTACAGCTTTACTTGTTTGATCTATATAAATACTAATCTCAGATAGTTTTTCTAAGATACTTTTATAAGGTGAAAAATTGTGTATTTTGTATAATTCATTTTTGTAATTAAGGTTGTAATATGGTAATATCTGAATAGGTTTTCCTTTTGAAAAACTAATGTCAATAATATCTCCCATATACTTATTTCTCAGATCAGTGATGAAATCAAAAATATCAGAATTGTGATAAAGATCTCGTTTTAATAGAATAACTCCACAGTCTTTTTTTTGTAAAAAAGTATTTAGTAATTCAATTACTTTTGCTTTTTTGCTTATTAATATTTTTCCATCATATGTATTATATAGTAATGCGCAATTATTAGCAATATTGATAAATACATATGGTTCGATTGTAAACCAATAATCATTTTCTATGTCCATGAATGTTATAAAATTACTTCGTTTTCTATTATTTGATAAAAATCATTTGGATATTTTTCTAAGAAAGAAAAAATTCGATGTAATCTATTTGTAAATTCTTTTGAATTACAAAAATATTCACAAATAAATTCTTTGGAATCTACATTGTCTATACCTTTTATATGAAATAAACATGTATTGCAAAATTTATTTGAATAACAATGTTTGCAAACATTTTTGATATGGTCAAAATAAAATTTATATCGTTGTGTTATTTTTGGAATATCTAATATTACTTCTTTATTAATCTCTCCAATTGCATATTTATAGTTAACTCTTTCGCAGGGTAATAACTTATTATTAGTTGTCATCAATATTTTTTTACCTCCTGGTAGACAAGTGCTTGTCGGTAAATATTTTTCTACTCCATATAATAAAGATATTATATTTGATATATAAAAATTTAAAGAATTGTATTTTAAAAAATTAGTGAGTTCTTTATAGGTGGATAATTCTGTATGCATTATGTCTAAAAGATCTGTATTTTCATTTTTAAAAACATTTTCGCTTTCAAGTTTATTGTGAAATAATTTATTATAATCACTTTTTTTATCTGATTTTAAATCATCAAATGCTAATTCAGCTATACGTGGTATTTTTTTATATCTTCCATATATAAATTCATATATTTCTTTTACTGAGTTTCTGTTATGTAATACAGCATTAAATCTTATATGATTCTTAAAATATTCGGGATATTCCTTTTGAATCATGTCTATATTTTCAATTACTTTATGGAATGAATTTTTTTTGTTGTTTCGGTAATATCTATAGCTATGATTTTTTTCATTACCATCTAAGCTAATAAGTAATTCAAAGTTATACTTTACGAGTAATTTAACATATTTGTGAATTAATGTAGCATTTGTTGTCATGCTATATTCTACCTTTATTTCTTTTTTGTAATTTAAAGTGTTTACAATATTGATTATGTTCTCTATGAATTTTCCATTAAACAATGGCTCTCCTCCGTAAAAAGCAATAATTAAATTTTTTGTTTTACTTGTAGATTTGAGTTTAAAAATATATTTCAACATTTTTTCTGCATAATTGATGTCTATATTTTTTATATTTCTTTCATCAAAACCTTCGTATAGTTCTCCAAATGAACAATATAGACAATTTAAATTGCAAAAATCTGTTACTTCAAATGTGATTTGTGAGGTTTTAGTTATACTTTCTTTTATCATAGATTCGTTTAAAGAACCAAAGGTACTCGGTTTAGGTTCCGAAAAAAGACCATGTCTTTTTAAATATTCGTATTTTTTTAAGTAATATGTATCCGCTTCTGCTGGATTTTCATGAGCTTTTTTAAGATCAGGGTGGATCAGCATAGATAATCTAGATTTGTGATCATATATATAAGAGTTATTATTTTCTGTTGTGTAAATCAGTGTTTTAATCATGGCTGTAATGTTTAAAGTTTCATCGATAACCGATAATTTTAACGGTTATCGATGAAATTAGATTAGTATCCGTAATTATTTTGGTAACTACTACCTCCAGACCATGAACCATCGGAACCACATCCACAGGCCGTTCCACAACTACATCCACCTTTTAATGCATTCATTTCTCGACGCTCTAATTCTTCTTTTTTTAGCTGTTTTAATTTAAGCTTACCTAAATTTTTCATTTTCTTGATTTGTTAAGTTAGACGATACTATTATCGTTCGTAAAATTAATAGTGTTGTTTCATGTAAAAATAGCCTACTTAAGTCTATTTTTTGATATTTGTAATGCTTCCTGCATAGAGTGAACTTTTAGTTTGTTAAATAATGCTTTTATTTGATTTCTTATAGTATGTTGCCCTTTGCATAATTCATTTGCGATCTCTACAGTGTTTTTACATTGTTGAGCAAGCATAAGTATTGCTTTCTCACGTTCTGTAAGTATTTCTATTTTATCTTGTTTCCATCGTCTGGTAATGAAATTGTATTCTTCGTATGTTGATTTGTCTTTGTTATGTAAGAATAAATTTCCAGCCTTTTTATCTGTAGAGTTTTCTACAATACAAATAAGGTAACGTAAATTGTTATTTAGACAAATAGGTTTCATCCGTTGATATACCATTTGTGATAGGAAGTGTGATGAAAAAGAATATTTGCGAAGCAAACGAAGGGTACAAGAAAAATAATCTATTTCATTCCATTTATCTTTTCGGTCTAGGTATTGAGGAATGATCTTAAGTATGTTTGTCCATAAAGGCAAGTCATCAGGATGGATTATCTGTGTATAGAAATCATGGCCAAGCCTCATCGCTTCTTCCACAGAATGATCACATAAGAATAGATTATCGGGTTTGATATAGCAAAATTGCTTTTGAACTATATCCAATACGTAGAAGCTATCGGTGATAATAGAAGAGAATAGTTTACAGTATTGAATAAATACAGACTCTTGCTCATTAACGGTATCTGTTATTCTCCCAGCATATTCGGAAAAAAGATCTTCAAAGGTATTCATAATCATATTATTTTTAGGTTAATTCTTTAGTTTGCTCATGCCAACTGCCGAAGAAATAATGTATCGCAAATGATTTTTCAACTTTGCTCTCAATAGTCATAGATGTTTCCTCTTTCATGATTTTTCTTATATCTGAATGAGTTATAGGAGCGATGAGTTCTGCCGGAATTAACGTAATCCGTTCCTGATATTTACTATTATCATATATCCGAGTTGTTAGAAATGGGCCTGTGGTGTTAAGTATTAATTCTACTGAATCAGTGTATGTTCCGGCTTTTGTGTTATCATAAAAAACTGCATCGATCAACTCTTTGAAATAAGGATGCTCCGGAACTGTTGCCATAAAAGCATTTCCAACAATGTAAGGTACATGGATACGGACAGCGTGAGCTTCCGGTTCCAATCCCATGGCACATTCTGTATTACATAATATAGGGGTGATATTTTCCGTACATTCATAATCCATGTCTACATATAGACCACCAAACTTATAAAGTATTAAATACCGGATTGCGTCCCAGCGTTGTACATTATGTGAAAAAGCATTATAGGCCGGAATAAATTCCGGATAATAGGTTTTCAAAAATGTCTCAATATCATTTTTATTCCAAAACCGATACTCCCAATCGGGATTTAGCTCTTTCCATGATTGGGAGATCTCGACTAAAGAAGGAGGTGGTCCCGCTAAATCCTCATAGATCTGATGAATGATCTGTGGAATTTTAGGATGTATATGATTATTTCGGATTGCGGCGACAAAGTGCTCTTTTAAGTAAAAGTATTCTTTAGGCATATACAGTTCCTCGAAAGATGTATTATATTCTTTGGTTTGTGAATATAAATCGGCTTCTATGTCCGGACAGATGAAAGATGGATGAACAATATGGTCGATTTCCTCGTTTTTGATGTTGGTAAATGGATGATTTTTTATAGCATGGGGCATTTTGTCATAATATGCGATCTTTGTTATTAAATTTTTGTTTGGAATGATCGATAATCGATTATTGATAAGGTTCGTGTATGCGTATTTTACCTCCCAAAAATGTTCATTACTGTGATTTGCTATATTGAAGAGCCTGTTCCAGCGATATTGGAATGGAGCGTGAGAAGGTAAATTTGATAAGTAATCCAGTTGGTTAAAAAGATCGTACTTGTTTTCGTTAAGGCAGTGCTCTTGCCAAACTCGTCTCCAACCAGCCCATCCGGATACGTGGGTTAAGTTAGAATAATAGTAAGTTCCGTCTCCCCTGTTTTTACCGAATTGATAATTACTTCCGGATATATGTCCGATGCGTTCGTCATTTCTGAATTTTTTTAGTAATGTCGTACAAAAATCAAAGAATGAAAGAGAGGGTACACAGTCATCTTCTAGTATGATTCCTTCGGGCTCTTGCTCGAAGAACCAAGAAATCGAATGAAAACAGTGTTTGTCGTATCCTTGATTTTTTCCCTGATATAGTTTAAATACTTGGCATTCCCAATCAATGTGGGAAACAATGGACGTTGTTTCCTTACATATTTTACACTGTGTGTCATTAGTTGATCCATCTACTGCTATATATAGTCTTCTCGGTTTCACCTCTTTGATACGATCAAATACTTGCTTTATATTTGATCGATTAAAGGCTATAAGGAGAATCGCTATTTTGGGGTCGTAGATTATCATAATATGTATTAGTTCTTGATTAATGACAAACTTAGTATTTCTGTAAGGTTACACTTAGAGTTCCTAATAACATAATTCAATGCAAGCATCCAGGAAAAACGTATCATTGGGGGCACTGTACAGTGATTATCACAATAGTGATGGATCAACTATATAATACTGTTTAATCCTGAAGCTTGCATATGATAAAGAATAATACCTAATTATTTTGTATGATGAATTCTCCCATAAGCTGCCCTAGGCGATGTTCTAACACTACATAAAAGCATCCTGTGCCAGCCTGATCTAAAGAGATGGATACACATTCACCTGCTTCGCCGGAGACTACTTCGTTATATAGGATAGCTCCTTGTTCATTTACAACTTGAACAGTCAAATCATCTAGAGCATCGATAAAATGTATGCTCAATAGATTTCCGTCGATGGATACTGTTGGAGGAGCAGGAGTGACAGAGCGATAATAATCGTCATGCCATTTGCCTTTAGTTGGTACATTATCTCCATAAACAGACAGTGGCGAAAAGAGGCCAAATAGCATCAATAAGGTTAATAATTTTGTTTTCATAATATTTTGTTTTTCTTTTTGCAAAAGAAAAGCTTTATTCTCTAATAACAATGAACATGGATGAACAATTGGCATTTTCGTTTTTGTTCATTTTCTAACACTGACTATAGGTCATTGATATATAGATCGAAATCGGAGGCTTTTCCTGTTTTGCCGCTCATCTTCAGATAAAGTCTTTTCCGTAAGACTGATATATTACTATGGTTTAATAACATAGAAAGACGTGAGGGTTTCACATGGATTCTCACTAAATAGCATAACCGTTCCATTTGTATCGGTATTTTAGGGTAAGCTTCTTGAAGTTTTTGTGCAAAAGACGGATAAATAGCGTTTATAAGCTGAAACAGCTCTTCCCAATCCTCGGTAGACGGTTTCCATTCCTCGTTTTCATGAAAGTTTTTATAAACAGATGAATTTTTTAGGTTCTGTAATAATTCAATCTGATGTTCTTTTTGGGCATACAATGCTTGGTTCTTTTGTTCGAACTCCTGCCGCAGCTCTTTCTTGAGTTCTTCCTGTTCTCGATCTTTCTCTTGTAAAGATTTGTTTAATGTCTCTATGATTTGTTCATTATGCTCTATCTGTTTTTCATATGCTAGGACTGTTTTATCATAAGAGAAAATCTTTTCCCGGTTTTCTTCTTGGATTTTCAATAGGTCTTTTTGTCTTTTCTTGTACTTAAACAAAAGATAAGTGGTTGGTAGAATTATGCAGAGAGCAATAAGACTGATTACGGCCATCCGTAGGTTCGCATAGGCCGTTCTTACTCGTTCCTCCGCTAAGGATTTTTGTTTATCCTGTTCATCATAAAGAGCTTGTTTGCTTCTAATCATATTCGTGACTTCTGCTTGGTTGAGTGTGTCACGCATCTTTTCATATTGTTGACTCAACTCCGCATAAAGGATCCATTGTTTTGTCGATAGGGCTATTTGGGATAGATGATAAACAGCCCCCGCTCTCGTGTCCAATCGCACCGCTTTTTCCAAGCATTGTTCTAAATAGATCTTTGCTGAATCTAATTGACCGCATTGATAATAATATTCGCCTAGTGTCAAATAGAACGGATAAATATCATTTCCCAATGCCTGCTTGTTTGCCATGATCTCACGGAGTAGACGTTCCGCTTCCGGGTATGTCTTTGTTTGTACATATAGACTCGATAATTCGGAATAAACAGAGAGCACCTTCCTGCTCACCATCAAATCGAGAGTTTTAGAATAACAGGCGATAGCGCTGTCTTTTTGGTGGATTATCTCATAAATGCGTCCCAGATCTCGAAGTGCATAGACTTGACCGATAGAATCCGATATTGCCTTGAAATGCATGACCGCCTTTTGCTGATAAAGCAAGGCTCGTTCATATACATCTTGTTGGGTATAAAGCATTCCTATACCGTTATTAATCCTCCCCAGTAATGCATGGTCTTCAATCTGCTCCTCATTCTGTAAGGCATTTAAGAAACACTCTTGCGCTTTCAATGGATGATTTAGGTTTTGATTGATCCGTCCCTTATAGAACCAAGCTTTCGCTTTTCGTTCCAGATCGTCTGTTTCCTCATAATAATCCGTTGCGATCGTGATCAGCGAGTCGGTTTCATGCTTAACAAAAGTTTTGTCTTGCGCTTCCGTCAGCAATAAATAATAATGTGCCTTATCTTTTCGGGATAGCTTTTCTTTGTTCTCTATTTGTTCAAGGAGCATTAAGGCGCTATCCGGATGTTGGGGCATAAGGTTCTCTATTTTTCGGAAGTCTATGGTTTGATGGCCCATCCCGTCGCAAGAGATCCATATAATAGGTATTAGAATTAACAAGGAAACAATGTTTTTCTTCATCTGCGTATTATTTGTTGGCGATAAAGATAATACAAAAAGGCGAGGATATTCCGGCTGGAAAGTCCGACTTTTTTGAACGGTTTTTATTTCTGTTGTAAATGCATTGAATAACAGATTGTTGCGCTAGATGTAAACCATCTGCGTATGGCTTGTCAAATGAATAACTTACGGTTTGTCAAGTGAATAACTTACGAGTAGGGGTAGCCGTAAGCTTACGAGTTGGGAAATGATTAGTTATTCACTTGAGGAGCCTTTTGGGGGAGAAGATATACTTCGATGCCACTTGAAGTATATCTTCTCCGGGCATAGGATATATACTGTATCGGCAAAGTAAGTATATCTGGATAAAAACATGACTTTTTCACCCAACCAGCCACTTCTCGATATTGCGGGTCTCGGAAGAGAAGTTCACGCCGATCTTGAAGACTTCCCGGTCGTCTCCGGCGAAGGGTAGGGCGTAGCCTTTCTCCTCGATCTGCCGCAGGGCCTCCTCGGCGGTTCCGTTGAGCTTGAACTCCATGATATAGATGTATTGGTTGGTTTGCAATACGAGGTCTATACGCCCGTTCGAGGTATGGTACTCCACTTGCGTGTACAGGCCGACCAGCTTGAAGACGATGAAGAGGACGTTCCGGTAATGCAGCTCCGTGTCTCGCTCCGGCTTTTGCCCGGCGATCACCTCGTAGGGTGTGTCGGCGAAGAAGCTTTGGAGGCGGTGGAAGAAGGCGTCGTAATTGCCAGACCGTATCTCCCGTACGAACTGTCCGATCTCGAAGGGGGTCTTAGAGGCTTGTATGCTCGTATAGAAAGGAAGTAGGTATTTGACGAAACCTTCTTCCACCTCCTTGTTCGGGAAACCCAGTCGATAAATGCCAAACTCAGGATCATAGCCCTTGATGGTCAGATACCCGCTTTGGTAGATGACGGGTATGGGATTGTTCGAGGCGGAGTCGATGCTGTTCAGCACATCGGCGTCGGTCTCCGTGTTGGCCATCTCGTAGAGGTCGTAATGGGTGTGCTTGAGCAGCTCCACGAGGTAGGAGGGTGTTCCGGTCTCGAACCAGTAGTCTCCGAATTCCATCTTAGCGAAGGTATTCAATAGGCTGAATGGATTGTATATACCCTCGGACTTGGCGGTGAAATGGTATCCGTCATAGCGTTGCTTGAGTTTTAGGCAGGTTTCCTCGTAGGTCGTCATTTGGGTATCAGCCAGTTCCTTCACTTCGTCATCCAGATAGGCATGTATCTCTTTCTCTGTGATGCCGCATATCTCGACGTACCGATTATCCATCGACAGGTCCATGAGGTTGTTGAGGTCGCTGAATACGCTTACCTTGCCGAACTTGGTCACGCCGGTCAGGAACGCTAGGCGGATATATCCGTCCATGCTCTTCAGAACGCCGTAAAACGCTTTCAGTATAGAGCGGTAGGCCTCCTGTAACTCCAGATTCCCGATCGCCTGTAGCAAAGGCTTGTCATACTCGTCTACCAGTATGACCACTCTCCGTCCTGTTCTCTCATAGGCACGGCGTATCACGCCGGTGAAACGATCGGATGGTGTTATCTCTCTCTCGTCTTTCCCCCACAGGTCTTCCCAAAGGTTCAGATAACGTCGTAATATACTCTCTAATGCCTCAGGGTCAGAATATCTCTCCGCATTTAAATCCAAATGTAAGATGGGGTATCTTATCCAGTCTTTTTCCAATTTCTCCATTGCCAGTCCCTCGAACAGCTCCTTCTTTCCTTGGAAATAGGCCTCCAGCGTGGACAGCAACAGGCTTTTCCCGAAGCGTCGGGGGCGGCTGAGGAAATAATATCGTCCGGTTGTTACTAATTGGTAGATTAGGGCGGTCTTATCAATATAGAGATAACCATCTTTGCGAAGGCTCTCGAAGTTCTGTATGCCGATGGGATAAATTGTCTGGTTCATATCGTCCTATATTTTATGCGACTTATAAGCAAAGTTACATAAAATATAGGAGAGGAACCGTATCTTTAGAAGTAAATTTTCAACAATAATATCTTACTATGAAGTCGATTTATAACTCACTGATAGTAAGATGGATAAATGTGCTTGTCGGATTTCCGTAAAAACACGTACATGTTTTCACGGATTCACGTACGTGTTTTTGGGAATTCACGTACGTGTTTTCCGAAAAACATGTACGAATAAAAAACAAGTCTGGAAAAATAGACAATAAGTAAGAAGTTTTTATTCCTTATACTTAGCCACCATAATCACGGGGTTGGATTCCTCATTCAATCCCGCTGCGATCTCATTCAAGCGGCCTTTCAGCTTACCTTTCCCGTAGGCTTCCACCAACTCATTGGCTTCTAGTTTCTTTATGAAAGCGATCCCATCGTTATTGATGATCTTTAGTATTCCGTGTTCGTACCACATATCAACGGGTGTCTGATCTACGAAATCGTTATTATATACGACACACTCAAAGATAGCGTCCTCTTGTTTATCATATACCAAGTCGGTTCTGGGGAATCCGGTTTCTTTCTCAAAATCCCATTGTTTCTTTGTTGTTTGCATGAAATAATACCGGTCGGTAAGAATACTTGGATAAAGAAATACTTCCGGGGCCATCGAGCGGATAGGTGGAGTCCTTACGATAAAGGGTTTGATAGAGTGATCTTGCGAATAACTATAAATCGTATCTGTAGATGGCTCTACTAAGACCCAACTTCCATTTTGGGAAATTAATTCGGTATTACGAGGTCCTGCGGCCCAACCTCCTTTCGATAAAAACGGTGATATCTTATGCTCATAAGAGAGTTCGATTTCCTTGACAATGCTTCCGTCTTGTTTGGACAGGAGCCAAAATGCGCTTTTTCTCAGATTTTTATAATTACCAATCTCATCGTAGCAGATTAAGTTGTCTTGATCGAAATTGTATATCTTCCCGCTATTGAAATTAAAATCTTTATCGTACTTTAAAGTTCGCTTAAAGTTTCCGGACAGATCGTATACGATAAACTGGCTCGAGTAGTAGTTGTTGATAAACAGCTCACCTTTCTCCTCATCGAGGGCAATAGACCCGATATTCGTGTATTCTTGGCTACCTTGGCCGCTGCGGTTGATTTTTCTCTGGCCTTTTCCGGTCCGGTCGAAGATAAATATATCTCCGTCTTGTCCGTTCTTGTTTCTAAGGATTATGAGATTTTTGCCGATGGCTTGCATGCTGGCTGAGGTTATGAACTCCTCATTCGTTTCTAATGGGATGTATTCCACATCCAAAAAGTCTTGAAGAATCAGTTCCTTCTTCGGATAATTTGCCGTGATATCCACGGTTAAAAAGTCGTTAGCCGGTTGCTTGCCACTTTCGCATCCCGTTATCAGGAACAGGATCATCGCAGAGATTGTGAGTATAAGTTTCATGGTAGTATGTTTTTAAAGGTGTCCCTTTAGCAAACATATGCTTTTCTCACTGTCAGAAAAATATTTTATACATCTATTTTCGTGAATGTGTTGTTTAACATTATCTTTGCAAGACAATGAACGTGAATATGGAAGATGATTTTGATATAAGGGATGCCCGGATGCCGGAAAACGAGCGAGAGTACGAGAACGTGCTTCGGCCGCTTTCGCTCCGTGACTTCAGCGGGCAGGCGAAGGTGGTGGAGAACCTGAAGGTGTTCGTCATGGCTGCCCGCATGCGTAAGGAGGCGCTGGATCATGTGCTTTTGCATGGACCTCCCGGGTTGGGAAAGACGACGTTGTCGAATATTATAGCGAACGAGTTGGGGGTTGGTTTCAAGGTCACGTCGGGGCCGGTGCTGGATAAGCCGGGAGATCTGGCCGGGGTATTGACCTCGCTGGAGAAGAACGACGTGCTTTTTATCGATGAGATTCACCGGTTGAGCCCGATCGTGGAGGAATACCTGTATTCCGCTATGGAGGATTACCGGATCGATATCGTGATCGATAAAGGACCGAGCGCCCGCTCGATACAGATCGATTTGGCTCCGTTTACATTGATTGGCGCTACGACCCGTAGCGGCTTGCTGACTAGTCCGCTGCGTGCCCGTTTCGGTATCAATATGCACTTGGAGTATTATGATATGGAGACGCTGACGAAGATCGTGCTCCGTAGTGCTAATATCTTGAATGTAAAATGTGAGTTGAACGCCGCAAGGGAGATCGCTTCCCGTAGCCGGGGTACGCCTCGTATCGCCAACGCTTTATTGCGCCGTGTGCGTGATTTCGCTCAAGTGAAGGGGAACGGAGATATCGATAAGGCGATCGCTTGCTTCTCTCTGGAGGCGTTGAATATAGACCGGTATGGCTTGGATCAGATCGATAATAAGTTGCTGACGACGATCATTGATAAATTCAAGGGAGGCCCGGTCGGATTAACGACGATCGCCACGGCTTTGGGCGAGGACCCCGGAACGCTAGAAGAAGTGTACGAGCCTTTCTTGATCAAAGAGGGCTTTATCAAACGCACGCCCCGTGGCCGTGAGGTCACCGATTTAGCTTATACCCATCTGGGACGTAGCCGGGTGGGGGAACAAGGTTTTTTATTTGATTAGACAGATACGATATGGCAGGAGGAATGAAGCGGCTCGCTAAAGAGACAGCGGTTTATGGGTTGAGTAGTATAGTGGGGCGTTTCCTGAATTGGATGTTGGTGCCGATGTACACACGTGTGTTGGCCGGAACAGGGGATTATGGGATCGTGACGAATTTATATGGTTGGACAGCCCTGTTGCTGGTCTTGCTTACTTATGGCATGGAGACGGGGTTCTTCCGTTTCATCAATAAGAAAGAGGAGCAAGAGCCGATGCGGGTGTATGCTTCCGTGCTGTATTGCTTGCTGGGAAGTTCGGCGCTGTTTAGCGTAGCGGTTTTCGCTTTGTTACCATCTATTAGTGCCGGCTTGGGATATGGCGACCATCCGGAGTATATCGGGATGATGGCGGGTATCGTGGCGGTAGACGCTTTTTGTTGCATTCCGTTCGCTTATCTTCGGTATAAGGGGAAAGCATGGCGTTTCGCCGGGATTAAGTTGCTGAGTATTTTCTTGAATATTATCTTGAATATATTCTTCTTGATCACTTGTCCGTGGTTGCATTCGCACTATCCGGAGGCGATAAGCTGGTTCTATCGTCCGGATTATGGGGTAGGCTATGTATTCGTGGCGAACGTGTTTACGACACTGATAACCTTATTGCTTTTGATCCCGGATATCTTGCCGGGCATACGGGCGAAAGTAGACGGAACGGTATTGAAACAAATCTTGCGTTATTCCTTCCCGATCCTCATTCTAGGTATTGCCGGTATCTTTAACCAGACGGCAGATAAGATCCTGTTTCCATTCTTGTTTGATGATAAGGAGTACGCGAACGAGCAATTGGGTATATACGGCGCATGCTTCAAGATCGCCGTGGTGATGGTGATGTTCACGCAGGCTTTCCGGTATGCCTATGAGCCGTTTATTTTCGCTAAAAACAAGAGCGATGATAATAAGAAAGCCTACTCGGAAGCGATGAAATATTTCATCATATTCGCCTTGTTTATCTTCCTCGGGGTAATGTTCTATATCGATATCTTGAAGTACTTTGTCGGGCCGGCCTATTATCCCGGATTACGGGTGGTGCCGATCGTGATGCTGGGCGAGTTGTTCTTCGGTATTTATTTCAACCTCTCCTTATGGTATAAGCTGATTGACCAGACACGATGGGGCGCCTATTTCTCCACGATCGGATGTGTGGCCACGGTCTCTATTATCTTGCTGTTCGGTCCCTCGTACGGTTATATGGCTTGTGCGTGGGCATCGTTCTTTTGTAATTTATTGATGATGCTTTTATCCTATTTTGTAGGACAAAAGAAATTCCCGATCGAGTACGACTTGAAATCCGCATTTCTTTATTTCGGAGTGGCGACGGTGTTATACGTGGCAGGCATGGCACTGCCGATACAGTCTGAATGGCTCCGGTTGGGATACCGCACGATCTTATTAGGCGTATTCATCGCATTTATGGTTAAAAGGGATTTACCTTTACGAGAACTTCCGTACGTAGGACGTTTCTTCCGTTAATCGGTAGGTTCGGAGGGCTTGGACGGCGTGGCGATTGGCATTGTGATAACGAAGCGTGAGCCTTTCGTATAAGACGGATCTGTCTTTATCTTACCGTTTAGCCGGTTAACGATCAAGCGACATAGGTAAAGCCCCAGGCCAGAGCCGGGAATGAAATCATTGGTCTTCGTGAAACGCTCGAATATCCATTCCTGTTTGTCTTGAGGGATGCCGCAACCCGTATCTGTTACCGACAAGGTCACTAAATTGGCTCCGCTATCCAGATGGTATGAAAGCGTGATGCTTCCTTTCTCCGTGAATTTATTCGCGTTTGCCAGCAGATGCGAGATGATCAAACTGAAATAAGCACGGTTGGTCAAGATCATATCATTCTCCTTATCGCCTTCCACCACATAGTTGATCTCCGGCTTCTCTTGATATTTCTTTACCTGTTGCATCTCATGTAAACAAAGCTCATGGATACGTGTGGGAACAAGAGGAAGGGAATCATTGCCGCTATCGAGCTGGGCGATCTCAAGGAGATTGTTCAGCATGGAAGTCAAGTGGTAACAGTTTTCATAGATAATACGGCTGAAAGCCTGTTTCTCGTCCATGGAGATATCGTCGTTGGTGATGAGTTCCGAGAAACCGTTGATTGCGTTTAAGGGAGTCCGTATCTCATGCGACATATTCCGGATGAAGGCGGTCTTCATCTCCTCGCTTTCTTGTGCTTTCTGGTTCGCTATCAAGACCAGCTCGTTAGACTTCTGCAATGCCCGATAGAGGGATCTCATTTTGCCTAGCCGGAAAAAGATATAGAACACGGCGCATAAAGCTAGAAGCAATAAGGATATATACAGGTAATTCTCTTTCTTGCTTTTCTGTAATTCCAATTCCAATGATCTCTTTTCGATCACCAACTCGTTCGCCCCTTTCTCGATCTCCAGATTTTCCATTTTCTTCCTGAGTTCTTGCATACGTAAGGTGTCTAGCAATACAGCGTATTCCTTGGATGTCTCATAGGCTTCCTTGTACATCCGGAGGCTGTCGTAAGCGGCAGCTTTCGCGGACACATAGGCGATTACATGTTCCTTGTAAAGCGGTATCTGTTTGGAGAAATTGATCAAAGAGTCACTGAACTCAATGAATTTCTTATAGTCCTTAATACCTAGGTAATAATTCGATGAGGTGTAGTAGAGCTCATACTCCGGGGCGGCGCTAGCTGATTCCGGATAAGCCTTCAGCAGATTCATGAACTTACGGTAATAAGAGGTCGCCAAATCCTTTCCAATAGCCTCGGCGCTAATGGCAAGGTTTGAATAAGCGCTTAATAATTGACGTTTGTTGACTGCGTAAGGACGTTTCCTCATCTCCGGGATGTTAGAGTAACCTAAGATCGTATTTAGGTAACGGGTAGCATATTGTCCTCGTTCTTGAGGGTTACTCGCATAAGCGCATAGCATGAAATAGGTGTTAGGCAAGAAATTGTACGCATATCGTAGGGGCAGTTTTTCCGCCTCGGCCAGAACATTGTCGAAATATTCTCTTCCTTGCTTAAAGTCCTCCTTAAGCATATTTTCTTCCATAATGCTGTTGCTGACAGCCATACCAAGTATATAATTGCAGGCTATTTTCTCGTAGGGAGATAATTTATCAGGTTCTTCCAGCTTGAATAGGCAATTCATGAGGACTTTCTTTCTCGGTTCACCGGATGTGTAGAATATGACGCGCGTATCTTGGATCATTTTCATGAACGACACGAGGCTGGCTCTGGCTTCTCCTTTTAGCTCCTGCTCGGCCTTGGCGATGTAGGTATTAGCGCTATCGGTTTGGTCCGTGTTGATATAACATCGGAGAATCTCGGTCAACGCCGCTTCCTTATAGTAATTGTCATTCGCTTTTAAGGCCTCCTGATAGAGTTGTTTAGCGTTTACTAATATGTCATCGTTTCGTGAGATATCCATTAAATTGGTAAGGATTTCCAGTCTAGAGCGTTCGGAGGTTGCTTTTTGCAAGGCGCTTTTAAGCGAGTCTGGCGTTGTCGTTTGAGATGAAACGACAAAGGACGTAAACAATAAGCATAAAAGCATTAGATATCGTTTCATACAAATAGGATCTCTTGTTGTTGTATTGTAAATGCAAATATACGTAATCTCACCATAAAAAAGCTATTAAATAGTTAGAAAAACAAACAATTGGAATATCTTTGCATAAATATGGGACAAGATTAATACCGCATGGAAAAAGGATTGCTACATAAACAGATTATGGATTTTTTCGTCCGTAATTTTGATGTCCGGCAGGAAAAGGAAGATGAGCTGGAGACGATAGAATCCATTAAAAAGGGGATAGAGTTTAAGGGGACGAACTTATGGGTACTTATTTTCGCTACGTTTGTCGCTTCTCTTGGGTTAAATACCAACTCTACGGCCGTGATTATTGGCGCGATGTTGATCTCGCCGCTGATGGGACCGATCATGGGATTCGGCTTGGGATTGGGTATCTCCGATTTCGACTTGATCAAGCGATCGTTCCGTAATTTTGCCACGGCTACGGTCTTCAGCGTAATAACGTCTACCTTGTATTTTCTTATATCACCGATCAGTGAGGCCCAAAGCGAGTTGCTTGCCCGTACGCAGCCCACGGTATACGACGTGTTGATCGCTTTCTTTGGCGGTCTGGCGGGAATTGTCGCTAGCTCTACGAAAAGCAAGGGAAACGTGATCCCGGGTGTGGCTATCGCCACGGCGTTGATGCCTCCGCTTTGTACGGCTGGATTCGGTTTGGCGAGTGGTAATTTATATTACTTTTTCGGCGCTTTCTATCTGTATTTTATCAATACGGTATTTATTAGCTTGGCTACTTATGTGGTGGTACGTTTATTGAAGTATCCGAAGAAAGTATTCTTGGATAAACAACGGGAAAAGATCGTGACCCGCTATGTCGGTATTATCGTATTCTTTACGATCGTACCCAGTCTTTTCTTGAGTTATAACTTAATCCGTAGCAGTTATTTTAATGAGAGGGTACGAACGTTTGTCACCGAAGAACTGAGTTTCCCGAATACGCAAATATTGAGTAAGGTGATTACGGATACAAGCGAGAAGAAAGAGGTAAAAGTGGTGTTGATCGGACAAACCGTACCAGACGAGATGATCGCGAACGCAAAAGCCAAGATGCCAAAATACGGATTGAAAAATGTCCATTTGATCGTACAGCAGGGCTTTGGCCAGGAAGCGACGGATATCAACGAGCTGAAGAGCCTGTTGATGCAGGATTTGTATAAGAATAGCGAAGAAGTGTTGCGTGTGCAAACCATCCAGATCGATTCTTTAAAACGGCAGGTTGACAAATATCAGAGTTATGGGCGTCTGACATCCGAGTTGATCCCGGAAATGAAAGTGTTGTTCCCCTTTGTGGCAGAGGCTTCTTGCTCGCATACCTATATCGTGAATACGGAGACGGCGAAACCGGATACGGTCATGCTGGTTTATCTGAAGAGTAAGACGAAGGTGAAAGAGGTTGAGCGTAAAAAGATTACAGAATGGTTGTCGGCCCGTGTCGAGGTAAAAAACATTAAGTTACTAATCGAATAATTTAGACTAATAAGAGAAGAATGAAGTTGATGAAAAGAGTGTGGGCGGCTTTGTTGCTTTTAGCCGCTTCCGGCCAGTTATATGCCGATGAGGGCATGTGGGTGCTGAAGGAATTGAATAAGCAGAATTTGGCGAGAATGGCCGAGTTGGGTTTTACCCCATCCTATGATCAGTTGTATAGTGAGACGGATCCTTGCGTGGCGAACGCCGTGGTAATCTTCGGTGGCGGATGCACGGGTATTACGGTTTCGGACGAGGGCTTGATCTTTACGAACCACCATTGTGGTTTCGGTTCTATCCAGCAATTGAGCAGCGTGGAACATGATTATTTGAAGGATGGTTTTGTATCCCAAAGCAAGCAAGAGGAGTTGCCGGTCCCGGGTTTGTCGGTACGTTATTTGAAAGAGACGGTAGACGTGAGCGATCGTATTAACAGCCAGATCGCCGGTATAGAGGACGAGTTCCAGCGTTTATCCGCCGCCGATTCTATCGGTCGTGTGATTTGTGACTCTGTGGGAAATAATGAGTTCCTAGCGGCTGATGTCGTTCCTTTCTATAGCAATAACAAATATTTTTTAGTGGTATACGATGTTTATCGTGACGTGCGTATGGTTTTCGCTCCGCCTAGTTCTATCGGTAAGTTCGGTGGGGATACGGATAATTGGATGTGGCCCCGCCATACCGGTGATTTTTCCGTATTCCGTGTGTACGCCAACGCAGATAATAAACCGGCGGAATACAATGCGAATAATAAGCCTTATACCCCGAGATATGTAGCTGAGGTGTCTATGCAAGGTTATCAAGATAAGGATTATGCCATGACAATCGGTTTTCCGGGAAGCACGGATCGTTATTTGTGTTCTTGGGGCGTACAACAGCGTATCGAGAATAGTAATAAGCCCCGTATCGAGGTGCGTGGCATCAAGCAGGGCATCTGGAAAGAGGCTATGTCGGCTAGCGACGCCGTACGTATCAAATATGCCTCCAAATATGCGGGAAGCTCCAATTATTGGAAGAACTCGATCGGTATGAATAAAGGATTGGCGAATCTAAACGTGATCGAACGTAAACGTGCGGAAGAGACGGCTTTTGCTGATTGGGTAGCGAAAGATCAAGCCCGGGGCGCTAAATATGGCGAGGTCTTGAATTTGTTGGAAAAAGGATATACCTCGACCAATAAGTATAGGGAGGCGTTGACCTATTTGAATGAGGCGTTTTCCAGTGGAGCGGAGATTATTCGTTTGGCTCGTATGGTGCAATCGGTGGATATAAACGGAGCTACTCCGGAAGAGATTACTGTCTTTTTAGAGGATCGTATCCAACCGTTCTTCAAGGATTACGAACCGTCTTTGGATCAGAAGGTATTGGCCGCGATGATTAAGATCGCGAAAGAACGTGTATCTTCGGAGTTCTTGCCGGATATTTATACGAGCATTGATAAGAAGTATAAAGGAAATTATGAGAAATATGCGGCGGATGTATTTAAGAAGACTTCCTTATTGTCATACGACAAGATCGCCGAGATGTTGAGAAATCCGAAGCAATATGAGAAATTGAGAAAAGACCCGGCGGCGGAACTGAGCTTGTCCGTATTGGTGTCTATCTTCCAGTTACAGCAGTTGATGGGCGATGCGGAGTATGATATCGCTAAGGGAGAACGTTTGTATTTCGCTGGCTTGAAGGAGATGTATCCGGAGAAAGCTTTGTCTTCCGACGCTAATTTCACGATGCGTTTAAGCTATGGTTCTATCGGAGGGTATCGTCCTTATGATGCCGCATGGTACAATTATTACTCAACGGATAAAGGTATCCTAGAGAAAGAGGACCCGACGAGCGATGAGTTCTGGGTACAACCGGAGATACTGGATCTGGTTCGTAGCCGTGATTTCGGACCTTACGCGAATGAAAAAGGGGAATTGCAGCTGTGCTTCCTCTCGAACAATGATATCACTGGTGGTAATTCCGGTAGCCCGGTATTCGATAAAAACGCCCGTTTGATCGGACTTGCTTTCGACGGTAACTGGGAGGCGATGAGTGGTGATATCGCTTTTGAACCGGATTTGCAACGTTGCATCGGCGTAGATATCCGCTATGTCCTTTTCATGATCGATAAATGGGGTAAATGCCCAAGGTTGATTGAGGAGTTGAAGCTGGTTCGATGAGAGAAAAAAGAGATGGGCATCCGTGATTTCCGCAGATGCCCATTCTAAGGAGCTAATAATGCCCATTGTAAGGTGCTTTGAATGCCTATTCTAACAACCTTACGATGGGCATTGTAATATCCTATACGATAGGAAAGTTCTAAATGCCTAATTTAGACTTGATTGCCTTTGGTATCGCATCCTTATGTACCATGATATAGATCGTCTTGGCACGGACAAAACTATCGGACATGTTCAAGTATCCGCCGAAAGTATTACGCTCGGTTCCCCAAGAGTTCTTCGTGATATAATATTTCGTGCCGTTTTGATCCTTGGCGATGCCGGTAAGGTGCATCAAATGGTCATCGGTGGTGACGAATGCCTCGAAGCCTTCTTGACGGACCTGCGGGGTGACGTTTACTTCCGGGAAAGGTTTCTCGAATTTGTAGACTTCCTCCAGACGTTCCTTCTCGTCCATTTTCTCGAAGCGGGCACGGTCGGTAGTCGAGTAATCTTCCACCTTCTTTACCTCCGGGTTGATCGCCACGCCATTCTTGAAAGAGAAGCCTTTCTCGCTCACATCGCCATCCCAACATACCGTGTAACCATTATTTAAAGCATAATCCGCGACTTGCATCATCTCATCCAACGGGAGGTTATACATTTGCGCATGTTCCCAGTTATCGGGAACCTCTACCTCGAATTTCTGGTAATACGGATGATGCGTGAAGCTTGTCAGCTCGATATAATCGTCCATATTCAACCCTAGGGAGGCGGCGAATGTCTTCGGGGTATATTCCTTGCCTTGATAAGTGAATTTCTCCGGAAGCTTGCCTAGGTAGGTATCGAATAGGTTATCGATTAGTTTGTAATATTCCGGGCTGCGTTTCTTCATGTCCACGGCTGTCGTTGCGATCGCCTTGATGTATTTTACCATCTCGGCATGATTGTGCCGGTCGGAATCGTAGTTGATACCCGAGTACACCTCTTCCGGAACGATACCTACTTGGTTGAAAGCGTTCATGAAGGTGTGGGAGAGACTTCCTTGACCGATATTACCTCTGCCTTGGCGGACATAATTATCCTGCAACTGGTTCATGTATTTCTGGCGGACGATAAACATCTCAGAGAGATCGTACGTCCCTTTTCCCATACGGAGTAATTCCGACTCCATGAAAGAGGTCGTGGCGAAGCACCAGCAGGTTCCCGTGGATGCTTGATTCTTGACTGGCGTGGCGGGTACCTTTACTACATCCGTAAATTGGTAGCCTTGAGCGAATGTGCTCAAGGAACCTAACGCTAAGGCGCATGATAGAATGAATGTTCTCATTGTATATGAATTTAAGTTTATATTATTATTGTAGAGACGGGGTGTGCCTCGTCTCTACTATCGGATGTGGTGATTAGAAGCCTCTTTCGAATTGGGTCCAGAATGAGTCTCCCATTTCTCTCCAGCGTAGCATCGTGGCTCCGGCGAAATCGGCGGTATATCCGGTTAGGTATTCTTTTGCGGCCTCCTCACCTTGTTGGGTAAGAATCTCTTTGTAACGGCTCTCTACGAAAGGAAGTTCTGTCTGCCCTTTCTCCGTAAAATGGGCGATAGATGCTTTCATACGATCTTTAGTCGCTCCCCAACGTACGGTAGCGAGTTTATTGGCACGACGGAAAGCCCATACGGCGGCATCTTCCCGGTAACGGTGCTGTCCGCAAACCTTGAAGCAAGCCGGGAGATCTTTCGTCCCACAGAAGATGGGGATGCGGGGGCTTTGTCCGGGATTATCATAGGCCATCCAAACCACGCCGCCTACTGCATTGGGTAACCAGTCACGTAACTGGATCACGGTAGAGTAGGAGCATTGTGGTACGGCAACCAAACGGTAGCTTTTTACGGCGTCCGGTTTTAACCCATTCAACATGTTCACCATATCCCGAGTCATCCAAGGATTGGCTACCGGACTGATAACCGTATCGGTCTCGTTACTATCTTTTTTCTTTACGGCTACTTTCAAGTTCTGGGTCATATCGTATTCCGTACCCTCGTACGTTTCGGAGAGGAGAGCCATCACATCCGTTACGGATACTTGCCGGTCCGGCTTTACGCTGATGGGAAGTTCTTCCGCGTCATACGATAAACGTAAGGAAGGCGCTAATTTATTCAATATAAAGAACTCACGGATACTGAAGGATTTCATCTCACCGGAATAATTTCCGCCTCCATATGCTTCCCAGAAGCGGAACGGTTTCTTTCCGTCCCAGAAGCCCATGCGCTTGGCTACCTCGAATACGTTGGCGGAAGCCATGCAATTGTCCGTATCTTTCGGATCGACCTTAGAGATACGCGGGATATTCGCCGATACGCCTACATGATCGTCGGGGATACGGATCGCCGCCCATACGCCACCGATCTTATCCGGACCCTCGCCGAAGACCTCGAAATGCCATACCTCTTTTGGATCCGCTATCGTAAGGCACTCGCCCCAGTCGCCATATCCGTATTTCTCGATCAACTCGCCCATCACACGGATGGCATCACGGGCGGTCGTGCAACGTTGTAAGACGATTCGCTGAAGTTCCTCGATCATGAACATACCTTTCTTGTTGACAAGGGCTTTCCGGCCGGTGATTGTTGTTTCCCCGATGCCTAGTTGCTTCTCGTTCAGGCAAGGATAGGCCGTGTTGAGGAATTGATACGTAGACCGCGCTTCGGGCAGTGTTCCTTTCGCAATCATCCCCCGGGTTCCCTCGGCATATTCGGTATGCATACGTCCGGTATAGACCGTGGTTGTCGTATCGTGATCGTACGAGGCGGAAGGTACGATATCCATCCAAGTGCGGTAATTGCTATCGCAGGTGTGGCTAGTCATCACGGAGCCATCCGCCGAGGCTTTTTTGCCGACCATGATACTCGTACAACTCTCCGGGTTCAAGATCGGCTCCGGATACTGGATTTGTTGCGCTACCGAAACGGATAGGCTGGCGCAAAGCATAAGAACATAGGTAAAAAGTTTCTTCATCTTTCTTGTGTTATTTAGATGTTTGTATCAATTAAATTTGTAGGCCGCTTTTCGTACGTCTTTTACGGATTTGAATGGCTTATTGGGTTTTAGATGCTTGGCGAGGAACTGGTAGATGCCGAGTCGTATCTCGGAAGCTTGTTTCGTGTCGGTCCGGTCGAAGCTATGGGCACCGGGAGCACGGTCGAATATTTTGTAGTCGAACTTCTTTCCTTCGGCCTTGAGAGCGCGTATCATATGCTCTACTTCCACTACGTTCACGTCATCGTCGCTAGTATTGGTATGGATGAGCAGGGGATCTTGTAGTTTTTCCGCGTGCCAGACCGGTGAGCGGCGTTTGTATTCCGCCATATCCTCCCGGGGAGTCTTCCCAATATGGCCCTCGTCGGAGAAGATTTTCCGATAATCATCGGTGGAATATCCCATGCGCATGATCACGTCGCTTACCGGTACTCCGGCGAAACCGCATTTATATTTACCGGGGTAGGTGAAGAGGTTCATCAGTGTGATCATTCCCCCGTGGCTCCATCCCATGATACCGATACGATTGGCATCTACGATATCGAAATTCTCTACCATATAATTACGACTAACGTAGACATCCTCGTTTTCCAATCCTCCGTAATCGATATTATCGTAAGTAGCCTTGCCATACCCCGTGCTACCCCGGTATTCAGCGGAGACCACGATGTATTCCTGGGCGATCAGTTCCCGGACGATATGGGCGTAATACGTGTTGAAATCCGCATGTACACCACTATGCGGGAGAACGATCAAAGGATATTTCTTGTCGGGATCCACACTTTTAGGGATGAAGATATAAGTCCAGAATTTCAGTTCGTTTCCGGCGCTCATCCCGGTAGGATTCGTTTCTTTCCAGCGGGCGGGGCCGCAAAGGTAGACTTTGTCGATATGGGCGATGTCGCCCACTTTCTCGTACCATAGGAGGTCATCTACCTTCTTTACGACTTGGTCAAAATCATGTTGGTAGTTTTGCGCTATGGCATAGTTTGCTCCGAATATAAAGAAGAGGCAAAAGCAGGAAAGATGTTTAAGCAGTGTCTTCATGTGACTTATCTTTGAATTTGTGATTGACTGTGATTTTCCGGCTGTAAATATACAATAAAAGAAGCGTGATCCGTAATAAACGAACCACGCTTCTTTGATAAATTATGTATAAGTTGTATGTTACTTGCGTTTCTTCCTGCTACGAGGAGTGTCCTCATAGAATTTGCGCTTCGGTTTGTCGTCACTACGGCTGGAACGTCTGCCGCCACGGTCTCCACGGTCACTTTCCCGGCGGCTGTCTCTGCCTCCTCTACCGCTATCCCGTCTGTCTCGGAAGCCATTGCCTCCACGACTGCCTCCACGAGGACTACGTCCACCTTTTCCTCCCTCGCCTTTCGCTTGCGCCGGTTCCACGGAGATACGTCGTCCGTCTACCTCGAAGCCGTTCATCGAGTCCATGACACGGTTGGCTTCTCCCTCTTCTACCTCAAAGAATGAGAAATTATCACGTAAGTCGATACGACCGATACGAACCTTGCCTGGTACGCACTTGTTGACTAACTCGATAAGTTGAGGAGGCGTAAGCTCGTCTGTCTTTCCGAAGTTGATAAAGAAACGGGTGTAACCTTCTTCCGCTTCGCCTCTGCCACCCCGTTTACCTCTCTCTCGGGGAGCGTTCTCGTCTACAACCTCGATATCATCGTTATCTTTATAATAGTCGATCATCCGGTTGAACTCCAAGGATACGACACGTTTGATGATATCTTCCTTATCCAGCCATTCCAATTTACGGTAGATAGAAGGCATCAAACTGGCGATTTCCTCCTCGTTCACTTTCACTTTCTCGATTTGGTCTACCAAGTTGAACAATTGCTTCTCACAGATTTGCTCACCGGTAGGCATCTCGCCCCTGTCGAATTTCTTGTTGATGATCCGTTCGATCTCGCGAATCTTGCCTTTTTCCCTTACGTGGCAGATAGAGATAGCGATACCCGTTTTTCCCGCACGGCCCGTACGTCCGCGGCGGTGGGTATAAGATTCTACCTCATCCGGCAGACCGTAATTGATTACATGGGTTAAGTCATCCACGTCCAAACCACGTGCGGCTACGTCCGTAGCGACCAATAACTGGATATTCTTGATACGGAACTTCTGCATCACGTAGTCACGTTGCGCTTGGCTCAGCTCGCCGTGCAAGGAGTCGGCGTTATAACCGTCTTGAATCAATTTATCGGCGATCTCCTGTGTCTCCTTACGGGTACGGCAGAAGATGATACCGTAGATGTTCGGGTAATAATCGGCTAGACGTTTCAACGCGAGATATTTATCCTGCGCACGAACCATGTAATAGATATCGCGGATATTTTTGTTTCCCTCGTTCTTCCTGCCAATGACGATCTCTTTCGGGTCCTTCATGTATTTCTTGGTGATAGAAGCGATCTCTTTCGGCATGGTAGCGGAGAAGAGCAGCATATTTCGGTTTTCCGGTATAGCCGCCAAGATCTCGTTGATACTGTCGGTGAAACCCATGTTCAACATCTCGTCCGCCTCGTCGAGGATGACGTTCTTTACGTTGCTTAAATCAACCGTCTTGCGGTTCATCAAGTCGATCAAACGTCCCGGGGTAGCCACTACCACGTGTACGCCTCTCTTCAGTGCCTTGATCTGGCTCTCTATACTGGAACCTCCGTATACAGGGAGAACCTTCAGGTTATCGATGTATTTAGAATAATCGTTCAAATCGTCCGCTATCTGTAGGCAAAGCTCGCGTGTCGGACAAAGGATAAGCGCTTGAGGTTGATATTGAGATACATTGATCTTTTGCAGGATCGGCAGGCCGTAAGCGGCTGTCTTACCGGTTCCTGTTTGTGCCAATGCGATTACGTCGTTATCTTCTCCCAGTAAGAAAGGAATCACTTCTTCCTGTACGGGCATGGGCGATTCATAGCCCATCTCTTGAATTGCCTTTAATATCGGTGCGGCAACTCCTAATTCTTCAAATGTTTTCAAAATGCGATTGTGTATATATGATAATATTCAGTGGCCGCAAAGGTACGTAAATAATTCGGATTCATATCAATAAAGTAATATATCTTTTAGCCTTTCACGTTTCTTATCAGTAAGACGTAATCCTTTGGATAAATATTTTTCGGTAGAGCCATACTCTTTCTTGATTTTGTTAAAAACCAAGTCCATGAGTCCCTCGTTGGCCGTAAGGAAGACCGTAATGCTTTCTTGGGCGTCTGTGGAGAGATGTTTCACGATATCAGCTAAATGACTCGTATCGATATATTGATTGGATGTCAAGTAGTCTTCCATGATGGCGTCCCGGGGAATATCCAAGGCGGCGAGTAACATGGCGGTGAGAAACCCGGTACGATCCTTTCCGTAGGAACAACTGATGAGAATGGGGTAATTATCCTCGTTCTGGAACTGTTCCAGTACCTTGGCGAACTGATCGGTATTATCTGTCACGAATTGCAGGTACTCGTCTTCCATATATACCCCGGCGTCTCCTTTCCGCATTCGTCCCTCGATAACACGTTGGGGGGCATCGGCGATCTTGCCGACCGAGATGGGGATTTGCAGGATATTTGCTTTCGTATATTTGATAGGGGCGGTGAGGGTTTCTTGGTTCGTACGGAGGTCGATGATGGTCTTGATCCCTAGATTATCCAATCGGATGGAGTCCCATTCGCTCAAGCTGCTTAACTCGCCGGAGCGAAATACCTTGCCCCATTTCACCGTCTTCCCGTTTGTAGAGGTATAACCGCCTAGATCCCGGAAATTCTGTACACTATCCATAACCGCCGAGCGTGCCCCGATGATCCGTGCGTATTTATCATTAAAAGAAAGGCGGAAATACTTACGTGATATATTATCGTTCGTGATGTAAGTAGCCACGCCATCCTTGATGTTGGCGTAAATGATCGGGGACTCGTTGGTGAAAAGATCCGGGTTGTCGGACACGGTCATCTTGACAATCCCCTCCATTACCGGATCGGTTTCCCATTTTATCACGTAATTTCCGATGTCATCACGTAGGCAAATAGCTCGTATGTCGGGCGCGTTAGAGGAACAACCCACTAACAGGATCACACTGGCGAATAGAGAGAGAATCTTTCCTAACATTGTCTTCTATTATAATAAGCTTTCCTTACAAAGATAGTAAAACAAGTTTTTCCCGCTTCTTCATTAATGATATTTAAGACTGACTAACATACTTCGCCGCGAACTCCTTGGATATATAATTATCATAGCTTTGGCAAACCTCGGAGGCGAGGTCCATTCCGCAGCGGATGATTTTTCCCCAAGTATCCTGATCCAGAGAGGGAAGGTCGGCATGGCGTACGTCATACTTTAGAAGTCCGTAGATAATACCCGCGTTAAAATTGTCGCCGGCGCCGATGGTACTAAGCGGCTGGATTTGCGGGGAATCGAAATGTCGTGTGAAATTACGGGTGTGGAGATTGACTCCGTTTGCCCCGTGAGTTGTTAAGAAACGATCACAATAAAACTGAATATGCTCTTTGTAAACCTCCTGTGCGTCGCTCTTGCCATAAAGGTTCTGGAAGTCCTCGTCCGAGCCCCGGACGATGTCGGCGAATTCCAGATTTTCCAGTACGGTAGGCATGAGGCGGATCGCCTCATGAGCGTGTGCCTTGCGAAAATTGGGATCGTAATAGATGATCGCTTTCCGTTCTTGGGCGTATTGCAGAAATTCTACCATACGAGTCCGCAAGACCGGGTTCAGGGAATAATAAGAGCCAAACACGAAAATATCGTCTTTCTCGATCTTAGGCAGGGGCACCTCCAGCCGTTGCGCCGGGTAATCCTTGTAGAAGATATAATTAGCGTTCTTATCATCGTCCAGAAAAGCGAGTGATATAGGACTTTTCCCATCGGGGAAACGGTCTACGAACTCGGTCGTGATGTGGTTATCTTCCATGAAATCCCGAATCATGTCGCCAACCCGGTCGTTGCCCAGCTCGCTGATAAAGGATACGGGGACATTCAATCGACCTAATGATATCAATCCGTTGAAAACGGAACCACCGGGAACGGCCTTCTGTGGCTGGTCGTTCCTGAAAATGATATCGAGGATGGTTTCTCCTATACCAAAGACTTTTCTCATGACTATATACTGGTTTGTTATTCATTCTTGCTTAGCTCACGGCTCTTGGAGCCTAAGTAGCCCCCGTGATGGCGCTTGGCGTAATCCTTGTTGGTGAAATGGATACGCTTCATGGTTCCGACCACGAGGATATCGCCTATTACCGTCATAACGGTCGTGGAGGTAGTCGGCGTAAGGCCTAACGGGCAAACTTCCTTGGGAGCGCCGGTCAACAGGCATACGTTCGCCTCGGCGGCTAGAGGACTATCCGGGTTACTGGTGATAACGATAAATTTCATGTCTGGCACCAAACCCCTCGTGAGATCTACCAATTCCACCAGTTCACGTGTCTTTCCTGAGTTGGAGATCAATAACATGATATCGTTCTTGCATACGATTCCCAGATCTCCGTGTTGTGCCTCGCTGGGATGTAAGAAAAAAGCAGGTGTACCGGTCGAGCTAAAGGTGGTAGCGATATTCAAGGCGATTTGCCCGGCTTTACCCATTCCACTCATGATCAGTTTTCCACCTAGGTCGTGTACATGTTTCACTATAAGCGATACCGCTTCCTCATATCCGGGCGTAACGGGTATGTTGCGAACCGCTTCCGCTTCCTGCTCCAATAAAGAGGTGATATTTTCGTTTACCATATTGTTGATTGATTGTTTTACGGCATTCCTGCCTGAATAACGATCGCGAAAGTATTTATATTTACTGATATTGGCATCATCTATATCAGACAATTTATCTTTTTAAGACGTTTGCGAACTCTGACTTCGGTTTCCATTTCGGGTATCCGGTATCTTGCGCCAGTTTATAACCGAGGTCGAAGAATAATTGTACTTCTTGTAACAGACCACTGTAATCATCCGTGTCGGGGTGGGTCTGGTCGGTCGGTTTGTGGTACGTTTCCGCCCAATAGCGTGCGATATGCTCTTTGGCCCACTCCTTACCCTGTTTGCGGTTGTCGTTCCAACCTTTGGCGAACATGGCCGGGATGCCTTTTTGTACGAAAGGGAAATGGTCGGAGCGGTAGAACATCCCGTTATAAGCGTCGGGGTCGGGCATGATGTAACGGTTGTATTTCTTCGCTAGCTCGGCTAGAGTATCATCCAGCTCGGAGTTGCCGTATCCGGTGATCGTGACATCGTTGTTCTCGCCCCATAGCGGGAAGACATCCAGATTGATTACGGCGGCTATCTTATCGATCGGGAACAACGGGTGCTCCACATAGTATTTCGTACCGAGGAATCCGGTCTCCTCGCAAGTAGGGGAGAGGAAGACGATATTCCGGCGGGGTTTCTCTTTCAAGGCATTGAAACAACGTGCCATCTCGAGCATCCATGCGATGGCTACGGCGTTATCGGTAGCGCCGTTGATGATACTGTCGCCGTTGATCGGTGCTCCATAGCCTAGATGGTCCCAATGGCCTAGATAAATAACACTCTCATCCGTGTTCCCGCTACCGGGAATATAACCGATTACGTTGGGGCTTTGCTGGCGGTCGAAGGTGTTCCTCATCGAGACGGTTACCGTAGATTTCAAGGAGATGGGCTTGAAGTCCGGCGATTTAGATTGCTCGATTAGTTGGTCAATGTCGTAGCCGTTATCGGCTAGCAATTGCTTGGCGGCATTGAATTGGATCCAGCCGTTTAGCGGGCAATGATAAGCATCGCTGTCGCTGTCCACATACATCTTAGATTGGGCGGAAGCTCGTACGACCGACCAAGGGTAGCCTGCTCCCCGGTCTTCATGGATGATCAAGACTCCTTTTAATCCCTGTCGGGCGCCCTCCTCGAATTTATACATCCAACGGCCGTAATAGGTCATGATATCACCGTTAAAATAATCCGTGTTGTCGCTTCCGAGTCCCGGGTCATTTACGATAACGACCGCTACTTTATCCCGCGGGTTCTCGATTCCCTCGAAATCATTTTTCCCATACTCGGGGGCTACGATCCCATAGCCGGCGAATACCAGTTCCGCGTTGTCTATATCGATCTCCGGCTCGATCCGTGCGGAGAAAGCGGTATAGCCCTCTAGCCAATCCAATGAGATCTTTCCTTCCGGGGTACTCAAGACCATCGGCTTCGGGCATTGCGTACGTGAGGATATGATATTAACCTGTTGGAGATAAGAATCTCCGTTGATGGGTTTCAGGCCGACTTCCTTCATTTGGCGGGCGATATAGTTCACCGCTCGTTCGGCCCCTTCCGAGAATGGTTTACGGCCTTGGCAGGAGTCATGCGAGATGGCCTCGGTGTATCGCTTTAAATGTTCCGTGGTCGCTACGCTTTTCGCTTTCTCTATATCATTACTTCCTCCTCCACAAGCGGTAAAAACCAAGGAAGTGATTGTTAGTAAACAGGTTATTATTTTCATGTTTCTCATAGAATTACAATGTTTTTTCAATCAGCCATTCACCTAAGTTGCGAGTGGCTGCGTCGAAAGCGACACCCACTTTGACTACTTCCCGTTCGTCGGCCGTATAAGGAATCAGATCGCCTCGATCGTCGATTTGCCGGATCGCTTCTTCCGCTGTTCCTTTCAGCTTGAACTCGAATACGTAGATGTAGCGAGGAGTTTTTACGATGGCATCGGCACGTCCTTGGGCCGAACGTACCTCGGCCTCGGTGAATTGCCCTAGTAGCTTGAATACGATGTAGAAGACCACTTGGTAATGACGCTCGGTCCGGTCGTTCAACTCGTAAGGGATATCGGCGAAGAAAGCCTTTAGGCGGGTGAGGAAAGCCTCGGCGTTTCCGTTCTCCAGCTCTTGGATGAACTTCCCGATATAAAAAGGAGTCTCGGTTTCCGGTAAATGCGCATACATGGAGGCGACAAAATTCAAAAATCCATATTTAACTTCCTCATTCGGGTATCCTAACGTATATAACCGGAAACGTTCATCGTAACTTTTAATCGTCAAATATCCACTTTGATAAATCATGGGAACCGGGTTATTGATGTTCGCCCGATCGTCGGAAAGGGATACCTCGGACACCTCGATCCCGTCCAGCTCCCGTATATCGTAATTCGTTTTCCGTAACATCTCCGCCAAGAATGTCGGGGTACCGGAAGCAAACCAATAGTCGTAAAAGACCTGTTTACTCAACACGTTCAATACGCTAAACGGGTTATAAAGGGCGATACCGCTGCGGAAATCAAAATGGTAGCCGTCGTACCGGCGTGTAATTTTCTCGATGGTACCTTCGTATGAAAGCTTATTCGCCTCGGCCAAGGCATGAAGCTCCGGCTGGAAAGTCGCCTCGATCTCGGGCAATGTCATGCCACAAAGGGCCGCGTATTGCGGGGCTAGGCTGATGTCGTTCAAATGATTCAGGTTGCTAAAAATACCGACCTGGGCGAACTTGGTGACACCGGTTATGAATACGAAGCGCAGCCAAGGATCGGCATCTTTGAGGACCGTATAGAAGGCGGTCAATAATTCCCGGAACTCGTTCTGTAGCTCTTCGTTGTGCAGGTTCCTAAGTAATGGCTTATCGTACTCGTCGATCAGTACGACCACCTTCCTTCCGGTTATCTCCGCCGCCCTTCGTATGATGGTCATGAACCGTCCGGAATAGGTGATACCCTCTCCTCCGGTATCATATATTTTTTCCCATTCCCTCAACTGGCGTTCCAGCATATTCTCCAATGCCTTGCGGCTATCGTACAACTCGGCGTTGAGGCTGAAATGAAGTACCGGATGCTCTTTCCACTCGGTCTCTAGTTTCTCTATGGCTAATCCCCGGAACAATTCTTTCTTCCCCTCGAAATAAGCCTTGAATGTCGATAGCAGCAAGCTTTTCCCGAATCGCCGGGGGCGGCTTAGGAAATAAGGGACACCTTGGTATGCCATTTGATAAATGAACTCGGTCTTGTCAACATACAAATAGTTCTCTGTACGTAGTTTGTCAAAACTCTGTATGCCTATCGGTAATTTTCGGACGATATTTCCCATAGCCTTATCTGTTTAATTTACACAAATGTAGGTATTTTTTCCAAGGAGGCAAATAGATCGAAAAAAACACGTACGTCTTTTTCCGGAAACACGTACATGTTTTTTGAAAAAGACGTACATGTTTTTCCGGAAAGTCTTTCGTACCTTTGCGGGCTGATACAAACAAGAAGGAAAATGGATTATATCGCTCATACATTGCCGAATGGACTTCGCATGGTACATCTCCCGGTTAATTCCCCGGTCTCTTACTGCGGTTTCGCCGTGAACGCCGGTACACGGGATGAGAACGAGGATGAGTTTGGCTTGGCGCATTTCGTTGAACACATGATCTTCAAAGGTACGGAGAAACGGAAAGCGTGGCATATCCTGAACCGTATGGAGAACGTAGGAGGGGAGTTGAATGCCTATACTACGAAGGAAGAGACCTTTGTTTATTCCATTTTTATGGAGGAGGATTTCGGCCGGGCGTTTGAGCTATTGACCGATCTGGTTTTCCATTCCCAATTCCCCAAACAGGAGATCGAGAAGGAGGTAGATGTCATCTTGGATGAGATCAATTCGTATGAGGATAGTCCTTCGGAACTTATATTCGACGAGTTTGAGAACTTGCTTTATAAGGGTCATGCCCTCGGGCATAATATCTTAGGGGATGAGGAATCTCTTCTTCGCTTTGACTCCGAGTCCGGTCGTTCTTTCATGCGTCGTTTCTACGCCCCGGAGAATATGGTGTTCTTCTCGATGGGACGAAAAGACTTCAAGAAGATCTTGAAATCAGCGGAATCCGCTTTAAGCGATATCTCTTTCCCTATGGCTGAACGGATCCGGAAAGCTCCGGACCCCATCGAGGCTTGCGTACGCCAGATCCATAAAGATACCCATCAAGCCCATGTACTGATCGGTGGCCGGGCTTTCAGTATGCACGATAAAAAGCGCATTCCTTTATTTTTGTTGAATAATATTTTGGGTGGTCCGGGCATGAATAACCGCTTGAATGTCTCCTTGCGGGAAAAGCATGGCTTGGTCTATAACGTAGAATCCAATATAACCTCTTATACCGATACCGGACTAGCCAGTATCTATTTCGGGACAGACCCGAAGAACCGTGAGAAAGCGATGCGTTTGGTGCATAAGGAATTAGCCCGTTTACGTGACGTAAAACTGTCCGCCACTCAATTAGCCGCCGCCAAGAAGCAGGTAATCGGTCAACTGGGTGTGTCGGGCGATAACCGGGAGGGCCTTTTCCTTGGCTTAGGAAAAAGCTACCTCCATTACAACCGTTACGATACTCTCCCCGAGGTTTTTGCCCAGATCGAGAAACTGACCGCCGAGCAAATCCTAGACGTGGCGAATGAGGTGTTCGCTCCGGAACGGTTGTTTAGCTTAATCTATGATTAAAACGTCAGTTGCAGCCATCGGGACAAGAATACGTCATACACTTGATACCAGCTATTTCGCAAATCCTCTTCCTTGAAGATCATCTCTTTGTCCAACAAAGCCTCTAGCGCCCGCTTGGAATTAGCGGGTGTGCCGATCTTGTATTTGGCGAGAAAGGCTTTAGACTGGGGCTGGAACACTCGCTCTTCTTTCGCGATGGCTATCAGCAATTGCCATTGTACCGGGCTTAGCAATCGTCTGTATTGGATATAGGTAGCTTGTTGGGAAGACAAGAGGTCGCTACAAATGTTTCTTACATCTTCTTCTTGGATGCGTTTTAAGAAAGACGCATATAAATGATTACATAATGTTTGGGTATAATAAGTATGAGTGCGTGTCCACGTGAGAAGAAAATGAATGGCTTCGTCACTAATCTCACGATTTGACTCTGTAAATTTATTCTTGATGAAAGTAGCGTAAAAGTTATTGGGAATGGCGGCTAGCGGCATCATTTGCGTACTGGAGAAGAACGGGCGTTTGGCACTGTTGAACAGTTCGTTCATCATATGCTTGTTGCTGCCGCTGAAAATAAACCGTACATTCTTCAGTTGCTGGATATAGGAGCGTAATAATGCTTCCGTATTGGTTTCCGGGTAGTTGGCTATTTGTTGAAACTCGTCGATAGCGATCAATATTCTTCGATCTTGGGTTTCCAGAAACTGGAAAATGGCCGCCAAGGTTTTCTCGGCGCCTTTTTGTTCGGTAAACTCAAAACTGATTTCCGGTTGTCCTGTTAGCGCATCGTAAGAAAGGATCGGATGGAAACCTTTCAGTAGATCCAGAAAGCGTTTCCCGATACTTTTCTGTTCCGGGATTTGCTGCAAAATGGCTTGTGACAAACTTTCCGTAAATTCCTTTATGGACTGACTCGCATAGATATCATTCCGTTTTCCACGAATTTTCTCAAGGATGAAAGTTCCTCTTCCCGGTCGCAAAAATATTCTCTCCCCATATAACCTGTTGTAGGAAATGGATTTACTTTAGAAGTTGCCATATCTTATACGCTTTTGTTTGCTTACAAAGATAACGAAAATATCATACAAAATGTATCATACAAAATGTATCATACAAAATGTATGATGCGTTTTCTCCCGATTATCCGATGAGTGGCTAGCGAGGATTATGGAACTTATGCTCAAATCCCGGGCTTATGTTTTGTTGCCAGCCTGTAGCCTACCTTGGGTATAGTGGTTAGTTCCAGGGTATCGTCTTCGGACAGGTACTTGCGGAGTTTCGCTATAAAGTTATTCAAGCTCTGTTCGTTCGTATAGCCATCCTCCCAGAGTTCCTGTTCCATTTCTTGTCGGCTGATGGTTTCATCCGGATGATTGGCAAGGAGTGTCAATAATTTACCCTCGGATAGGGTGAGCCTCTTTACGATTTGTTCTCCTTTCATCAGGATATAGTCTTGCGTATAGAGAGTGAGCTGTCCTATCTGTAGGAAGGAAGCATGCGATGAGGTATTTGTATGTCTCTTGATATAAGCCACTAACTCATCAATCTCGAAAGGTTTCTTCAGATATGCGATCCCTCCGGCATCCAATGCCTGCGTCACAAAAGAGCTTTCGGTATGCGACGATACGAAAAGGATGGGTATATCCGGTAAGATAAGCCTCAATTCGGGTGTAGCTTCGATACCATTCTTTTGCCCGATCTCTACATCCAGTATGAGGATATCCGGACATAATTCTTTAATGACAGATCGGATGGCTACAAGGGATGTCTGGTAATAAGTCTCATAGCCAAGACTATCCAATGCTACCGTAACGACATTTCCCAATGCTATATCATCATCGATGAATAAGACTTTTATTTTTCCCATGATCGATTGTTTTTCTTGATTTATTGAAGTGGGACCGTAAAGGTGAATAGGCTACCTTTATTTTCCTCGCTGCTTACCTTTATCTCCCCTTGATGCTCCTCTATAATATATTTGGCTTGCGCCAAGCCGATTCCATATCCTCTTCGGAGTTTATCCTCGTCGCGAGGAACTTGGTAGAATTGGGTGAACAACTTTTTCTGGTGTTGAGGAGCGATTCCCCAGCCATTGTCTTTCACGGAAACGGCGAGTATCTGCTCCTTTGTCTCCATTGTCACCGTCACTTCCACCTCCTCGTCCGAGTATTTCAAGGCGTTCTCCAGCAGGTTCCGTATGACGTTGTCTATGTACATCTTGTCGGCCGGTACGGTGAAGCCCTCCGGCAATTGATTTATGATATGGATATGTTCGTATTTCTCCGGATAGAGAAATGCCAATTCCTGTTTGTTTTTCTCCACTAGCTTCGGGACATCCACCCTCGTTTTATTGAGAACGATCCGGTGCTCGTCTTTCCGGGCGATTACCAGCAGCGATTCGATCGTATATACCAGATGCTTTATGCTGGAAAGCCCGGTCTCTATCATTTTTCTCTTTTGCGGATCATTCTCGGTGGCCTTGAACCAGCTTAACATCGTGACCACGCTATTTAGTGGGGACTTTAAGTCGTGGATGGTACCGTTTATTGTAGCTTTTCGCTTACGTAATAGCTCATTCTGCCGTTTAATCTCTATCAATTGGATGGCCAAACATATGAAAGTAACCAACATGATACATAAAGAGGTGATCAAATCCCATAATTGATGCCAGACAAATTCAAACCAGGGAATGGCCGCTTTAACCTGTAAGAATACATGTCCCTTGGTTCCTATTGGAAATAGCTCTGAGACATAATTCCACGATTTCTTTCCGCTATACCCGACAGAATCGATGGCTAACGTATCCTTATCATATTGTACGATACGATAGGCTAAATTTGGGGGGATAGAATCAGAGAAGATATGGTTAAGGGTATCTAAGTTTAAAGGATTTCCTTCGCTAAAGGCCATATCTTGACGTAGCTGCCCTATCATTTCTCCAACACTTGTGCCTATATTCTGTGTTCTGGCTTGATCTATATTGATCGTATCCCCTGGTTTGGTTATCTTTAATAGGCTATCCCTTTCTTGGGGAGTCATGTCTTCTAATCTTTTATATGTTATAAGACGTTTATCAGTTGATTTAGGAACTAATTTTCGTAGATGAAGCTCCTCGTCAATAGCGATCAGTAAATGATTATTTATCATGATTATTTCTTTTTTCTTATAATTATTATATAGGTTATTTGTGTAACCTATTTGTATACAGGTAATTGCAGTCATGGCTATTAGTGTTATATAATAGAATTTTTTCATCTTATAATTGATTTGATTACGCAAATATAACCAAAGAGTTTGAAAATAATGATATAAATATTATGTTTTCGTTATAAATGATTTGTTTGAAAACCTCTTCCTTTACATTATGAACAAAGAACAGAGAATATGGAAAATTTGAAATTTAAAAAACTTACAGAATTTGAGTTATCTCAGATTCGTGGAGGGGAATGGGTAAATGTGGATGGAGAATGGATATGGATAGAAGATCATGTTATTGATGACATAGGCTATCCGATTAAGAGCCAAAATTATTTAGGTGATTTTTGATTTACCGGTAATTTATAAATAGAAACAGAACCTATCTGTATAACATAGGAGCGAATTCCGAAAAGCTTATGAGTAGGACGAAAATCTAATTTGAAGAGACATGGAAACAAAACACATGACTGTAGAGCTTTTTGAAGCAATCGACAATGAGTCTTTAGAATTGCTTAAAGGCGGGAAGGCCAGAATTCTGAAAACAGAGTTTGAGGTCGCGAAGGATGGTGATGGGTCTGTCATCGGCAACTGTTGTAATGGGAAAAAAGATGACGAAAAGGAGTCGTAATTTGTAATCCATTTTATGGCGTATGTGGAAATAATACATGTAAATATTAATTAAATTCCATGGGTTGAGGAACGTGCTTTGAATCCATGGAATTTTATATAGAATAAATTATGAAAGATGAATTGACTATAAATCAAAATTATGTACTAAGAAAAGGGCTTGATGATCAGTATTCATTATATAATAAGTCTATTCAAAAACGTTATGAACTCTCATACAAGCTATTCTTTATTCTAAATTTATTTAGACATTCGTCCCTTTCTTTGGGATACGTGAAAGAAAAATTCGAGAATATGGGTATCAATATGGATGATTTTTTGGTTTTTCTGAGAAATCCGGAGTTCATAGACTTATTAGTTCCGACAAAGGAATCATTTTGTATACCTGATTTTTATAAAGATAAGAAGAATTTGTCACCATTGACAGAAATAAGTCCAGGACGAATAGATTTTGTTATTACTAAACATTGCAACTTAGCTTGCAAACATTGTTTTGAAGGAGCTTCTCCAAAATTTGGGATACGAGAATATGGTATAGATGTATTTTCCCGCATTTTCAGTGAATTTGATAGGATTAATTTGAAAACTTTGAAAAT
Organism: Parabacteroides sp. 20_3; assembly: GCF_964238835.1. NCBI lineage: Bacteria > Pseudomonadati > Bacteroidota > Bacteroidia > Bacteroidales > Tannerellaceae > Parabacteroides > Parabacteroides sp. 20_3. The sequence goes on along the minus strand of NZ_CAXSNO010000003.1, from coordinate 53,924 downwards.
AACGGGAGGAGAACCTTTCACGGTACCTAATTTTGATCAGATTCTTCTTGAATTATCTAAAAGGCATTTTGAGACAATTGTTTTGACTAATGGTATGCTAATAAAGGATAGAGATATTGAAATCCTCCGGTTGGGTGATATCCATTTAGGGATTTCATTGGATGGATTGGATAGTGAGACTCATGATTTCACTAGGGGAAAGGGAGCTTTTGATGTAATTTCTCGGCAACTATTGAGATTGAGAGATGCAGGTGTTAAATTTGGAATAACTTGCTCTATTAATAAAAGAAACTTTTATCAAATACGGGATATGATTTCTTTTACATTAGATTTCTTGAGAGCAGAGGTCTTGTTCTTGAATTGTTTGCGTCCCGTAGGAAGAGCTGGTGATAATAAAAATTTGTTTTTGAGTGAGGATGAGAGTCAAGAAGTATATAGAGTGTATAATGAAGCCCATAAGAAATATGGTCGTAGACTTGAATTGTCCGACGACCTTTCTTTGGTAGAAAAAGAAAAGAGTGATATTATCGCTTGTTCAGCGGGGAATAGTATTTTGGCTATGGATGAAAATCTTGATATATATCCATGTTTTTATGCTTTTGATCATGAGGAATATGTCATTGGAAATTTGTTACATGAAAGTATAGATGATATTTGGAGATCATCTAAATTGGATAGATTCAGAGGAATAACTCGACTGGATGATTTGGATGATTGTCCAAAATGTCAGTTTAAAAAACAATGTGCATTGAAAAATTGTAGACTTAAGCCCGTCTTTGAGGGCAAGAAATTTACTTCCTCTGTCTCTTATTGCAAGCGAAACGCTTTAGAGATTTAATAATAATGATTAGATAATACAATATGAAAATGGGTGGGAAAGAAAAAAGATGGTTTTTGCTATTTTTTGCAGGTTGGTGGATGACTGTGTTCACTTTAGGGGCTCAGGCAATCTCAGGTACTTTGAAAGATAACAATAATGCCCCATTAAGTTATGCGAATGTGGTTGTTATGACTACAGATTCTTTTTTTGTGGATGGAGGGGTAAGTGATAAGGATGGAGGTTTTCTTATACCGGTTCCGTCTGATGATAATTATTTACTTAAGATATCATCTGTTGGTTTCCAAACTGTTTTTAGAAATTGTACGATTGGTTCCCTAGGCGTTATCGTGATCCCAGAGCAATCATTGGTGTTGGGAGAAGCGGTGGTTATAGCTCATCGTCCTGTATATGAATTGAAAAATGGGAAGTTAATTACAAATGTACAAAATTCCTTGCTGAGTAAAATAGGAACAGCTAGTGATGTGTTGAATCATATACCCGGTGTACAAGGTAAAGATGGTGCCTATTCCGTGTTTGGAAAAGGTACACCTTCTATTTATTTGAATGGACGCTTGGTTCGTGATTTGTCAGAACTGGAAAGGCTTGGATCGGAGAATATTGCTAGGGTTGAAGTGTTGAATAATCCAGGAGTCCAATATGATGCAAGTGTTAAAGCGGTTATACGAATTCGGACGGCTCGTCCGGTTGGTGAAGGGTTGGGGCTGGATGTACGTTCCCGTGTGGAACAGTCGCATAAGTCCGGACTCATGGAGCAATTTAATCTCAAATATAGCAAAAATGGATTAGACCTATTTGGGGGATTCGCTTATACATTGCGGAATTTTTATCAAGAAAGTACGTTAGAGCAGATTACATGCTTAGATACGTTGTGGCGACAAAATTATACGTTTGATACGGATTATAAGCGGCATATTTATGACGGGAATATTGGGATTAACAATCAGTTTAATGAAAGGCATTCGGCAGGAGTCCGCTATTCAATCAATGCTATGCCTAAAAACTCGAAAGTGTCTTTTGTGAGGAGTCAGGTATATGCGAATGAGAGTCAGTACGACTACTGGGAGAATAACAGTCGGACAAATGAACGTAGAGGTCCTAAACAACAATTAAATGCTTATTATACAGGAATGATCGGGAAATTAAATATTGATTTTAACGCAGATTTATTATGGAATAAAGATTATGCAGAGGATTATGCAGAGGAGAGTAGCTTACATTTTGATGATCGCGCAATTTGTTCTTTTTCAGATAATTCAGTTCATTTATTTGCTGCTAAACTAATCTTATCCCATCCTTTATGGGGGGGGGATTTCTCATTTGGAGGTGAATTTGCAAGCATGAAAAAAAACGAGTATTATAAAAATGAGGAAGCTATATTACCAAGTACGGGTAATGTGGCAAAGGAGAAGACGGAAACGGCTTTCTTGGATTATACTCGTTCTTGGGGAAATCTGGATGTTTCTGCGGGAGTTCGATATGAGCATGTGAATTATTCTTTCCAAGATAAGTTTTCCGGAGATTCAGATCTTAGGCGGACTTATGATAACTTGTTTCCTTTTGTTTCTTTGTCTTATCCTATAGGACGAGTTCAAAGCCAGTTGAGCTATTCAGAGAAAATCCATCGTCCGGACTATGGGGATTTAAGTAATAATATTGTATATATAAATCGTTTTTCCTATAAAGGTGGAAATCCAAAGTTACAGCCGGAGATTATTCATAGTTTGAGATTGGATTTATCTTATCAGTGGGTTCAACTATCTTTGGATTATCAACGATTCAACGATGTAATATTGAATGTGGCAGATCCTTATGATAAGGATCCAAGAATAGTGTTCGTAACCTATCGTAACGAAGGACAGCTGGATTGTTTGAACGCATCCCTCTCTTTGTCTCCTAAAATTGGTCTTTGGGAGCCAATGGCATATATAGGGCTTAGGAAACAATGGTTCGATACTCCTTGGATGGACGGTTTCAAAGCTATGAATAAGCCGATGTTGATGTTTAACTTCAATAATGCGTTTAGTTTGCCAAAAGGTTTTGTGGTGCGTGCTGATTTCTCTTATCAGACAAAAGGTGCATCACAAAATTATATATTAAATCAGACAGGGGAAATTGATTTAAGTTTACGGAAATCATTTTTGCAGGATCGTTTGAGCTTTAATCTCCAATGGTTTGATGTAGGGCATTTAAGCCGACAGAATATAGATTTGTATAGTGGTATCAATACTGCCTATCAAAGAGCTAAATTGGATAGTGAGTCTGTCAGGCTAACAGTTCGGTTTAAATTTAATATGGGACGAAATAAATACAAAGGTTCGGGAGCAGGACAAGACGTTATAAACAGATTGTAAATAAATATTCTTATGCGTAGTTTCCCTTTCTATCGACAACACGATGCGATGCAGTGTGGTATCGCATGCTTACGGATGATTTGTGCCTTTTTGGGGAAGAATTATTCGATAGATTCTCTCTCTAAGATATGCTTTGCCAGTAAGGACGGTGTATCCTTACTGGGCATTAGCGAGGCGGCAGGTGAATTAGGTTTGAAAACAACTTGCGGAAAAATGTCTATCGATCAGTTAGCGAAAGTTGAGTTACCTGTGATCTTACATTGGAACCAGAATCATTTTGTAGTTCTTTACAAGATCAAATCCAGAAAAGGGAGGAAAAGTGTTTACTACGTGGCGGACCCGGGAAATGGTCTGATGCAATATCAGGAGAAGGATTTTGTGGATCGTTGGATAACGGTCCGCTCGAAAGGAGAGGATAAGGGAGTTGCCATGATCATACAGCCTACGCCTGCTTTTTATCAACAAGAATCTACTCAGGCTGCGGGAAAACGTACTTTCGCTTTTTTGCTTGGTTATTTCAAGCAATTCAAATATTATTTCGGACAGATTATCTTAGGGTTGATTGTAGGCTGCGTTTTGCAGCTAATCTTTCCCTTCTTGACACAAGCGATTGTTGATGTGGGTATCACACATAAGGATTTGAGCTTTATCTGGCTAATCTTGCTTGGACAACTTACCCTTATTTTCAGCCAAACGATCTTGGATTTTATCCAGCGATGGATCTTGCTCCATATCAGCATGCGCATCAATATATCCCTTATCTCGGATTTCTTTATTAAGTTACTAAAGCTCCCGATGGGTTTTTTCGATACAAAGTTGATGGGAGACTTGATACAACGGATGGGTGATCATAAGCGGGTGGAGCAATTTCTCACAACTCAGTCATTGACGGTTTTGTTCTCGTTTTTGACATTTGTTGTTTTCGGGATCGTACTATTGATATATGATAAGATGATATTTCTGATTTTCGTGATGGGGAGCGTGTTGTACGGCGTATGGATCGCATTTTTCTTGCGTAAGCGTAAGGTGCTGGATTATGAACTATTTGAGAAACAGGCGGAGAATAATAATAAGACTTACCAGTTCATCACCACTATGCAGGAGATCAAGTTGCAGGATTGCGAGCAACGTCGCCGTTGGGAGTGGGAGGATGTACAGGCTGGATTATTTCATTTGCAAATGCGTAGCTTGAAGTTGAAACAGGCACAAGAGGCCGGTGGAGTATGTATTACCCAAGTGAAGAATATCTTGATAACGATTTTGGCAGCTACCTCGGTGTTGGAGGGACAGATGACCTTGGGTATGATGCTGGCGGTACAATATATTATTGGGCAGTTGAACAGGCCGGTTGAACAATTGATGAACTTCATTTATGCGTCTCAAGATGTGAAGATCAGCTTGGATCGTATCAATGAGATCCATGCGCAAATGAATGAGGAGGACCATTCCGACTCTTTGGCTACTTATCCGGATGATAACCGGGATTTGTCTTTTCGGAATGTCGATTTTAAGTATGATCCGCACAGTCTCCGAAAGACGATAGATGATGTGAGTTTTACGGTTCCCGGAGGGAAGGTGACCGCTATTGTCGGTACCAGTGGCAGTGGTAAAACTACGTTGATTAAATTGTTATTAGGTTATTATCCGGTATCAGGAGGGAAGATCTGTATCGGGAATACCCCAATTAGTGAGTTGAATCTGAAATGGTGGCGGCGTCAATGCGGTGTCGTTATGCAGGATGGGGTTGTTTTTTCTGAATCGATCGCACGAAATATTGCCGTGGATGATGGAGAGATTGATGCGGGGCGGTTACTCCGGGCCGTAGATATATCGAATATAAAAAGTTTTATTATGAGACTGCCATTGAAATACAATACACAAATCGGTCCGGATGGTGTTGGGCTTAGTCAAGGACAGAAACAACGTATCTTGATAGCTAGGGCTGTTTATAAAAATCCGGAATATATTTTCTTGGATGAGGCCACTAATGCGTTGGATGCCGAGAACGAGCGGGTTATCGTGGGGAACTTGAATGATTTTTATAGAGGTAAGACCGTAGTTGTTGTCGCTCATCGGCTGAGTACCGTGAAAAATGCGGATCAGATCATTGTGATTGATAACGGGAAAATCGTTGAGGTTGGGAATCACAAATCATTGTGTGAAAAACGTGGTGCTTATTATAATTTAGTGGAGAATCAATTGGAATTAGGGTCTTGAGAATGAGAAAGGTATATGCGTATGGCAGAGTATGATAATATAGAGTTGCGTAGTGAGAAGGTACAGGAGATAATTGGTAAGGCTCCAGGTGGAATCGTGCGTGACGGCATCGGGATGTTGACAACAGTGCTTGTCTGTTTAGCGTTGGTAGCATGCTTTATACCTTATCCGGAGAATGTGACGGTGAGTGTTTTTGTTACACAGGTAGATGAGCGGTATGTGGAAGTGACGGCACTTGTACCTTACCGGTTTATCACGAAAGTTCATAAAGGTATGTCGGCCGATATTGAGTTTGAAGGGTACGCCTCATCAGAGTATGGATTATTGAAAGCGGAAATAGAAGGGTTAGAAGATTCTATTGTTACGGTATCGGGAGACAACTTCTTCTCTACGAAGCTTATTATAGAAAAAAAGGATATAGAGCTATACCACTTACAAGTAAAGATGAAAGGCACAGCTTCAATTTTACTTTCAAAAAGAAGTTTGATCGATATGTTTTCTTAGATTTTATGAACGATTGAACTTTATAATCTTAGCAAGCGGGATATTATCTTTTATTTATTATGGAACCTATACCCAACTCCCAACATCAAGTTATTCGGATTATGGAACTTGTGCAGTTGGTATCCGACATGCAGGAATAAATTTCGTGTAACCGATACCTTGAGGGCTAGGATCTGGTATAATCCTTTCAGGTCGCCTTTGTTGTAGAATAAATTATGTCCGACTCCTATATTGATCGAGAAGAATGGCATCGTGAACTCGCCACGGGCGGAGAGGCCGATACCGATTTGCTCGTGTAGGGGCGGGCGGTAGAATCGGGGTTCTTCGCCGACTTGGATGATCTCGTCGGAATAAATATTTGCGCTTTCGTCATATTGGCCGTCTAGGGAGATACCTGCTTTTAGGAACCGGTTGAATTTGTACATCGGGTTGAGGTTGAATCCAAGGATGCCGAACTGACCTGGAAAAATATGGGCCTCATCACCTAGCATAACCCCCTTAGCACGGGTCGCACCATATAGGATGACATCGTAACTGACACGTTGCCAAAAGCTGGAGAGGTATAATTGATTTGCCGGTAAGGAACGTGCGGTACCTATCTCATGATGGCTTTCCTCGATAGGATTGAGCGTGTAGACGAGTCCGATCCGGCCGCCAATCGTATTCAATCCCGCATTCGGAAGATGAGTATTTCCGTTTGAGTAGTGCGTTAAATCCGCCCCGACGAGCAGGTTGCAATAACGGGATAGTTTCGCGTTGAGGAAAAATCCCAGATTGATATAGGCATTGATCTTAGAACCGATGATCTTATTACGGTAATTATTGTTATCATCATACGGATGCCACCCGAATGAGGCTCCGAAATTCCATTCATAATCGAAGGATAGCCGGGAAGAGATCTTGGCGATGCGGGAACTTTGGAAAACATACGCCGCCCAAGGATTACCTACTTCCTGCCGATTGCCAAAGGTATTATAAGAGATGCCTATTCCTTGGTAAGTGTGCGGATAGAGCTGGCCCTCCTTAGAGTTAGGATTCAGTTGGAACCCGTATTTCAAATGGAATGAAGCCGCCTTACGTAAAGTAAGCCCGTTTCCATAGCCATCATCTTTTAGGAATTTGCTAGTCGGGGCGACATACGAGGGACGTACGTCGAATCCAATTTTGTGGATTAGGGATTTATTATCATCTTGAGCTTTTACCGTACAGGTCCATATCATCATGACCGCTATGTAAAAGCTTATCATCTTGCTTTTTATCATACTTCAATACGTTTGTCTGATCACCAACACTGCGCTTTGTCTTTCAACTCGGGTATCTTGTTCTTATCGAATACAGGGCTTTTAATACCCGCTTTCTTTTGGGCTACGTAATCCTGTAATAATAGGAACGCCTGACGGCTCAACAATGAGATCGCGATCAAATTACAGATCGTCATCAGTCCCATGGTCACGTCTGCTAGGCTCCAAGCCAAGTCTAAACTAGCCAACGCACCGAACATGACCATTCCACCGACTAATATACGGTAAATAAATAAGACACTTCTCTTGGACGTGATAAAACGAATATTCGCTTCTCCGTAATAGTAATTACCGATAATACTACTGAACGCGAACAAAAGGATCGCTAAAGCGACAAACGTACTGCCGATGCTACCCACCTCGTTGCTCAAAGCTTGTTGCGTGAGCTGGACTCCATTGATGGAGCCGTCTAATGGCGCTCCGCTAAACAAGATGATGAACGCTGTGCAGGTACAGATAATCAGCGTGTCGGTAAATACGCCTAATGCTTGGATCAATCCTTGTTTGACCGGATGGGAGACATGCGCCGTAGCCGCTACGTTCGGTGCCGATCCCATACCGGCCTCATTACTGAATAGACCTCGTTTAATCCCTTGCATCAACGCCGCTCCGACACTGCCGCCTATCGCCTGTTCCCAACCAAAAGCGTTTGACAGAATGGTTTCTATAACAGCGGGTAGGCGGGTAATATTAAACAGTACGATTCCCAACGCCAATGCTATATATCCTAATGCCATGACCGGTACGACAATACTGCTTACTTTCGCGATGCGCTGAATACCTCCGAATATGACGATTAACGTAAGTACCGTAAGAATCGCCCCGATCCAAGCATGATCGATGCCAAAAGCGCCTTCCCAAGCTGCGCAGATGGTATTGCTTTGCACGGAATTAAAGGCAAAACCAAAGGTTATCGAAATCAATACGGCAAATAATACGCCCATCCATCGTAACCCCAAACCATGTAGCATATAGTAAGCGGGACCGCCAATGAACGAGTCTTTCCCTTTTTCTTTATATAATTGAGCTAACGTAGATTCCACGAATGCGCTGGAAGAACCCAATAAAGCGATCAGCCACATCCAGAATACGGATCCGGATCCGCCGATCGCTACGGCTGTCGCTACACCGGCTAGGTTTCCGGTCCCTACACGGCTGGCTAAAGATACGGCGAAGGCTTGGAAAGAGGAGATATGCTTTTCCCCTTTTTCTCCTTTCCCGGCAGAATCGCCTAATAATCGGATCATCTCGCCAATCATGCGGAATTGTACGAACCTACTTTTTATCGTAAACCATACGGCGCATCCCAATAACATGATAATAAGGATGTATGACCATAATATATCGTTGACTCCGTTGATCCAATTATTCAATAGCTCCATGATTTATAATCTGTTGTTTGGTTACAAAGATACGTATCTACGAAGCAAATTCATCGAAATATTATTTTTTTATCATTTTCTTGTAACGTTTTCCAAACGGCTGTCGTCTTATAGTTAGAAACAAATGATAAGCGGGAAAGGCCACCCTGCTATATTCGGAAAAAATACGATAAAAATGAAACGGATGATGATTTGGATCATACTGCTAGGCGGTATGGTACAGGGAGCTTTTGCTCAGAACTTAGAGATAAAGGGAATGGTGTGGGACGCTCGCAACAAAGAAATCTTGGAATTTGCAAATGTGGTATTGCAAACAATGGACTCTTCTTTTGTAGCGGGTACGACTACGGATATGAAGGGGCATTTTTTATTAAATAAGATTAAAAAAGGGAGTTATATTCTATCTGTCTCTAGTCTAGGCTTTAAGACGGAGTATATTTCCTTGGAAGGCTTGTCCAAGAATATTTCTTTGGGAGAAATATCCTTAAATGATGATGCGGTATCCTTAGACGGGGTGACGGTTAGCGCCTCTGCCCAGACGAGCCATGCCGATAAAAAAGTGGTCTTCCCATCGGAGCGCCAGATGAAGGCTTCGGGAAACGGTATGGATTTGTTGCAGCAGATGATGCTACCGAGAGTGCAGGTGGATTTGTTGAACAGTGAGATCAAGGCCACGGGAAATGGGGTAGTCCAAGTGCGTATCAATGGCGTGAAGGTGGAACAGGATGAGATCAAGGCCTTGAATCCCTCGGACATCATTCGTATAGAATATCATGATAACCCGGGCTTACGTTATGGTAATGCCGATATCGTGCTGGATTATATTGTTCGCCGGCCGGATACGGGAGGTAGTTTTGGTCTGGACATGGCGCAAGGTATCAATTCCATGTGGGGTGAACATAATGCTTGGGGAAAGATCAATCATAAGAACTCGGAATGGGGCGCTTCTTATCGGATCGGTCCTCGTGATTTCTATGGAATGAAACGGAATAACGAGGAAGAGTTCCATTTAGCGAATGGAACGACCTTGAACCGTGTGGAAATAGGCGAACCTTCGCGCGCTCGTTTGTTCATGCATAACCTGAATGTGAACTATAGCTATCAAAAGCCGGATAAGTATATGTTTAACGCCACGTTCCGCTACCGGAATAATCATCAACCGCATTGGGATTATCAAGGAGTCTTGATGAATAAGGCGAATCCGGAGGATAAAGTGGATATGATCGATCTATCGGGATCAGCCTATCAAGCTCCTGCGCTGGATTTGTATTACCAACGGAATTTGAAGCATAACCAGACCTTGGTGTTTAACGTGGTAGGGACTTATAACCAAACGAAATCGACCCGTATCTATCAAGAGAGTAAACATGAACAATTGTTGACTGATGTAAATAATGTGGTGGATGGTGATAAATACTCGATTATCGGCGAGGCTATCTATGAGAAGAAATTAACGAATGGTAATCGGTTGAGCGGCGGTTTACGCCATAACCAATCTTTCTCGGATAACAGTTATATCAATGGGCATAACTATAAGACGCATATGGAACAGATGGAGAGTTCCGTATATGCGGAATTCAAGGGAAAGGTGAAAAAACTGGATTACTCATTGGGTGTGACCGTGAATCGATCGTCTTATAGCCAACGGGGTGAGGATGCGGATTATGAACGTTATACGGTGAGTCCCCGGTTGACCTTGTTTTATGCTTTGCCCGGGGAATCTTCCATCCGTTTGAAATCAACGATGGGGAATGTGACTCCTTCTTTGGGTGAGCTGAGCGCTATCGACCAAGTGATCGATTCCTTGCAAATACAGCGGGGTAATCCTAACTTGAAGTCTTATATGAGTTATTATACGGAATTGAATTACGAGTTTCGCAAAGGTCTGTTTTACGTGAATGCCTTGGGCGCTTATGAGTATCAGCCGGACGCTATCATGGACGAGAAATATCTGGAAGGGAATAAGATCATCCAGACTTGGGATAATCAGAAAAACTGGCAACGGGTTGTCGCTTCCGTCAACTTGCGGGTCGGTCCGATCAAGGACATCTTGCAATTTTCAGTCAATGGTGGTATGAACCATTATATGAGTAACGGTAATACCTACACGCATCGATATACGAACTGGTGGTGCGACGCGAATGTTTCCGTTACTTGGAAGAATTGGTCACTCATGTATATGTTGATGACGAATTGGAACTGGTTTAAGGGCGAGACGATGAGTGGGGGTGAGAATATCCAAGGAATCCAGCTCGGTTATAGGCATAAAGACTTGATGGTTGGCTTGCGTGTCTTTAATCCGTTTACGGATAACTATAAGCAGGAGACCGAGAACTGGAACCAATACGCCTCTTTCCACCGTTCGAATTACATCAAGGAAAGTTCCCGTTTGTTTGTGGCGACGATTTCCTATAACTTCTCTTTCGGCCGTAAATTTAGCGCTGGTCAGAAGAAAGTGAATAATGCCGATAATGACTCGGGGGTAATGAGTACCGGTAAATAAGGGAATATTTTATATCTTTGAGGGAAAATAAAATGAGATATGAAAGCGATTAATCCGAATGAGATCAAAGACAACTTTATCGAGTTGATTGGTAAGGAGTGGATGCTGGTAAGCGCCGGTGATAAGGAGAAGTTTAATATGATGACTGCCAGTTGGGGCGGCGTGGGAGTGTTATGGAACCGTCCGGTGGTGTTTGCTTTTATTCGTCCGGAGCGTTATACCCGTGAGTTTATCGACGCTAAAAATGAGTTCACGATTACTTTCCTAGGACCGGAGCACCGGAAAGCCCATAGCATTTGTGGCTCTAAATCCGGCCGGGAGATTGATAAAGTGGCCGCTACGGGGTTGACACCGTTCTTTACGGAGGCTGGTAATCCTGTATTCGAGGAAGCTCGCCTTACGTTGGAATGCAAAGTGGTCTATAAGTCCGAGATCGAGGAGGCTAAGTTTTTAGATCCTAGCGTTTTCCCTCGTTGGTATGATGAGAAGAACGGCAATGCGCATATCGTTTACATTGCCGAGATCGTAAATGCTTGGGAGAAGTAATCTCACCCAAGCAGTTCTTTCATCATTTGCTCCGTATGCGTGAGGAAATATTTAGTGAGCTGGTAATGCTCTGTTTCCTCATACGGGGTGATGTGCGCTCCGGTATCATCGATGGCATAAATGTCCGCGTCCGGATAAGCCATCAAGATCGGGGAGTGCGTGGAGATAATCAGTTGGCAACCGTTATTCACCAGTTCATGGATACGCACCAAAAGGGCCAGCTGCCGTTGTGGGGAGAGTGCGGCTTCCGGCTCGTCTAATATAAATAATGTATTGCGGCTGGCATAATTCAGGAAAGCGCTGAGAAAGCTCTCGCCGTGCGATTGCTCCAATAAACTCCTGCCACCGTAAGCTTTATAGGCGTAGATCTTGCTGTACTTACGTAATTCCAGTTGGGCTTGCCTATCCAATTCGGCCGCATGGTTAAAAAAGGATTCTGCCCGGAAGAAGAAATGCTTTTCCGGTTTTCGGGTCTCGATCAGCTTAATATGCTCGGGTAAGACATTGGCGTAAATCTTGTAGGCCTCGGTTCCGTCATAGAGCATACCCGGTTCTTCCTCATCCCTCTCCTCATATTTACTCATCATCGCTTCCAGCAGAGTAGATTTTCCCGCCCCGTTTTCCCCAACAAGGAAAGTAACCGGCTTGCGGAAAATGAATGATTCCGTGAAACGTACCGCCGGAGCCTTATACGGGTATTTTAGTTCTTCGGGATTGCCGGCTACCAAGTCCGGGTCCAGTAATTTGACTTGCTTCAGATAGATCATACAGAATATGTTTTGTTACAAACATAGTGAAAATATCAATGGAATGAAAGATAATATCGTAATCGTTGTTGTTCATGCTCCGGAAACTCTTCCAATAGGGATAAATCCTCCCAACCTTGTAATTTCCCTTTTTTCCGGATCATTTTCTCGATGATCCTAGCTTGTTTATAACTGACATATGGGTGACTGGCCAGTTCTTTAGCTGACAGTTGGTTGACAAATAGATGACTTATAACTGACGGGTCCACGGAAAACCACGATTTCATCGCTTCATAGCGATCCTCGTCAATACCATATACTTCTCCTAGTTGTTCCACGGAATAAAATCCTCCTAGTAAGTCCCTGTATTTAATGATCCGCTTGGCAAAAACGCTACCAATTCCCGGAACCATTTTAAGGGCGGTGGTATCAGCCGAGTTTAATTCGACAACCGTTCCTTGCGGCCATTTTTCTGCTTGGGGATAAGAGGGAAAATGGGGCTTTGATTCCTTTCGGATGCGTTTGGATTTCCATTCGGAAGGGATTTTAGTTTCGTTCGAATGGGATTCTTTTTCTTTCCGAATGGAATTTGAAGGTGTTTTATTCGAATAGATCCGTGAGGAATCTTGTTTGATTCCGGTGTTTACCAATGGAACTGTTTGAAATTGGGAACGGTAGAAATCCGTCCCGATAATTGCGATCCATGCCATCGCTATTAAGGAAAGGAGTAGGGTAAGAGCCTGCCTTTCCCCCTTGGAGAAATAAAGTAAATCACGCCATTTCATAGTCTTATGTTTTGATTTGTGGAACTTCCACCGACAAAGGTAGAAGTTCCGTTTCTATTGACAAGGAATTCTCGGTATTATTTACCGGTAATCCATCTCAAGATCCCTAATTCGTTCAAGAATACGATACCGATGGCGATTGGGGCCACATATTTCATAAAGAATACGTAAGCGCCGAAAAGACGGAACTTAAGAGTCCCCTCATTGGTCAACTCGGCTTTCAATACTTTTTTATCGACACGTGTACCTACGAAAATACAAGTGAGCATACCTCCCAGCGGTAGCATGATCTTGGCGGTCAAGTAATCCAGCGCGTCGAAAAAGGCCAAGCCTCCAATCGTGAATCCTTTCATCACCCCGAATGAGAGTGAACTGAAAATACCTAAGAAAAAGACTCCTAAGGAAACGATCAAAGCCGCTTTCTTGCGTGTCATATGGAACTCCTCAAGAACGTAGGCCGTAGCTACCTCATGTAAAGAGATCGTGGAAGTCAGTGCCGCCATCGCTAGCAAGATATAAAAAATACAGGACCACAAGCCACTCAGCGGTAATTGCCCAAATACGTTCGGTAACGTGATAAACACGAGTTCCGCGCCAGCGGAAGGGGTGATGCCGAAACTGAATACCGCCGGGAATATCATGATACCGGCCAATACGGCGACAAGCGTATTAATGATTGTCACCTGCCAAGCGGTGGCCTGCATATTCGTATCTTTCCCGAAGTAAGAGGAGTAAGTGATCAAGCAGCCCATACCCAAACTCAAAGAGAAGAAAGCCTGTCCTAGTGCGCTCAAGACCACTGAGGAAGTCAATTTGCTAAAGTCTGGCTTGAAAAGGAAAAGCAATCCGGCCTCAGCGTTCGGTAAGGTCACGGAACGTACGCACATGATCAGCAAGATCAAGAATAAAAGCGGCATCATGATCTTAGAGGCCCGTTCGATACCTTTTTCTACACCCGAGACAATCACGAAGTGAGTCAACCCGATAAAAGCGCCCATCCAAAAGATCGGACGGAAGACATTGGAAGCGAAATCCTGAAAATCGGCCGTATAGTCTATATCCGGCTGTCCATACAAACGGCCACTTAGCGTTTGCCAAACATATTCAAGCGTCCAACCGGAGACGACCGAGTAATAACTTAAGATCAAAAACGCGGCCAAGATACCGTTGTACCCAATCCAGCACCATTTTGTACCGGGAGCCATTTTCTTGAAAGAACCCACCGTGTTGCTGCGGGAATGCCGGCCGATGAAAAACTCGGTTATCATTACCGGAATGCCCAAGAATATCATGAAAAGTATGTAGACCAGTAGGAAGGCCGCACCTCCGTTTGCTCCCAGCATATACGGGAAGCGCCATACGCTTCCCAATCCGACGGCGCATCCTACGGTAGCTAGTACTACGCCCAATTTACTACCGAATGTGACTCGATTGTTTGCCATATTATTTATTGTTGCTTTTATGCTTTTAATTGTTACCTATTTTCTTATTTTCAGGAGCAAAAGTAATAATTTGAATTAATTTGTTCGTGTAAAGTATAAATAATTTAGTGAAAGGAGTATGAAACGAGGACGTAAGAAAAAGTTAGCAATCTCATTGATGGATTATATGGGAAAACGAAGAGACATGAAACGGCAGTTAAAGAAAGAAGGGACAGCTGAGTTGTATGAGGTGGCCGTAAGGCATTTTTTAAGATTCGTGAAGAACCCGGGGTTCTGTTTGGCCGATTTGAATCGTGCGTTGGTGATAGATTTCATCACGTATCTTCAGGGAAAAGGATTAGCTACTAATACGGTAAATACGTATATCAGTAGTTTGCGGGCGCTTTATAATACGGCTTGCCAAGAGTCGTTGATTCCTGCGTCGTATTATCCGTTTGAGAATTTGAAACTCCGGCGTGCGATGACGGCGAGGCGTGCGATTCCTGCGTCTTTGTTTCAGCAAATTGCTCAGATCAAGGTGGCGGATGACCCGCAAGTGGAATTATCGATAGATCTTTCCCTATTCAGTTTTATGGCTTGCGGGATGCCTTTTGTGGATATAGCGTACTTGACGAGGCAGAATATCCGGGGAAATGAGTTGGTATATCACCGTCATAAGACAGGACGTATGATCCGGTTGGAGATAACCAGTAGTATGTTGCAATTGATCCGGAAATACGCGGATCGGCAGCGAGCGAGCGGATCACCGTATTTGTTCCCGATTCTTCCGCCCGGGAATCCGGACCATTTGAGGTATAAGCGTAGCTTGGCTCGGCATAATGCCCGGCTGAAACGGATTGGGCAAACTTTACGGTTACCGAATCCGTTTACGTCGTATGTTGTTCGCCATAGCTGGGCATCAGAAGCTTTACGTTGCGATATGCCGATGGCCTTGATCAGCCAGGCGTTGGGGCACTCGTCGGAGAAAACGACTCGTTTTTATCTGGAAGAATTGGATATATCACGTTTGGCTCATGCGAACATGAAGGTGATAGGCTCTGTAAATCGGATTCTTGAGAAAAGGATGGATGGTTTGTGAGCTTATTTATGGAATAAGGAGTTTTAGCGTTAAAATAGTAACTTCCTCCCTATTAGTTCACAAAAATACATAATAAATATTTTATTATCACAACTTTTCTGCATTAAAATTGTCAAGTTCTTTTCACCAAATAAGGAATTTAGGGGAAGCTATGTCTTTAAAATGAACCATATTCACCTTTATTGATTCACTCTCTCAACTAAAGAGGAATTTCTATACTCTACAAATTCCTCCTGAATATCAAAAACAAATAATACAATAAGCTCGTTTGGATAGGCCTATATGTAAGCCATTGATTGATAGCTGTATAGAAACACCATAATATTTATTGGATTTCATGTACGTGTTTTCCAAAAAACATGTACGTCTTTTCAGGAAAACATGTACATGTTTTTCTGAAACGTTCCGTGTGGTCTATTGATATACTATATAAACGACAATAAAATGTTGTTTAACGTTTATTCTCCGCTGACGTTTTTGAAACGCTAAACCTTATTCCATAAATAAGTCCACGGGCCATTCTTGCCGTTAGTTGATTTTAGGAAGTTGGGTCTTGAGGGGCAGAAGGGTGAGAAGATATAAGATTAACAACCATAATGAATAAGAAAGAATGAAGAAGACGATTTTCATGCTATTCTTGTTGGCAGTCCCGTTTCTTTCGAGAGCGCAGGGGGTGCCGGTCGAAGGGAAAGGCTCCATGATTGGGATCAAGAGCAATATTCCTTATTGGGCTACTGCCACGTTTAATTTGGGGGCTGAAGTTTATCTCGCCCGTCATTGGACACTTGAGTTGGAGGCAGGCTTGAATCCGTTCAGCGGCAAGAACGATGATGGGAGTTATGGCCGCTCACTGAAGCATTTGCGTCTGCACCCGGAGTTGAGGTATTGGTTTTGCGAGACGTTTAACGGCCATTTCCTCGGCGTGCATACTCCGTACCTATTATATAATGTAGCCGATATCAAATGGCTGGGTACAGAGGGCGAGCGTCACCAGGGATGGGGCGCGGGAGCCGGTATCAGTTATGGATACTCGTGGCTGCTGTCTCGCCATTGGAACTTGGAGGCCACGGTGGGCGTGGGCTATCTGTACTTGAAGTCGGACAAGTATCCCTGCGCGAATTGCGGCCGCAAGCAAGAAGGGATCAAGAAGCATTACTTCGGGCCTACGCAGGCGGCGATCAATCTCATTTACCAATTTTAAATCGATGGAGGACTGAAAAATGAAGAATCTACAAGGATGGATGATACTTGGGATCGCTTGTTTGGCCGGTTGTGTGGGTACTACGATTCCCGTACAGGCGCAGCAGACGGCTACCGCCATCGTCGTGAAGGAGCGGTTGGTGGAGCATGTGGGCGATCGCTTGATAATTGATATGAAACTAGCGTTGGACGAGTTGTCGCTACCGGCCAACCGGAGTTTGGTCTGTACGCCGCTGATCGAGCGGGGCGATAGCGTAAGGGCTTTGCCTCCCGTGATCGTGAACGGGCGTAACCGCCAGATCCAGTACGACCGGTCCGGGCGCGACGCGACGGCGAACGGGGGGTGTGTCTTACGCCGTTACAATGGGAAGGAACAGACGTTCGATTACTATGCCTCCATTCCTTTCGTCAAGTGGATGGAGCGTTCGGAGGTGTCGCTGGTAACCGATTTTTGCGGTTGCGGCTGGGAGGCGTTGAGTAATGATAAGTCGCCGCTTTTCCCGATCCGAATTGCGGAGCCTGTGGTATTGCAGCCGCTTTTGGCCTACGTCACGCCGGAGGCGGAACGTGTGAAAGAGCGTGTGAAGGAAGGAAGTGCCTTCCTCGACTTCCCGGTAAACCGCACGGAGATATATCCCGAGTATCGCGACAATCCCTCGGAGTTACGCAAGATCCTTGAGACCGTGTCGTCGGTGAAGGAGGATCCTTACGCTACCATCACGGAGGTATATATCAAGGGTTTCGCATCGCCCGAAGGTACCTATAAGCATAACACTTATTTGGCCGAGCATCGCGCCAAGGCGTTGATCGAATATGTGAAGGGCCTTTACCACTTTGAGCAGGCCCATTTCACAGTGGATTTCGAGCCGGAGGACTGGGCCGGATTGGAGAAACGGGTGGAGAACTCCTCGCTTGCGGACAAGGAGGAGCTGCTGGCCATCATCCGTGCGGACGAACCGAAGGATTACGACCGCCGCGAGGCGAAGCTGAAGGCGTTGAACGGGGGGGCCTCGTATCGGGTGCTCTTGCGCGATATTTATCCAGCCTTGCGCCATTCGGATTACGCGGTGCGCTACACGATCCGTTCGTTTACGGTGGAGGAGGCCCGTGAGCTGATCTATTCGGACCCTAGGCAGTTGAGTCTAAATGAGATGTTTCAGGTGGCGCAGACGATGGAACCGGGTAGCGACACTTACCGCGAGGTGTTCGAGATTGCCGTGCGTATGTATCCGGACGATCCGGTGTCGAACCTGAACGCCGCCCTTACGGCGATCGACGCAGGTCGCTTGGAATCGGCCCGTCGTTATTTGGCGAAGACTTCCGATTCCGCGGAGCGTACCTTGGCGGAGGCGGCCATCGCTATGCTGGAGAACCGGTTGGACGAGGCGGAGGCTCTACTGGGTAAGTTGTCCGACGATCCTTCCGTAGCCTCGCAGGTGGAGGAGAACTTGAGGCAGATCGCCGCGAAGCGGGAGGAACTGGCTGATTGATGGCGAGAGTCGTGATCGCAGGATGATAATAATGAGTGTCAAATATAAAAACGGATGAGAAACATGAAAAAGAATTATTTATTAAGCGCGGCCGCCGCTTTCTTGCTGGCGGTTACGGGTTGCTCCGATGATATCGAAAACGGAGGCAATTCCGGTGGTGAGGACGATGGCGGCAAAGTCTATATGACAGTGAACGTCTCCACGGTGTCGAAGGGGGCATTGACGAAGGCGGGAGGAACTCCTTCTAATCCTAATGACGGTGGTGCCGGATGGGGCGAGGACGGCAACGGTTTCTTGGAAGAGTTCGATGGCGCTAATGAGGGTAAGGTGTATGATGTTAATATCTTCTTGGTGAAATATGACGGTAATACATTTGGCACTAACCCCTTGGACTTCTTTAATGATGACGCAAATAAAAATTTAGAGATTGCCGGACAGGGTTGGTATGAATCTAAGACCGGTATTGATCCGAGTGGAGGTGGCGAGCCTAATCATGACAGTGCCGGAAAAGTGACGATGAAGGTGACGATGAATGAGGAGCTGACAACAGAAGGACATACGTATCAAGTCTTTACAGTAGTTAATGCCGGAAATAGAATAGAGGGTATTACTACTTTGGGTGACTTACGAGACAGAGTAACTTTAAAGGATTTATGGACTGGCACTAATCAGGTTTCGAAAGCGGATCACTTCATTATGTCTACGCACAAGATGAAAGGCGTAGATGGCATAGGGAATTCGCTTGTTCGCATTTCCGTGGAAAATACAGATGAGACGAAACCGGCGACAACAACCGTATTCGTGGAGCGTATGGCCGCACGTATCGACTTGGGATATGCTGCTGTATTAGAGACAGATAAAATACTCGAAAGCTCTCCGGTAAAGAATAAAGGCTCATTCAAATTGACGGGTTACAAAGTCGTGAACCAATGGAAGGGTAACTGCTACGTGTTTAAGCAGGTCTCTCCTAAAGCGACAAAGAACTTTGGCGAAGGGTCAAGTTTAACGGATGCGATGGTTGGAAGTTATACTAAAAGTGGTAATGACTTTAAATATTTGGGTGATGAAGTATGGTCTATGACGGTGCTAAATAATGCGGATGGCTCTTATAATTATGTGCTGGATCCGTCGATCAACCGAAAAAAGGTACCTATGAATGAAGGCGATGATCCTTGGACTCAATTCGAGGACTCTTATATCAACTATTTTAATCCGGAAAACAAAGACTTAAATAGGGTTGAGAATATGGCTAAGATTCCTGATGCTAATACTGAAGCTTTTTATAAAGGATTGAATGATAGAATATATTACCCCGTCGTGTACACCAAGGAGAACACGTTGGATCGTGAGGCGCAAGTAAATGGTTATTCTACCGGCGTTATTTTCGAGTCTGAGTTTATGCCAGATAGTGATAATTTTAAAGTCAGTTTCTATAATCAAGAAACGGGTTCTATTGAGTCTGTTCCTTTAGATGACAATAAAACATTCCTTTTGGCAGTCCATAAGAACGGTGAGGGTGCGACTGTCCGTTCTGTCTATAAAGATCTTCCGTCTGTTGCCGCTTGCGCATTTAATTTGGAAGAGGGTTCGAATCCTAATTTATTGAAAGGCTTAATGAATGGCTGGGATGGGGTAACATTACCGAATTTTGCTGATGTACAAAAGGCGATTAATTCCATGTCTGATCAGAACGGATTTGAGATCGCGTTTAAGAAATATCTTAGTGACATGATTAAGGGCGAAACAAACTGGAAGGAAGAGCTAATAACGTTCCTATGCTATACTGAATTTAGAAAGAAACAAAATGAGAATGGCGGTGGTCATCTCCCTGATACCTACACTGATCCGAATGATTTCACCCCGGATCAGATCGGTAATTTGTACCAATTCTACAACGTTTCCTTATACAAAGGCGGAAAGAGCTATTACAAGTTCTGGATCCGTCATAACGATAACGGGAACGATGGTATGATGGGCGTGATGGAGTTCTGTATCGTGCGTAACAACGTGTACCAATTGTACGTGACGGGTGTGCGTGGCTTAGGTGACCCGCTGCCTTACACGCCGGGTAAGGATACGCCGGACAAACCGGATGAGACGGATGATGTTACCATCGACGTCACCATCTACGTGAAAGATTGGGTGAAACGTACGAACAAAGACATCATTATTTAACCCTACCCCTCCGGGGGATTCCTACGATGGGCATTGTAAGCTTCTTACGATGCCCATCCAAGCCACCTTACGATGCCCATCATAAGAACCTTATAATGGGCATCATGGTTTACCTCCATCCCCGGTAGTACGGGCGGAGGATTACTGTGTATCTTAATAAAATGATTATGAACCGTTTATTTCATACCTGCAAACAGTTGATTGGCGTAGCTGCCTTGTCCGTGGGGCTATACGCTTGCGATTGGATACACGACGACTCGCTGCCGCTTTGCGAGTTCCGGCTGTATTTCAAGTACGACTATAATATGAAATTCGCCGACGCTTTCCAGCATGAGGTAGACTTCGTTACGCTCTTCTTCTGCGACCAAGAAGGGAACTTCCTCTTCCAGCGGCGGATCGAGAAGAGCGAGCTGGACGAGCGGAACTCCATCGCCCTCGACATGGAGCCGGGTACCTATCAGGTAGTCTCTTGGGCCGGGCTGGACAAGGGCAGTTACGCGTGGAACGATCCCGCCGAGGCGTCGCGGGCTGTCGAGAGGGCGCAAGACGTCAAGGTACGTACCTTGCGTGAGGACGATACGACACAACCCAACGAGCTGCACCCGCTTTGGCATAGCCTCGATACCTTCACCGTGACGCGCGACATGCCCGAGGAGAAGGTGATCAGCCTCGCCAAGAATACCAACAAGCTACGTGTCGTGCTGCAAAACGTGATGGGGGAGGACATGGACGTGAATAACTTCTCCTTCCGGATCGTGGCCGACAACGGGTATATGGATTACGACAATTCCCTGCTGCAAGATCCCACCATCCACTACCTGCCTTATTATACGGAGAACGTGGAGCTGGGAGCCGACCCGACTCCCGGCGCTACCGTGGGCGGGCAATACGTGGCCGTGGCCGAGATGAACACCATGCGCCTGATGGCGGGTCGCAACTACCGCCTCATCATCCGTCACCACGGATGGGAGAAGGATGTGCTGAACGTGAACCTCAACGATTACCTCCTTCTCACCAAGATGGAGGGGCACCGTATCTCCCCGCAGGAGTATCTGGACCGGCAGGATGAGTACTCGATCATCTTCTTCCTTACGCCGAAGGTATGCCCCGATTGCCCGGATAAGCCTACGCCTCCGGATCCGCCGGGACCTGACAATCCTGACAACCCGGATAATCCCGATGGGCCTGATCCGGAAGACCCTACGATCGTAGGGTACGCCTGCTTCAAGATACAGGTGAAAGACTGGGTGATCCGTATCAACGATGGTATATTGTAAACTGAGATTTATTAAATAGCGCGAATGATGAGACGTTATACCCTATATAACCAATTGATGGCGGTCGCCGCCGGTCTTTGCCTCTGCTGGCTCTGCGTAGCCTGCGGCGAAGACCGGGGGGGCGATCTCCCCAACGATGACCCGAACAGTTGTGTCGTGACCATCACCCTGCGGACTTCCCGCTCGGCACGACCGCCGCAAACGAAAGCCGGCGAGATGATGACGAAGGCGGATTTTTGGGAAGAGGAAGAGGATCAATACGAGCGAGACATCACGGACTGGCTGGTGGTGGCGTATGATGATGAGAACGTTGAATTGGCCGGATATACATCTAGCAATGGTACGTGGACGCCGGGTATCAATAATCCTGATTCTCGTACGGAGGTAGAGATGAAGTTGCCTCTCGGCAAATACTCTTTTTATGCGTTCGCCAATTTGCAGTCGCTGGAAGATGGTACATCGTTGTATCAAAAAATTACCGGGGCACATTCCTTGGCGGAACTGTCGGAGGTGAAGATATTGGACTCGGGAACGAGTATCGATACAAGGAATGAGGAGAAAAAGGGTAAATTCGGAGGCGAGGAAGCGTCTCGAAAGCGCATCCCTATGAGCAGTTACGCCCAAAAGCATACGGTATTGCCCGTTCCGGCAGAGAACAAATTCGAGATTCCCTTGATCCGCATGATCGGCAAGGTGCAAGTGGAGATAACCAATAACTTAGATAAATCCATAACCGTAAACCGATTGGACATCATGAACCTCCGCAAGGGAAGCCTGCCGATTTGGCTCTTGCCTTGGGGAAATGAGAATTATTTGGAGTTTAAGGATGACAAGGACTTGGAAGAGCCTTTGGTTCCATCTTTTCCGAAAGATGCGAATCCTTCTGTAGTAAGTCTAGAGGATCTTTATACTGAATCTATCAAACCCGGTGATAATGAAAAAGAAATACAAGCCAAACCTGTGGACGGCGAGAACGGTAGTAAACGAGCTTATATTCGCTACATTCCTGAAACCAATGCGGCCGTCGGAGAGAACGGCGGTGGCATCCACCTCGGTGTAGAGATCGAAGGCCGCCCTCGTACGGAGCACCTCACGGGCTTCGACTTCGTACGCCGCAATGACCTGCTGGTCATCCCTGTCTTGATAACCAACATCACGACGAAATTGGAAGTAGCCGAGCAACGCCTCCCCATCGGGGTCTACCCGACCGCCTTGGTCTATGGTGAGAAGACGGGCGTGCAGATACTGACGCCTGTTGAGCATACCCTGCAAGCCGCCGGTGACTTGTCGATCCGTTTCGAGATATCTAGGATAGAAGGCGTGACAGGAGATTTCACGATCAAAGGTCTCCCGCAGGATGAAACAGTCCCGGAAACGGTGAAATTTAGTTCGATCCAAGTGAAAGATGATGATAAGCACCTTATTACGGCCGTAAATGGAGAGGATTGTGACAAGAAACAGCGTTTCTACCTTCCCGAGGCTTCGGTCAAGGAAGGAAAGAAAGGCTCCTTCACGATCCATACCCAAGAACTGGGTGGAAAAGCGGAGGCCACGGTCATCCTCACGCTCATTATAAACTATTACGTGGATCAGGAGAAGCAAGAGATGCAAATCCCTTATACCATCAAGATAAGAAATTACAAACAATAACCATAATATAGTAACTAAAACTAAGAAAGGAGGACCCGACGGATGAAACCATCAATCAACCTACGATATAAATCCTTGTTATTAACTTGCTTGTTGATCTTGTCTGTTAGTGCGGTTGCGCCGGCGCAGATTACAAAAATAGAATATAAATTTGGCAAACGTCAAGTTGTTTCGGAGCGTGTGGATACGGTGTATTTTCAGAAAGGCAAAGAGAAACAGTTGTTTATACCCGAGCTGAGAAACAATGATGGAAGTACTGATCAAAATTATCGTTGGTATGTCCGTTGGTATCGATTTGATGAAAATGGGAATTTGACTAGCAAGGGTATAACAGGAAAAGATATAAATCCTATGACGGATGGTTCTTATGTAGATGGAGGTTCATTAAGTAATCAGCTTTATAGGACATCATTACGAAAGATTGATACTTCTCTGTTTTGGTATAAAGGATTTTTTAATAAAGATGCTGGTAATTATGCGACAGGAGCTTCTACTGTCGTATATGATATGGATGTAGTGGCAGAGGATAGTGTTTTTTGCGATGTGAGCTTGAATGCGGATGATTATAAAATAAGCGCAGATGGTAGAACATTTACCGAACCTGAACTTTCAGTACGTTATAAGTTTATAATTCGGCCTGCATCTGAAATTGCGGAACGGATTAAAACTTCCGGTGCTAATATCCTTGATAAACCTTTTATCGAAGAAAATTTGTATGTTTCAGAGGATGCGAGAAATGTCAATGTGCAAATAGGTATGACCGCTAATAACTATGCCTGGTATACAGACGGAGAGCTCATTGTGGGGGAGAAGTATAAATATGCTATAGATGGGACTGTAAAAGAGTTGAATCGTTGGAAAACAATGGTAGACAGTTTATCTTTTACTAAAGATACTACGAAGTTGACGATTTGGGCGGTTGATTCATTAGAGAATCAGAGTCCCTTGATTTATCGGTATAATATTATTAAGCAGAAGGGTGCCGGTTTTATGTTGGAAAAAGATCCGGAAAGGTCGAAGTATCCAGCGCGAAATCCGGACGATAATCAGGAACTTTATGAGTTGATAGGTTATATAAACTTCGACCGAAAAGATTCGATAACGATTGAAGAGTTAAAGGCCGAACCTCTGAGAAATATATCAAATATTGGTTTCCCTACTGAAGAAAACACTGCAGGATATTGGTTAGAGCGGGACATGACAGGTTATGCGCCTTATAATTATAAAATACAAAAAGCATATGGTAAATGGGGGGGGGATCCTCGTTTTCAAACACTTCAAAACCAATATGGATTGTTCCGTACAGCAAATGTTAAAGGTATATCCAAACAGAAAGAAGTCTTCTATGATGACCGACAAAATTTTTGGTTTTTTGCTAATAGTGGTGTGGATAAAGAAGTATATGATCGAACCTATTATAATACAAAAGGTAAAAAATTAGGATATTTCTATTATGTGGATGCTGCGAACTTGCCGGGACGTTTGGTTAAAATCCCGTTAGATCAGGGAACTATCTGTGCGAATACGGGACTTTTAGTGAACTTTTGGGTGAATGATATGACAGGTAAAGGTACAGCGAATCTTCCTCCTAATATTAATCTGTTTTTTATTGGGAGAAAGGAGGATGGTAAAGAGGATATTTTGCATCGCTTTACTTCCGGTGATGCGATAGATGGAGATGACTGTCTCGGTGAATGGCAACAGTTAGTTTATACTTTCTCTTTAGTACAAAATATTAGTGTATATAAAGAGTTTTATCTGGAGGTACAAAACAACACAATCCATGCTAACGGCGCGGATTACGCTATCGACGGCTTGCGTATCTACCGTACCAAGCCCAAGATCGACGTAAAGCGAGTAGACGTGTGCTCTTCTGCCAACTTGACCGTTGCCACGGATTACGAACTTCTGCTCAAGAATATGGGTTGGAGCATTAATCCGGATGTATTGTCCGATCTGAATATGGGGAATAAAATAACGGAAGATTCAAAGCATATATGGAAATACCGCTATGGTTTGATGGGTGGAGATCCAAAGGAAAGGGAAAGTCATCTTAATCCTACGATCGGCAACGTTTATATTGGAGCTACCGATAAAAGGGAAACCGGAGCTATAGATAAACCATACGATTGGATTACATTGAATACGGATTTGAAGGACTATAAGAATGAGAACTATAACAACCGAAGCAAAGTGTATCGTATTATCGTTCCGACTAAAGATGGGTTAAAGCATCAAGGATTTGAGGATCTGACAAATTATGAAACTGCGATGCGACGACAAATTGTCGTAAACCTGCGTATGATCAATGATTTCTTATATGATGCAGCTGAGCAAGGAGTTTGGGATAAGGACATAGAAGAGGGTGCCCAAAAAACAAATGGGGATCCGTTCCCGAAAGATGAGTATATCGCATATTTGAAACAAAATTTAGGAAAGCTTTGTGGTAAATCAGACTCAGAATGGGACTATAACATTCCTGATCCGCAAACAATAGGGGACCAGATAGATAGAATAATGAATGGATATGACGATATATACGAAGAACTGATACGAGCCGTTTGTTCGGTAATGGGTATTTCTCGTCCTCGTGTGCCTTGGTGGGATGGGGAAGATTCAAACATCATCCATTTAAGTGCCATTGATGTGGACAAGACTGAGTTGAGATATAAAGGTGAGAGACCTTACGGAAGCGGGACGAAGGTAGAGCCTGCCTCCGGTAAGTATGATGTGGTAATCTTTAGTGCGGCCGCGACAGTTACTAGCGATAAAGTCGTGGATTTCCCGAATGCCTATGCGGGAAGTAGTTTCCAAGATCCTTGCTTGCTGACCACCCCTTTCACCGTACTCCCTTCCTTCACGGTCGTAGCGAATACCAAAAGTGATTTGCCGGAGGGCATGATTGCTTGCGAGGGACGGATCAGTCAGATTGAGGAAGCGACCGTATGGGTTGAAGAGTTAGATGATAACCAAAATCCGACAGGGGAACTGAATAAGTTTAAAGAGATAGAAGCTTTCAAGGATTATTCATATACGTTCGATTGGTTCTTGGGCGACTCGCTGGAATTTGCGTCGTTCAATGAGAGGTATGGGGAATCATTAGATGGGATATTGAGGTCTTATAGAGATCAACTTCTTGATGACAAGAAAGCCTTGTCTTTCCCGGCGGAAGCTTTGATTGAGTATTGTGAAGACAAATATACGGATCAGCGTTTAATTAAGGAATTGAAGACATTGCTCTTAGGTGATGTGGACACAGAGCCAAAATTAGTGATTGGCGGGAAGTTTGGATATGCGGAATTCCGTTGGGTAAAAAAAGTGGTAGCGATTCCTTATCTGCCAGAGAAAATTATTGAAGGCAATCGACGCGAGTGGCTTTTCTGCGAACAACCTCAGGAAAAAACATTGGAAGCCGCTCCCGCCCCGACATTGTTAGCCGGCTTTCCGGATGTGGAGTACCCGAAAGATATGGAGCATTATCCCAATGTGCCCCTGCGTATCGGCTTGCCGAATATCGTGGAGGGAAGCATAACCAATATTCCTATTCAAGGAAGAGGCTTGACAATGGGTATGGAAGGATCTGACCAATTGGGTAAACCTAACGGTAACGCTACGACTATATTCTTGCGGCAAGGACAGACTTATATAGAGGTAGGTAATTTGACGGCTTTGTCTGCGAAAGCTGAAACTGAAACTGATAATGGCGGCGGGTTATTCTCGATGACCTTTGAGGAGGGTGCCTATGAAAAATTCGCTGAAGGGCAAATCTATTCACTTTATATTCCATTCGGTGAATATAAGAACGGAACTTTCGTAGAAGGCTCTTGCGAGGGATATGCTACCTTACTTATCAAGATCGTACCGGAATACTTGACGTGGAAAGGCCCGAATGCCGAAGTATGGTATAATGACGGAAACTGGCATCAGTCTACGAAAGGGGAATTGTATATAGATCCAAACGGAACAAACAATGCGGATGCCAACGGCAATGATGCAGACTTGACCGCCGCCTTCGCCCCGCTTCATTTCACCCGTATCACGATCCCGGAAGGGCAGACGCTGGAATTGGAAGGCTTGAAGACGAAAGATCATTTGTTACAGATTCCCGAAGCGAACTCATCAAAGGCTACCAAGTATATCCAATATGATATGGCGGTAGACAAAGACGGAGATAGTACGATCGTAACCCCGTACTATATAAATAAGGTAAAGGCCATCTATTTCAAACCCGAGGCGCAGTTACGCCGTCAGCAATTCCTGACGTACGACACCGCCCGTGTGGAATTCGAGATGACACCTGATGCGAAGTATTGGATGGCATCGCCTTTGCAAAGTGTATTCGCCGGTGATATGTACACCGTAAAGAACACGGGCCGACAGAATACCTACGCCTTCGCTGATATCAAATACAACACGGCCAACAACGACCGCCAAGCCCCTGCCTTCTACCAGAAAGCCTGGGACAAGGCGATCACGATGTACGTGCCGAAGAGTGAGGTCGATCCGGTAGATCCGAATCTTAATAAGAATCCCAATCTGATTTTGGGGAACGATGAATTAGACAAGAAGAATTACGAGATAGTCCAATCCAATTGGAGCCGTGAATACAATGATGTGAACGTCCCCTACGCTTTGGGAAAGGGATTCTATGCCAGCGTAGAAAAGAAGAATGCGACCGGCTTGGGCGAGAAAGTATTGGTACGCTTACCGAAAGCGGATACGGGGTACAAATACGAGCCATTGACAAAAGCCATGACCAAAGCCCCGACTTTAGCGGAACGGATCAATGCCGGCAAGCTGGCGGATAACGAGCCTATCGAGATGGTATTGACAGATGCGAATGGAACGGAAGAATGGTGGAATACGGATAATGGAACCGTCCGTGTCATTGCTGATGGCGACGGTGAGCACTTCCTGTTGGGTAATCCGTATATGTATCCGTTGGATATCGTTCGTTTCTTGAAAGAGAATGAGACTATCTTAGCGCAAAAATATTGGACATTGGATACGAAGATTGGAGAGGGTCTTGTTGTCGGTACGCCTGATGTGGCATGGGAAAATGGAGATACTGATGCTACTTCCAGAGCCGTTATCGCCCCTATGCAGGCCTTCTTTGTAGAGCTGAAAGATGCGGCCAAAACGAAAGCGGAAGGTACGACAACCGGTGCCGATCTGAAGGTCGTTCATTTCGATCCCTCCATGATGCAAGGAGAGCCGGAGAAGGTCTCTTCTTCCTTGCGTACCGCTACGGCCAAGAACCCGGTCTTGAGGCTGACAGCGGAGCGAGATGCATATCGCAGCACGGCCTTGCTGACGCGGCAGGATGATGCTACGAACAGCTATGAGGCAGATAAGGATGCCGTAATCTTGCTGGATACGGAACTGGAGGAGATCCCGCAGGTGTACACTATTGCCGGGACTCGTGCCGTGGGCGTGAACGTAGCACGACGAATCGACCAAGTGCCCCTTGGCGTATATGCCGGCGAGGGTAAGGGCGAGGTTACACTGACGATAGAGGGTATCGGCGATTGGGCGGAGACGCTTTACCTGTACGATGCCGTAACTCATAAAAGTACGGAGTTGTCGGACGATACGTATACCTTGCGTTTGGACGGCAGCAGCCATGGACGTTATTTCCTAAGTGCGGGCTCGCCTACTGGTAATGAGGGGGTAGGCGGTGCGGAATCTATCTCTGTCTATTCCGCCGTATCGGGTAGGGTAGTGGCCAGTGCTAGCGAGGCGTTGAAGCGGATACAAGTGTTTACACCGATGGGTCGTTTGGTACGTACCTTATATCCCGCTCGTCCGACTTATACGTTCGATCTCCCGGGAGGCATCTACATTATCCGTACGGAGATCGCCCACGATCAGAAGACGGTGAAGCTGCGGGTTCAATAAGCAGCTTCTACCACTCCATCTCTAATATGGATTACACGGTCTGTATTTGTAGCCAGTTGTTCGTCATGCGTCACGATGACGAACGTCTGGTTCATCTGGTCTCTTAACTCGAAAAAGAGGGCGTGCAATTCTTCCTTGTTCTTGGTATCGAGACTTCCGGAAGGTTCGTCGGCTAGGATAACCGCCGGATTGTTGATAAGCGCACGGGCTACCGCTACCCGTTGCTTCTCTCCGCCGGATAGCTCGGCAGGCTTGTGTGCCATGCGATCGGAGAGTTTCAGGAAGTCCAGCATCTCTTTCGCTCGCTTCTCGGCCACGGCCGATTTCTCCTTGGCGATCAGTGCCGGGATCATCACGTTCTCCAAGGCCGTGAACTCCGGCAATAATTGATGGAACTGGAAGACGAAGCCGATATTCCGGTTGCGGAAAGCCGCCAATTCCTTATCGCCCAATCGTCTTGTCTCCGTGCCATTGATAACCAGCCGCCCGCTATCCGGTGCGTCGAGCGTGCCGATGATTTGCAACAAGGTTGTCTTACCCGCCCCGCTAGGGCCTACGATAGCGACAACCTCGCCCTTGTTTATCGTGAGGTCGATGCCTTTCAATACTTGTAAGGCTCCGAAACTTTTCGTTATTCCTTCGGTTTGTATCATATCAAGTTTCTTAGGACGTGCGAGGCAAGGAAACAACCGAACGTGGCCGGCATATAAGAGACCGTTCCCGTGGTCGTACGTTTACATGTTTCGTTTTCAACTTCGATCACGGCGTCCGGATCGGCGAACTCGGTGGAAAATACGACGGGAATCCCCTTGCTTACGCCTAGAGGACGCAACCGTTTCCGCACCGCTTTCGCAAGGGCGCAATTGATTGTCTTGGAGATATCCGCAATCCGTACCAAGGACGGGTCTACCTTAGCGCCCGCCCCCATGGAGGACACGATGGGTATCTTATGGATATAAGCCTGGTACATGAGGAATACTTTGGGACTTAGGGAATCGATGGCATCTACCACGAAATCGAGAGGGGCCGATAGGAGTACCTCCTCCGTCCGTTCGTCTCGCAGGAATTCATTTAGGACGGTTAGTTGCAACTGGGGATTGATATCGAGCAAACGCTTGGCTACGACCTCGGCTTTCGGCATCCCTAGGGTGGAATGAAGGGCGGGCAATTGGCGGTTGATATTACTCTCGTTTACCGTATCGGCGTCTATGATTGTCATCTTTCCTACTCCGGCCCGGCAAATCTGCTCGGCGGCATAAGCTCCCACACCTCCTAACCCAACTACCAATACATGGCTACGGGATAAGCGCTCCATACGCTCGGCTCCAAACAAAAGTTCCGTCCGTGTATTCCAATTGTAACTCATTTATATACTTTTGAGGACAAAAGTAATCAATTGTTCCGGTTCCTCCAATACTTGCTTTTATCCGAAAGCTTTGTGTCTTGTTACTGCACGGGCGTTGCAGCGTTACTGTATGGGCGTTGCAGTATTACTGCATCAGCCTTGCAGTACCACTGCAACCCGGGTTGCAGTGGGTGGATTGCGTCAGATGGGTTGAATATGAAAGACCGATCCTCCGTCGGAGGCCAGCGGAAGGGTGATTTTATCCCTGTAGGTGATCTCCTTAACCTCTTTTACGAGTTTGTTCGAGTCTATATTCGTATCTTCAGCATCTTTATAGATCGTTATCTTATATTTCTTGTCCTTATCCAAGAACTTGAGGTCTACATCGATACTGCGTGCTTGGCTGTTATTGATCGTACCGACAAACCAATCCTCTCCCTTTTTGCGGGCGATCGTTACGTATTCATTGACGGAAGCGTTCGGAACGACTGTTTGGTCCCAAGTCGTAGGCACGGCTTTCAGGAACTCGAATCCCGGTTGTCCCTCGTAAGCCTCCGGCGTATCGCAAATCATGCCGAGATAGCTCTCTAATACCACGTACATCGCTAACATATGGCAACGGGTACTCATTACGTAAGGGTTACGTTCTTGGTTCTTGAACTTATCCCTTGGCAAAGAGCGGAAACCACCTAAATGATAATCTGTCGCTCCCGCTAATAAACGGGTAAAAGGCATATGGATGTCATGATCCGCATCGGTATCCTTGTCCCATTTACAATGCTCATAATTAAGCGTACCCTCGCGGGTGAACTCATTGGGATAGGTACGGTTCAATCCAGACGGCTTGCAAGCTCCGTGGAATTGCACGAATAGATGATGCTTGGCCGCCTTCGCCAAGAACTCTTCTTGGATGCGGATCATCTCTTGATCGTCTCGATCCATGAAATCGATCATCATACCGGCGATTCCCCATTTCTCGAATTGGGCGAAAGCCTCGTCTATCTTCGCGTACAGAGGCTTCCAGTTGGTCCATAAATGGATACGTACGCCTTGGCTCTTGGCGTAATCGCAAATCTCCTGCATATTAAGGCTCGGAACGACTTTCAAGATGTCCGCTTTCGGGCCCGGAGAACCGAATCCGGCTCCATCCTCGTCATACCAAGCTTGCTCGGCGTTCCCGTAGATCGAGTGATAATCCAATCCGTTACGGGCTACGAAATCAATGTAATATTTATTCGTGGGTAAATTGTTTCCGCCAAGGAAAGTCGTATCCGGAACGACATTTCCGTTCCACCACGTAAAAGTAGTCTTACCCGGCTTAATCCAAGACGTATCCTCTATCTTACAAGGCTCATTGAGATTCGTAAGGATATTGGACGCTATCAAGGAACCGATTTGATCGCTGATCATCAAGACCCGCCAAGGGGATTGATGGGGTAGGGATGCCTCTACCTTGATACGCTCTTGTCCCAGTTTAGGTGATAGTTTCCCGAGAAGAGCCCCGTTTTCTTTCCATAGGTACATACCGGCGTAATCACGAACCGCCGCCTCGGTAATCGCCATATAAACATGGTTCGGGAAAGAGAACAGGGCGGGCATATCCATCAATCGTTTATTATCCATGTCGGTATAATCCGTGACCGTATATTTACCTTCGTGGGAACTTTGGTAGTTGGGGAGGAATAAAGTGGTTACGTTCGGGTTACTTTGTAGGTTGAAGGTGGTTCCCTCGTCATACATGATATACGAATCCCATCCTTTTTGCTTCGGAAACTCATAGCGGAAGGCGATACCGTCATCGAAAGCCCTTACGACCAGATTAATCTTGCGAAAAGGCTGAACGGTTTCCTCTAGCGGGATGATTACCTCTTTGGAAAGGCTATGTATATGTTTCGCCTTACCGACGATCAATTCGTAGGTCTCTTCCTTCGTGCTGAACACGGGTTTGTTGATCTTTACATTTTCCCCGAACGCCCCATTATCGAAAGTCAGCGTCAATGGGGAGTCTTGGATCAAGGTCTGCTTATTAAATGTTACGCTGTATACCGGGCTATTCTTATCCAAAGCCAAGGAAAACTTGATCTTTCCGTTTGGAGAAGCCAACCGCACGCTTTTATTCGCATATAAAGAGTGAGCGCAAAGTATAAAAAATGCCAGAACGAGGTAGATTGATTCTTTTTTCATGGATGATAATTTTATAGGCCAAAGATATACATATTTATTTTGTACGGTTTAACTGCTTCAACAATTCCTTAAGACTGACGGTCTCATTCTTGACCAATGGTTTTGCCCAATAGGAAATACTCAAGATATAGCCCAGCGTGATAAATAGGAAAAACATGGAATAGCGCAACCCGATCAGATCTCCAAGTCCACCAATGATGAACGGAATCAATGCCCCACCGAAAATACCCGTACACAAGATACCGGAAAAAGCCCCATGATGCTTATCCACGGAGTTAAGGGCTAAGGCGAATATCACCGAAAACATGATCGAGATCGAGAAGCCGCAACAAGCGAAAGCGATAATCGCTACTTGCGTAGGACCGAAGAGCGCTATCGCTAAATTAAAGATCGCTATCATCGAGAAGATACGTAACATCAGCTTTGAGTCGATTAACTTAACGATCACCAATCCCAACAAGCAGCCGATGGACATCAATCCCCAGAACCAAGCAACCGTAGTAGCCCCGGCTCCTTCCGGGCTGACCCCATGATACATATTCAAGAAAAGGCTCATCCAATTCGCCAATCCTTGCTCGGTTCCCACATAAGCGATAATCCCTAAGAAATAGAATATAACTTGTTTTTGCCTAAGCAATTCCTTATAATTCTGTACCGTTCCCGCCTTCTCATCTTCCTTTAATTCTACTTTCGGGAATTTGACATAAGAGATAACCACTAACATGATGACAAAAACAATCGTAAAGATAAAATAGAGCGAGCTCCAAGGTAAGCTCTCCGGCGTTATCCCTTTGAGGAAACGGATGAAGAAGTCGTTTGCCGAATCCTCACCGGTTAATTTCCGCATAAGTCCGGCCAAGACGAACGGGCTCATGAAAGAAGCGGCCCCGAATACGATCTGGGCCAATACCTGATTAAAGGCATATTTTTTCTCTCCACCCGCCTCACGCATCAAAGGCAATATGATCACCTGTAGCATCGCCATGCCCAGACCGATAGCGAAAAGGGAAGTTAATACGATAGGGTAGGTCGGGAATATGACGAAAAGCCCCGCACCCAAAAACGCCAGACTGAAAGCGATCAATAAGGAAATCTTTCCCCCGAAACGCTCGATGATCATTCCTGCCGGGATCGACATGATGCCATATGCCAAGAAAAACGAGAACGGTAAGAAAGCGGCCAATGTCAGGCTCAGCCCAAAACTATCGATAATCATCGGTAGCATAGGGCCTAATATATTGGTAACAAAAGAAATGACAAACCAAATACACAAGATGAGGAGTACGATCCAATTATTCTTATTCATGATAGATAGATTCAATGATTAAACACCAATGCCGCCGCCCCGAGGCATCCGGCCTTATTTCCTAATCGGGCAAGCTCGATAGTCGTGAAGTACGAGGTTTCCTTCATCACGTATTTCCCGACCTGCTCCCGTATATTGTCAATGTAGAAATCTCCGGATTCCGAAATGCCTCCGCCGATAATCACCTTTTGCGGAGCGAAAATGTTGATAAGGCTCGCTACGCCTAGGGACAGATTCCGGAAATGATCCTCCATAGCGAGTACGGCCTCTTTCTCCTGAGCTTTATAGCGCTCTACTATATATTTTCCATCGATACGGGAAGGTATCTCCCGTCCGTTCTTCTCCAATAATTGCCGATATAAGGCGATCAACGCACTTACGGAAGCGTGTGCCTCTAGGCAACCGGACGCTCCGCAAGTACATTGATTCCCATTCAGACCATGAATAATTAAGTGCCCAAGTTCGGTGCCCCGATTCCGGTAGCCGCCATAAAGCCGGCCGTTCAAGAACAAGGCACCCCCTATGCCGGTACCCACCGTCAGGAAAACGATATCGGAGAGACCTTTAGCCGCCCCATATATCACCTCGCCCAACCCCATAAGGTTTGCGTCGTTGTCGATGAATACCGGTAGATTAAATTCCGCTAACGCAAGATCCAATTGTTGGTTATCTAGTTCAGGAAGATTATTGGCAAAGAGAACCACCCCATTATCTACTACGGAAGGTACACCTATGCCAATTCCGTAAATCCCCCAATCCCGGGAACGGGCGTAGTCTGTCATTTTCCGTACGATACTTTTTATGGTATCGGATAATGGGCGTGGATTCTCTTTTGATTGTGTGGTTTCCGACGATTCGTAAAGAATGTCGCCATTCTGGTTCACAAGAGTATATTTTATGCTTGTTCCTCCAATGTCTAATGCGATAGCGTATTTCATGATAATTGTAAAAGCTTAATTAGAACTATGCGCCGCTTCCCCGTCGATCAGGCAAATCACGTTCGGGTGCAGCCACAATAAGGAGGCCGGCAACTCCGTCGAGATCTTCTGTTCAAGGAAAGCTTGAGTAATCTCCCTTTTCTTTATCCCGTTGATAAGAAGGATAATCAGGCGTGACTGAAAGATATTCGCCATGCCCAATGTCAGTCCGTATCCCGGTTTCTCCGTATCCCCGGCGATCATGGGATGTTGCAAGGATTTCTGGGACAGATGAGCCACATGGCAATTCGTATGCAAGGAAGGAGCCGGCTCGTTCAAGGCGATATGGCCGTTCATCCCTATTCCTAATATACAAATGTCGATAGGGCCTTTTTGATCCAGTATCTGTTGGATCCGCTCACATTCCGCCTCAGGGTTCTCCGGATCGCTTTGGAACGCTATATACCGGTCTTCCGGGATTTGAAGCGGACCTACGAAATAGTTCCGTAGATACGACTCGCACGTACCCGGGTGGTCCATCGGGATCCCTCCCCATTCATCAAGCTTTAGTACCGTGAATTGGGAGAATAATTCCGGTTGGCGACCGGCTTCCTCTACCAGCAACTCATACATCCGGGTAGGAGAGCCCCCAGTGGCGGCACAAAGCGTAAGTGCCTTGTGCTGCCCTAACTCTGAGGTAACAATCTCTTTTGCCTTAAGGCTTAATGCCTCATAAGATTGACAAATCTCTATTCTCATACGATTTTAGAGCTCTTTGATTCGGATATTGCGGAAGCAAACACCATAACCGTGGTCTTGCATACCGATGTAACCCGGTTGTTTTCCGCATTGTAGCATCAAGTCGTAAGCTTCCGGGCATTTCTCCGGACTCGTGCTGAACTTGCTGAACTTACTATGATCCACTAACGCACGCCATACCGGTGTACCGAACTGGAATTCCAGCACTTTCACGTCGTTCATGTAATGGATCACGCGTTGGTTATAGACAACGATTCTCGTCTTGTTCCAGTTTCCGTACGGTTTTACGGGTTGTGGATCCGGCATAATCATGTCATATACGGCACCGGCCTGACGGTTACCGTCGCAACCTTCCCATGCGTCCGGCATATTCTCGTTGTCGAGTAACTGATATTCTGGGCTGGAGTAATAAATAGGTGTACCCTCAATTTCTTGCGCTGTATAGAAGATACCGCTATTACCGGCCTTGTCGATCTTCCATTCGATCTCGAAAACGAAATTTTTGAACTTCTTGTCGTAGATCAAGTCGCCGAAGCCCGTGTCTGCCTTATTGTCGCTACCTTTATAGGTGATCGATCCGTCTTCAACCACCCAACCTTGGGGTACATCCTGACGGCAATAGCCGCGCCATCCGTTCAAGGTCTTGCCGTCGAACATGGTGATCCACTCGCCTCCCGTAGGGATACCGTCGCTATCGAGGGCTTGGGTTTGGGCGGTTTGCGTTCCGGCATCGTTGGTATTACCGCCGGAGGTACATGACAAGGCCGATGCGAATAAGGCTACGGCCATAATACTGCTATAAATCTTTTTCATCGCTATTATGAATGTTTGTTGTTTGTTAGAAACTTGTTAGATAATTATTAGGAATTTGTTAGGTTCCTGTTAGGTTACCGTTAGATTCCTGTTAGCTTTTATAACTTCAGGTCTTCCCATCCATCGCGGTATTTCCGCTTGATGAATTGGTTCGCCTGCTCGAAATTGGTGATACGCATATTCGCTCCATCCCATAGGAAAGTCTTGTTTCTTCCCGGATAGATGAAGCCTTCACGCTCTCCGTAGATCGAGTCGTTATGTTTCACTTGTTCCCGGATATTATGGCTCCGTAAGATCAAGTTACCCATCAATACGGTCTCCGTCAACGGACCGGCGTATCCTTCGAACGGAGATTCTACGTCCGCCTTGTCGTACCCTGCGATACAAGAGTCGATCCATGCCCAATAGTGGCCATTCGTACCCCCTTCGATACGTTTATATTTATGAGGAATGTTCACGTCTTTGTCGAATAAAGGTTTCTTGTTCGCCTTTACCCCCTTCGGCCAGAATCTTGGATCGGAACCACCCCAGCCGCAAGAAGCCATACCTTTCGTACCTACGAATACGGTTGCGCCTTCCACGTCCATCATATCCAAGTCTCCCATCGTGCAGGTCATATCGGCATCTGGGTCGATCTCCTCGAAACGTTCCGGCATGATACCGCCGTCCATCCAATATAGGCTCAAGTCGCTTCCGTCTTTCTTCTTGAATTTATAACGGATCGAGCTGGCTACCGGGCAACTTTCAGGATAATAGGCTTCTTCGAAGATTCCGGAGTAAACATTGGTCGTGCTGCAAGAAACCTCGGTCGGATAACCTAATTGAAGCAATTTGAATGGAGGGCCGATGATGTGGCAACCCATATCTCCAAGAGCGCCTGTACCGAAACGCCACCAACCACGCCAGTTGAACGGAACCAAATTATCCACATAGTCTACATACTCCGCTGTTCCTAACCATAAATCCCAATTCAAGCCTTTAGGAACAGGCGGTTTCTGGTTCGGCCAAGGAATACCTTGTGGCCATACGGGGCGGTTGGTCCAGCAATATACTTTCTGGATGTCACCCAACAGATCTGCCTCGAGCCATTCACGAAGGGTACGCATACCGTCGCAAGAGTTACCTTGGTCACCCATCTGGGTCACGACCTTATATTTCTTGGCAGCCTCGGTAAGGATACGTGCCTCGTAAATATCGTGCGCGATCGGTTTTTGCAGATATACGTGCTTACCCATCCGCATAGCGCCGAAAGCTTGGATCGCATGGTTATGATCCGGGGTGGAGATACATACGGCATCGAAGTTCTTACCTTCCTTCTCGTACATCTCACGGAAGTCGTTAAAATACTTAGCTTTTGGATAGGTCTTGCGAGCGTCGACAGATTGACGGTCATCCACGTCGCACAGACAGGTGATCGCCGCGTTCTTATGCGGCGTATTCATTAAGCTACCCAAATCGGCGGCTCCCATACCGCCGCAGCCTATTTTTGCGATATAAAGCTTATCGCTGGGAGCTACATGTCCTAATCCCGCTACGGTAAAGCTGGGCAGGATCGTAAGGGCGGCAGCGCCTGTGGCTGCCATCCCAAGGAATTCCCTTCTAGAGATTCCAGTCGGACTGGATTGTTTATTTACCTCTTTCATAAATTTGTTCATATTATGATTAATAATTGAATTGGGGTCTAAAGAATTGATATTAAAAACAGACTGATATGATTAGAATGCCGGATATCCCGGGTTCTGAACCAAATTATTGTTCTTCTGCCAAGCCTTGAACGGGATCGGGAAGATCTTACGATATTCCGGAGTCTGTTTCGGCTTCATATATCTCGGTTTCAGATAAGTCCCGAAGCGGATCATATCTTGGCGGCGGACAAATTCGAATGCCAACTCATAACCACGCTCGTTATAAATATCATCTAATGTCACGCTCGTGTAATTATGATCGGAATTACCATAAGCCCTTTCCCGGATAGCGTTTACCAGACGAGTAGCTTCACCGAGATCCCCGCCCATGCGAACCAAGGCTTCCGCTTTCATTAGGTATACATCAGCCAGACGGAAAATAGCGATATCGTTCTCCATATTGGTATTTTGCATGCCTTTCTCATATACCCACTTATTGATACGTGCGCCGTCTTCTTGGTGAACTTCGCCCCACGGAGTTAAGTTACCGTCCGCATCGGTTTTCTCTGTTCCCGGTACCACATTTAAGTCGATCGTATGGATCAAGTCATGTCCTAGGGTCGTTTTCAAAATCTCTCCCGTGCTAGGGTCGATCATCGGGCCGATCAAGAACGAACCTTCGTAACGAGGATCTTCCGTATCAAATGTACGAACAAAATCCGGTTGGGCGTTGATACCGTTCCACATACCGCCGGTGAAACCTAATACATCGGGATCCAGATAATGTAATGTCCAAAGATGGATAGAGTTGCCCCACTCATCGGATGCCTTGTAGCAGATCGGGAGAATGATCTCCCGCGATACCTCGTTATGAACCTCGAAATTGGTTTTCCAATTCGGTTCGATGATATATTCGAGTTTCATGATCTCGTCGCATTGCTCCACAACACCTTTCCAGTTCGGTTCACCGATCCATTCCTCGGCGTTGAGGTACATCTTCGCCAATACCATGCGGGCTGCACCTTGCGTAAACTTACCGTAGCTGGCATCTGATACATCGGAGCGCAAGTTCGGGATGATCTCGGTTAATTCCTTAACCACATATTTATAAATGTCCGCACGGCTTGTGCTGGA
Organism: Parabacteroides sp. 20_3; assembly: GCF_964238835.1. NCBI lineage: Bacteria > Pseudomonadati > Bacteroidota > Bacteroidia > Bacteroidales > Tannerellaceae > Parabacteroides > Parabacteroides sp. 20_3. The sequence goes on along the minus strand of NZ_CAXSNO010000003.1, from coordinate 14,455 downwards.
GGGCAAGGAGGTATCCTCAAAATCTGTCACTAGTGGAGCGTTACCGAAGATATCTACGATTACATAATACCAGAAAGCGCGTAATCCTCTTAACTCGGACAAGTATTGAAGCTTAAGCTCATCGCTCATGGCTTCGCTTTTCTCTATAATATTATATACGGAGTTAACCGTAGTTAGGCCTCCCGTACAATAATCCCAGCAATTTTCTACAGAGTAAGAGTTCGGTTTCCAGCTATGCATACATTGTTCCATATACTGTCCACCGTCCCACCAGTCACCACCTACACGTGTCGGTGCCATCAAGATATCGGCTGTCATATCGGCCGCCCCCCAAGGACCGTCGTAGGCTAGCATATTTTTCAAAGATTGATATGCCGGAGCCATGATTGCGTTGATCTGCTTTTCCGTTGTCCCGAATTCGTCGGTAGGAAGTTTGTCGTATACGTTCTCGTCCAAATCCATGCAAGAGACAAGCGCTACCGGAGCGAGTACGGCACATATTATATTTTTGAATAATCTTTTCATGATCGTTACTGTTTATGTATTAGAAATTCAAGTTTAATCCAACAGAGAATGTGCGTGCCTTCGGATAAAATTCACGAGGTTCTACACCCGGGGTTAAACCGTCTCCTGAATCCATAGGGACTTCGGGATCAAGACCTTTATATTTCGTGATAACGAATAGGTTTTGTGCCGTGAAATAAACACGGATACCGTTCAAAGCTTTGATCTTATATCCTAAAGTCAAGTTGTCGAGACGCATAAAAGATCCTTTCTCTAAATAATAGTTGGAGAATCTAGGAGTTTCGCTTAACGTATAGGTCAATGGATCGTCCAGCGCATTCGTTCCCGGCAGGAATCCGGATTGAGCGTATGCCATGCGGGTCGCATTCAATATATCATTACCGATCGTTCCACGCAAGAAAAATGATAAGTCAAAATTCTTGTAACGGAAAGAGTTGGTGATACCGTAAGTCAATTTCGGCTGTGCGGAACCGATGTAGTCGTAATCCGCCGGATCGGAAATCTCGCCGTCGCCGTCTTTATCTACCAAGATATATCTACCGTTCTCGTCAATACCGTTACAAACCAAACCGTAGAATTGTCCGATAGGGCGTCCTTCTTCCAATACGTGCGTACCACTGGAGCTTCCACCCCGGATGAATACGTCACCTAATAAGATCTTATCCATCGTGAATACATCGTTGGATAAACGAGTTACCTCATTTTCATTGTGAGCCAAGTTCAAGGAAATGTTCCAGTCGAAATCCTTTGTGCGGATAGCGTCTGCGTTCAAACTCAGCTCGATACCCGTATTACGCATATCACCTACGTTTGCCATGATCTTATTATATAAATAAGGAGGGGTTGGTACCGGATAGGTATAAAGCATGTCAGAGGTCTTTTTGTTATACCATTCGATACGACCTCCTAGGCGGCTATCCAATACGGAGAAATCAAGTCCGATGTTCAACATCGCTGTTTGTTCCCATTTTAGGTCCGGATTGGCGTTCTGGCTGATCTTATAAGAAGGCAACCAAGAACCGGTATCATAATATACACCATCTGTGCCGTAAAGCTCGAGGGTTTTGTAGGGGTCCAATCCTGTTTGATTACCAGTGATACCATAACCGACACTTAACTTTAAGTCGTTAAGCCAGTTTACTTTTTGCATAAATGATTCTTGGGTGATATTCCAACCCACGGAAACGGAAGGGAAGGTACCCCATTTGTTATTCGTTCCAAATTTGGAAGAACCATCCCGGCGTACGGTAGCTGTCAACATATATTTCTCATTGAAGCTATAATTGGCTCTTGCGTATAAAGAGATCAGGCGACTTTGCCATTTCTCAGACTCCGCGTCTCCGGGGTTCAGGTTTTGTCCTGCGGCCAAATTGTTAGCGCCTAATAAATCAGTGACGAAACCACGGGTCTGTACGTGAGTCTCCTCATAGTTCTCCTCTTCCCAAGAATAACCGATCAAGGCATTGATCTTATGCTTATTGAACTCGGCCGAGTAATTGGCGGTCCATTCCATCAAATCCTTATCACGCAATCTCGACCAACGTTCGGCCTTACCGCCATCGTTGTAGCCGGCTTGAGACTCGATGCTACTGTATTTACTCTCATCTTCCGTGTTCCGGCTTTTAGCTAAAAGAACTTTAGCCTCTAAGCCATCGATAATCGTATAACCGACATCAGCGGTTCCATAGAAATTATTGATGCGGTTCTTATGTGTATTCTCTTTCTGGTTACGTACCGGGTTTCCTTGGTCGTATTCACGTGTGTCGAACCAAGATCCATCCTCTAGCTTAACCGGACGTACGGGAATCATATTGTAGGCAAGCAAGAAGTTTGTCGTATTTGTCGGTGCGTTATCCGTAACGGTAGCCACGCCGGTGATGCTTACTTTCAAACGATCCTCCAGCGCACGTTGGGAGAATTGGAAACGGGCGTTGTAACGGTTCATGGAGTTATCGCGTGCGATACCTTCACGTTGCATATAAGAAAGGGAACCTCTATAGTTATGGTGTGAACCACCTCCTGATAAAGACACGGCATGATCCTGTTGGAAACCGATTCTCGTGATCTCGTCGAACCAATCCGTGTTCGCTCCCATGTCAAAATCCTTACCATCCTTACCCGGGGTAGAGGAAGTATAGCTACGCCATTGGTCCGCCGTCAGCAGATTCGGCTTGTTGGCCAAGGTAGATACACCGAACGCTCCATTATAAGCGATGGTCGGTTTGCTGGCGTAACCTTTCTTCGTAGTGATAAGGATAACACCACCCGCTGAACGGGAACCATAGATAGCGGCTGAAGACGCATCTTTCAAGATAGAGATAGATTCGATATCCTGCGGATTAACCGTAGACATGTCCATGCCCGGTACATTATCGATAACAACCAACGGACCTTGGTCCTTTTGCAAGGTTGACATACCTCTTAATTGAATCGTCGAGTTGCCCGTTACGTCGCCGGAACCCGTATTGATCGTTAAACCTGCCACCTTACCTTGTAACAAATCCGCTGCGTTACGAGTCAGACCTTGGTTGAAATCCTCAGCGGTCACATTGGTGATAGAACCGGTAATCTCACGTTTTGTCTGTGTACCGTAACCTACTACGACTACCTCGTCCAGTTTTTGAGTGTCCTCTTTCAGGTTTACATTGATCTCGTTTTTGCCGCCTACCGGTTGCAACTGTGTCATGTAACCGATATAGGAAAACTCAAGGGTTGCGTTTGAGGATACTTCCATCATGTATTTACCGTCCAGATCCGTAATCGTACCGTTGGTCGTGCCTTTCTCGACAACGTTAGCGCCGATAATAGCGTTTCCTTCCGCATCTTTAACGACACCGGTAATACGTTTTTTAGTTTGCTGGGCGACAATGTTTTTATTAAATACATTGATATTCCGTCCTTCGATCGAATATTTCAAACTCGTGTTGCGTAGTGCTTGCGATAAGATATTTTCTATGGACTTATCGGTTGCGTTCACGCTCACTTTTACGTTCTTTACGTCAGAATCCACATAGAAGAATAAGAAATCGCTTTGTTTTTCTATAATAGCGAATAGATCGGTTAGCGGGGCCTGATCCGTCTTCACGGAAATCGTTACAGATTGTGAATAGGAATTAGTCGCTACCGCTTGGAACAGTGTCAAGAAAAGTAAAATAAAGGACATTTTTAGGACCGAGAGCATTTTTTTTAAGTCTTTGGACCTAAAAGACCTATAATACGAAACATTTTCCATATTTTTGTACTGATAAAAGGTTGATAATATGCGTCTGCCACAAAATTTGGTCGTGGAGTAGCAGAAGCAGGAATTAATTCTTTTTAATGGGGCCGGCTGTATTTTTGCAGCCGGTTTTGTTTTTTTTGAAAGATATGATCCGTGTTATCTCATAGGCATTGCTTGTTTTTTTTAAGATGTGTTGATATTTTTATTTTATTGAATATAGTAAGTTCCATCTCTTTGTGACCATTTGATCGGCAAACTGCGAGATATTACTTGTAAAATCTCCTTTAAAGATTGATCCTCGCTGAATGTTCCGGATACAGTGACATTCGGGTCCATCAGTTTCTTGTTTTCTATATGGATCGGGATCTCGTATTTTTTCTCAAGCTCATTCAGCAAGGTACAAAGCGCTATTGATTTATACTTTAGCAAGCCGTCTTTCCATGCCAGATTTTCTTTTGCGTTGACGGATTGGATATCAATCTTGTTCGTTGAACGGATGAATGTAAGTTGCTGGTCGGGAGCTAGTAAGACTTGTTGTGTCGGGCTTTCGAAACGGATAGACCCTTCCAGCAGGACGGCTGTGATCTGATCCTTCCCTTTATCGGCTTTTACACTAAAGGTCGTTCCTAATACCCGTATGGAGGCATTTCCCATATCGACGATGAAAGGTCTTTCCGGATTTTTCGCCACCTCGAAATAGGCTTCTCCTTCCAAATTAACCTTTCGCTGATCCGTACCGTATGCGTCAGAGTAGGTAAAGCGACTATTCCGGTTCAAAATGATCTTCGTACCATCATCCAATGTAAAATGAGATTTATTTTTATCGGTTATATAGGTATAGAATTGCTGAACCTTCCCTTCCCGGGTATTTAAGTGCGTCGTAGCGAAAAACAGAACAAGAAAGGCGATTGCCGCCGCAATGGGAGTAGCGATGAAACGGATCAGCCTCAATCTCTTTTGCCTGCTTTGATCGTCGATCTTCTTTCTCAAATTATCGAGGGACACATTAGGCATTAAGGAATGGCTGAACGAGACTTCCGCATCCCAATAACTCTTTAGCAACCGAAATTCTTTTTTGTTCTTTTCGTCTGCGTTCAGCCATTCGCTCAGCGAAAGAAAATCTTCCGAGGAGCTGTTGCCACTTAATATCCTTGTGATAATATGATCTATGCTATTCTCCATTTTAAGTTGTTTCTATACTAATAGTCGCAACCAAATTTGAAAACCCTTAGTGGGAGCATAGATTTTTTACTTATTTTTTTCGTAGCTCATACACGAGTTCTTTGTATTCGGGGATCGCGTTGAATGAGGGGCATTGTTTGATCCATTCATCCGGCGAGATCGTCCCGTCTCCGTTTAAGTCCTCCGAGAGATCCCGGTGCCCACAGACCCATGAGCCGGGAAAGCAGATTAAGAGATGCCGGATCAAACGTAACAACGAGGTCTTTTGAGCCTGTGTGCGGGTATCCCGTGGCTGTCCGGTGATGTCCAGTCCACCCTCGTAGCAAATCCCGATGCTGTGTTTGTTGTGTCCTCTCGCATGAGCCGGAATTTGCTCTAGCGGGCGCAGGTTCACTACTTCTCCCGATTTACGGATGTAGAAGTTGTAACCGGCACGGAGGAATCCCCGTGCCTTATGGTCACTCTCCAGTTGCTCCGGGCTATAATCCGTATTCTCACGGGTTGCCGAGCAATGAATCACGATCAGGTCAATTTTTCTCATATCTCGTCCGGGCTTTCGCTATCAGAATCTGCGCTCTTTTTCGTAACCTCCAGAGGCTCGAAATTCACCTCATTGCGGGTAGTCCGCAGGGCCGAGCCCGGGAAAAAGATAATACGTGCCCCCTTTATCTTGGTGGCGTCGAAGTCCTCGGGCGTATTCGTTCCTTCGGAGTTAATAGACATACGGAAGTTTCCAAATTCTCCCAATTGCACCACGTTGCCGGAGGAAAGTTCCAGATCCATCGCCCAGTTTAATGAATCGAGCACCGCTTTCACGTCCGCCGACGAAAGCGTGGAGCGAGAGCAAATCAGTTTACATAATTTGTTGAGGTCCGAAGTCCCCGACGTTTTAGCGATCGCGTAGTTCTTTACTGAGTCTTTCTCTGCGCCGTTCAATACCTTACGCTTTACTACTTTAAATTTCACTGCCATAATTTTGAATTTTAAAAGGTTAATTACTAATGACAATGCAAAGATAGAGCCTCTGAAAAACGGGAATCGGCGAGTGTCGGTGAGTGTCGGGATATGTAAGTAGTAGTCGGTTTACTTGTTATTCTGGTTTTTTATTACGTAATTTGCGTTACGTGAATTGCGTAATGCAAATAAGATGCTGAATATGAATAATCCTTTTTTAATAGTTGGTTATCAAGGTCCAGAATATTTTTGTGATCGGGAGAAAGAGACTGAAGTGATTTTATCCGCTCTTCATAATGGGAGAAATATCACGTTGGTAAGCCCTCGCCGTATGGGAAAGACCGGTTTGATCAAGAATGTTTTTTATACGCTACAAGAAAAGGAGAAGAATGCCAAGTGCTTCTACTTAGATATTTTCTCTACTCAAAATTTGCGTGAGTTTGTCGCTTTGTTGGGAAGGGAAATCTTAGGTAAGCTGGATAGTCTCTCTCAATCTACGCTGAAGACCTTGCTTTCTTTTTTTAAGAGTTGCCGTCCCGTGATAACAATGGATGAGTTATCGGGCATTCCGTCTGTATCCTTGGATATCGTCCCTTCGAAAGAGGAGGAGACGCTGAAGGAGATTTTCGACTACTTGCGGCAGTCTGGAAGAGAATGTTATCTGGCTATTGACGAGTTCCAGCAAATCATGGAATATCCGGAGAAAGGGGTGGAAGGCCTATTGCGTTCTTATATTCAATTTTTGCCGAATGTTCATTTTATCTTTTCGGGGAGTAAAAAGCACTTGATGGAATATATATTCTTCTCAATCAAGCGCCCCTTCTATCAATCCACCCAAAAATTATTTTTAGACAAGATCAGCAAGGAGGTGTATTTTTCCTTTGCCCATTCTTTCTTCGAGAAGGAAGGGAAGGAGCTTCCGGAAGAAATATTTGATAAGGTGTACACATGGGTAGATGGGCATACTTGGTATGTGCAATATCTTTTGAACCGTCTCTTCGCTTTACCGGAAAAAACACTTTCTCCGGAGCTTCTTGATTCTCTCATGATGGAGATCTTACGGGAAGAAGAATATACCTACCAGACTTATTTCCAATTGTTGACATTTAATCAAATCCAGCTATTGAAAGCGATCGCCAAGGAAGGGATTGTCCGGGAGGTCAATGCTGCCGCCTTCATCAAAAAGTATGATTTGAAGGCGGTGAGTAGCGTGAATACTTCCTTAAGGATCTTAATAGATAAGGAGTTTATATTGAGGCAACCGGATGGGTATATCGTGTATGATAGGTTCATGTCTATTTGGCTCAGCCGGATATGACAACGGATGAAAAATATTTAGTTGACACAGTTTGCTCGTACTACCAAAAATTATTCCATTAATATTATGATGGGATTATCTTCTTTGCCCAAATGCCAAAATATTTGTTCTCTTTTTTCTACACAACACGATCAGTTGATTTGTGTCCTCTCCCCAACTTTCGAACTGTTTTTGCAAGGTAGGGGATAGGGTGCGTTTCTTATCCTTTATCCATTGCGCTAGGTCGAACCATTCCATGGTCGTAATGTATAGGTCGTTAGTACTCCAACGAGGCCAGAAATTGGGGCCACCTAAAATATCGTCGGTGATTTTCATCCCGTCCTCATTTTTCACAACAAAACCCTCCCTCTCTTTTTTATCGTAAATCACGAATTTGTAATCATTCTCATTCTCTCCCCGTTGAGTCTGCTTTTGCCTGACTGCGGTGAAAAAGAAGTAACGATCGTCTTCCTCCAATCTTGGTATATTCCAATAATTAATCGCATTTTTGTTATATGCGTCCTCGGAATACCAAGCCTCGTACTCTATGGGCATCTGGTATTTACCCATATCTAGATAGAGATAAGGTCTCCATTTTGTTCCCGATAACTGATATACGGTATCTCTTGACGAGCGGGTTTTCATATAAACATTCTCTTTATATTTCGAGAATTCTCTCAATTCAGAGGAGGAGACAAAAGAAAATCCCTCGTTGAGACTCTCTATCCCATAATTCGGATTGGGCATGACAGTAACGGTATCACCCGCTAAACTCAATGCGCAAGCCATATATTTATCTATATGCATACAAAGATTACAAGTCCATAATACAGAATCCACAAAGACTATATTAAAAAAGTAATCATTAATTTTCTCCTTCCGAAGAAAATTTCCATCGTAATCATAATATAAGATCTGTTGCGTATCCGCATGGATGATCTCTTTTCGAGTAGGATTTATATCTATGCCTAGAATATAGAGATATTCGTCGGGTCCTTGTCCTTGACGGCCTATCTGTTTAACGAATTCACCGGTTCTCGTAAATTTGTAAATTCCTTGCCTTGTGTGAATCAACCAGAAATTATCACCGCAGACAATGTTTAAGATGCGGGAGATTACGATATCATGTGGAGTCTTCAACTCTAAATACTCAATGGTATCGGCTATCTCGGAGATTTTCATCTTTTGCTCTGTCTCTATGCATCGCTCGAAAAGTATGGTTCGCAACTTATCCGGATTCTCTGGGTTTCGATTGCATCCTACCGTTAAAAGTATGCATATCGCTGAGATTGTGATTATGGCTTTCATGTTTCTTTTATTTTGTTTTCAATTTTCCTATAAAGACGATACAATTATCATCATCGGTAATTCGATTATTCAACTCTTTTACTTTTCTCAACACCTCCGGAGATAGTTTTTGATTGGAAATCAAAACTTTTTCCAATTGCTCTTTTAATGCGTAAGGTTCCATGATCGCAGTGAAATAACCTCGATTGAAGGACGGATTGGTAGGCCCATCTATATTCCCTAGCATATTCCATTTCAAATTCACGAAACAACCTTTAAGGCTTTGTTTGTCTACTAGGATTTTCGGGAAACGGGGTAACTCATTATTCCAAGAGGTTTGCGTATACCAAGTGACTAGAAAGTGATTGGGCAGCTCCGTGAAATAATGGCAGATCGGCTCATGACCCGTATGCATCGTAAAAACAGGGTGTAGCGTATTCGAGTCTATGTCATAATGATAAAGTGTGTCTTGCGAGGCTATACAATTATGAAGATAGAAGTCGGAAGCGTTGGTATTCAAGGACTACCGTACCTCATAATCGTAAGTGCTTGGGATCAACATGAATTGGTCGGAGACCGGATATTCTTGGATGATATTGCCTTCGAAATCCTGTGTCCAGATCAATGCGGTGGGAGTTCCCTGAAAAGGTATGCACATGACGGTTACTGTTTTTTTCTCGTCATTGATAACAAATCGTCCTTTATGGGTTATATAGGCCAGAGGAATGTGTTTTTGTGGCTGCCCGTCGAGGTCAAACACTAATATCTTAGAGGCACGAATCTCCATTAGATAGATTTTATTATTATTTTCATCTAAATACTGATCATAAATAGATAAGTTATATTCATCCGGCCCTTGTCCTTGGGAGGAGATCTTTCTGATGAAATCCCCATTACGGTTATAGAGCTTACAAGAAGAGCCTGCCCTAAAAGATTTCACTAAAATATAATGGTCACTCACGGCTATATGGGTATCTTGTCCTGCGGCGGTCAGTGCGTCTTCCGAATTTTCTAGGCGAATAACTTGAAAGGAAGATAGCAAGGAGCTTAATGGTAAATTGAATGTATCCTTTACGGAAGAAAAGTCTAAATTAGTCACCGGATCTCCTTGCAGATTAATAACCTGTGCTATGACCGGGCAATTATCCAAGGTCAACTTTCTGGATACATTTGTCTCTTTATTTCCGCATGAGGAAACAACCGTTAGTAACGTGATCGATACGTAATATATGATTTTATTCATGCGTTTTTTTATTTAAACAATGAATATTACACAAGTTGAATCATTCCATGAAAATGGAATGATGATTTGTGTTTACAGAGTCCTCACGACAAACATATACTTCTTCCTGTATATAAGCAAATAATATCTCCGATATTTTCGTAAAGGTGTTGTCTAGCATTTATTGAGGCTCTTTTTGTTGGTAGTAAAGCCCTCTATGTTCACCTCAGATCGTTCCAATGCCTTATCCGGATGACGGCATCCTTCGTGTTGGCGTGATTCCCTATGACCACCAGCTGATGAATTGTTTTCCATCACTGTTGATATTTTTTTACTTTTTAGATTTCACCAACATTACCACCCGATTGTCATCCTCTTCCAATGTCGCGGCCACTTCTTTTAGTTTGCCTTTCAACTTTCCCTTTTGATAGTCCCGGCAAAGATCGAAAGCGTTCAGGGTAGCCCATGATTCACCTTGGGCATTGATAGGGGTCAGCATAACCATATAGAATTCATTTTTAGAAGTATAATCTCCATTGTATATAATATACCTAGAAAACTCCTTTTCTTGGGTATCATACACAAAGTAGGTTTTAGGGAATCCTTCTTCTTTCCTGAAATCATATACGTTTTTTATACCTTCCATGAAATAATAGCGATTGGATATCAACCTCGGAATCAAGAACACTTCCGGATCCATGGTATGGATAGGTGGCGTTCGTGCGATAAACGGACGTAAACTGCAATCGGGCATCAATGTGTAGATCGTATCTGATGAGGGTTCTAATAGAATCCAATTACCATTAAACGGAGTGATTCTGCTGTAAGATCCCGGTCCGGCAGCTCTTGTACTATTTTCCATCCGTAAGACTTGAAAAAAGTACTTCTTCTCTTTAAAGGAAGGTCTTATTTCCTTGGTTATGCTCCCGTCCTGCTTCGATACGAGCAGGAAGGGTATCTCAGCATTGATTTCATCGTAACAAATCAGATTTTCTTTGTCATAATTGAATATTTCCCAATAGAACTGAGAGTCACCTTCTGTTTTCTGCTTCAAACTGCGTTTAAAATTTCCCTCTAAATCATAAACCTTTATTCTTTTCTTATAGTGATCATTTATAAATATTTCATTGTTTTCTTCGTCCAACGTAACACATCTAAAATTTATATATTCTTCCCCTCCTTGTCCTTTACGGTTTATCTTACGGATGGCCTTTCCGCTCCGGTCATATACGAATATATTCCCATCATTATTATAATTTGCCACTATTATGTATTTTTCACCAACCGCTTGTACATATCCCTGATTAATAAACTCATCGTTTGTTTCCAGAGGAATGTATTCCACATCCATGAAGTCTTGCAGTACCAGTTCTTTTTTGGTTGAATAACTTTCATTTACATCTACGGTAATAAACTCATCGGTCGATGAATGACTGCCTCCACACCCTGTCACTACAAACAGGATGGTTACTCCTATAAAACTGAATGTTTTCATTTGCCTATTATTTTATTTATTGTTTATTCCGCTATTTTTTTACATGACATAGGTTAGAACGTCTTTTCTTTTGCTCAAGGTTATACATTTATTCTTTTCTGTTTCCAGCTCTTGTTCCAGACGTGCTTTTTCTATGGAATCATGCGATAACTCATAGCGTTTGGATAATAAAGCCGCTTGTTCCCACTGTTTTTGTGCCAAGGCGCTATCCGGATGTTGGGGCATTAATCTCTCTACCTTCTGGAAGATTGAAGGGTGATGGTTTGGCCTATCACAAGAAATAAAATAGGTTAAGCCTAGTATTAAGAGGTAAACAAAGGTTTTTCTCATAAGTCCATTATATGTAAGGGGTAAAAGTAATAAAAAAATTTATACTATCACCTACCGTTTTCTTATTTCTTAATAGTTCCTTTTCTCCTTATATTTGTAATCCACCCCGAATAGGGCGCCGGCGAAAGTGGAGACCTCACCGAAGCCGATTAATACGGAATTATGGATCTCTCCCGTGGGGCTACACCAGAATCCCATGAACAGCAGCGAGAGGCCGGCTAGGCATAACATCACGGCTACTGTTAATTGTATATTTATTCTTTTCTGATACTTATTTCTTTTATGGTTCATAGGATGAGTTTTTATTTTGTCGAGGTCGTTTTTTGAGAATCACGATGAGGGCAAGGCCCGGCGCTAGCCATAGCCACCAAGGGGTCGCCTGTCTTTTTCGCTCCTTGCTCTCCTGCGATACGTGCGTGGCGGTACTGGTTTGCGTGGATCGTTGGGCGCTGGATAGGGAAGAGGTGTCTGTTGCCGATCGCCGGGATTGTTCTTGCAGGGTGGCGGTGGTCACGGACAGCGGATATTGCCGCCCGGAACTGTCGGGGGAAGAGAAGGTTACTTGGCGCAGGGTGGCCGATAGGTGATTCCGGCTGTCGCTTTTGGCTTGGCGAAAGAGATGGTCGATACGGATTGCCGAGAGGGAGTCTTTCTCGTGTTTATACAGCCTTTGCTTGTTATCTCGTGAAACCGAGCAAGACAATGCGGATAGGATAATTAGCCCGATACATACAAGTTTATTCATCATTTCTTTTTTCCGCAAAGGTAAGAGACTGAAAAAAGGGCAGTCGGTCAGTGTCGGTCAATGTCGGGATTTGTACCCGAAAAAAAGACGTACGTATTTTCGGAAAAAGTCGTACGTGTTTTTCGAAAAACATGTACGTGTTTTTTTGAGAACATTTACGGCCGTGATTCGCTCGAAAAAAAGAGTTGGATTACGGGAGAAATCACCGTTATGCCGTTAATAATGGAAAATTGATAATTGAGGCTTGGAAATTAAAGATTCCAATTCTCGGGGTCACCCATATGATCGACGATGGTCCGCACTTGCAAGGGCGTGTAAAGGCGGATGCCTTTACGATAGCCGATGGCTTCGAGGGCAGACAGTAGCTCCGGGTCCCGGCGGATGAAACGGGTCAATTGCGTGGAGGCCGAGGAGGGGAGTACGTTCGGGAAATATAAAAGGGCCAACTCTTGATGGCCATAGATTCTATTCGTGTTCATGGTGTTGCTGTTTTTGTTCTTTTAATCTTAAATACTCTTCATACGTGATACCACTCGAGGAGGGGGTGGTCGTGGCGGGAGCTGCCGTGTCCGGTTGCCGGTAGCGGACGCTCTCTTTCCGTCGCTCGTCCATGAATTGCAGGAGCGAGGTCGTGATGGTCAAGGCATCCACCGATCCGTAGAAGCGTCCGTACCGTCCGCATTTCAGCCGGTGGAAGAAAAGGAGTATCTCGGAAGCCTTTAAAAATGGGTACTCTGTGAGAATCAAGGCTGACAGCTCTTTTTGGCGGCTGACGGGCATTTTCTCTTTTACCCCCGCGAACAGGTTTACGTTCTCCAGCTGGATGCAGATCCATACGATAGCTACCGGTTCACCGTAGCCGACGGCTATCGTGGCCAGCGTAGGGGCCGTGCCCGTATAGGTCCGCTCCGGGTGACGGGCGGCGGCGATCTGTAGATCGGGGGTGAATATCGATAGGAAACCTTGGGCGTCTCCGTATCGTTTACGCATGTCGGCTAGCGCTTGTGGCGTTGGCTGCCATTTGGAGTAACTCGGCTCTGCGGCCTGCCTCTCCGTTATCATTTGAGGTCGAATGTTCATTTCTAGCTTGAATTTTTGTTACCGTGTTTGTTTTATTTCCTTTTCCTTTTCCTTTTGGGGCTGTTTCTGTCGCTAAAACCGGGGTTTCTGTAACAGGAACCGATATTTCTACCGTAGAAATAGGGGCGGTCTCTTCCCGGATTTCCCATTCGGGGGAGATACGGGATATGCTCCGCTTGTTGATTTCCCGATAGCGGGATTGGATTCCGAAAGATGTGAGGATTCCTTGCAGGGCGAATAGTTCCTGATTAAATAATCGGATCTCAACACAAAATCCGATGATCTCACGGATCTGTTCTTCCTTCAGATTGAGCGTAAATCCGATATCAAAACAGAAATCGTCCGTGTATCGGATGTAATATCCCGTGGTGCCATACGCTTCACACAGGATCGCCATGTAGGTGGAGAAACCTTCGCATCCATAATTTTGAAATAAGCGACGTATTTTTCGATCGGACAGCATATCGGTGTCCAGTGGAAAATAACTTAATCCTTTCTTGATTGGTCTCGACATAATTTTTTAATTTAGTGTGGCATTCAGATTAGTTTCCCGTACGAGGGATGAAGAAATAGGTTTAAGGTTCGGCTAACAAACTCGAAAACGAAATTCGACACTCTCTTCCAACTCTATTTTGATGCGAACTTAGTTATTTTAGATGAATATAGACTCTAAATAGGGTATCCTATATTATAATGTACCCGATATCCGTTGCCGTAAAAAACTTGAAAAATAATGCCCGATAAATTTGGACCGTATGTTTTATAGCATTACTTTTGCACCCGCATTCGAGAGAGAACGGCGCTTCAGAAATGATGGAAACGTGGAGGTATCCTTGGGTAGGGGATGAGGTTGGCTGGGCCAAGCGATAATTTCCAACCGCCCGGAGATCGACGAGAGAAAATAAATCGAGAATTTTTCACCGAAAAATTTGGAGATTAAAAAAAAGTCCTTACCTTTGCAGCCGCAATCGAGAAACGATAGCGAGAGAGTTCTTTGAGAGATTTACATAATTCAACAAGTAGTACAAGTATAGGAGAAGAAATTTTCCGGATTGATACCGTCAAAGAAGTATGACTTTGGACTACAATAACGGATTCCGGAGCGAGGATAATAAAAC